>NZ_CVTN01000064.1:9432-96078 GCF_900004915.1 Pseudomonas sp. 31 R 17
TGGGGCAAGAGCGTTTTGCTTACTTTTGCGCTTTTCAAAAGTGAGCCGCTGTAAAAGCGGAACCATTAGCAGCCGTTACCGCAGAAACGGATATTACTCGGTCCAATCCAACACCCTGGTCGGCCCAGAGGCCGCCATCGGGGGCAAGCCCCCTCCCACATTTGGACCTTCGCCAGCCTTGAGATAATAGCCACCCAACAAAAAGCCCCAACTCGCGAGAGCCGGGGCTTTTTTGTGGGTGCGTTACGCAGGCTTAGCCGTTGAACACATCATCCACGCTTTGCAGCGGGTAGTTCTTCGGATACGGCAGGGTTGCCACACCAGTCTCGATTGCAGCCTTGGCCACGGCATCGGAGATCAGGGTGATCAGGCGCTTGTCCATAGGTTTCGGGATGATGTACTCACGACCGAACTCCAGCTTGGCGCCACCGTAGGCGTCGCAGACATCCTGCGGCACCGGCAGCTTGGCCAGTTCACGCAGGGCGTTGGCGGCCGCTACTTTCATTTCTTCGTTGATGCGCTTGGCGCGAACGTCCAGGGCACCACGGAAGATGAACGGGAAGCCCAGCACGTTGTTGACCTGGTTCGGGTAGTCCGAACGACCGGTGGCCATGATCACATCGCTGCGGGTGGCGTGCGCCAGCTCAGGCGAGATTTCCGGGTCCGGGTTGGAGCAGGCGAACACGATAGGGTTCGGCGCCATCGACTTCAGGCCTTCGGCGCTCAGCAGGTTCGGACCGGACAGGCCGACGAACACGTCGGCACCGTCGAGGGCGTCAGCCAGGGTGCGCTTGGAGGACGGGTGGGCAAACATCGCCTTGTACTGGTTCAGGTCGGTACGCTCGGACTGGATCACGCCCTTGCTGTCGACCATGTAGATGTTTTCCAGCTTGGCGCCCATGCTGATGATCAGCTTCATGCAGGAAATGGCCGCAGCGCCGGCACCCAGGCAGACGATCTTCGCCTCACCCAGGGTTTTGCCGGCGATTTCCAGGGCGTTGATCATGCCGGCCGCGGTAACGATCGCGGTGCCGTGCTGGTCATCGTGGAATACCGGGATGTCACACTGTTCGATCAGCGCCTTTTCGATCTCGAAGCACTCGGGTGCCTTGATATCTTCCAGGTTGATGCCACCGAAGGTGATGGAAATGCGTTTGACGGTGTCGATGAAGGCCTGCGGACTCTCGGAGTCGACTTCGATGTCGAAAACATCGATGCCGGCAAAGCGCTTGAACAGCACGCCCTTGCCTTCCATGACCGGCTTGGACGCCAATGGGCCGAGGTTACCCAGGCCCAGGATCGCGGTGCCATCAGAAATCACTGCAACCAGGTTGCCCTTGCCGGTGTATTTGTACGCCAGCTCGGGGTCGCGGGCGATTTCACGTACGGGCTCGGCAACGCCAGGGCTGTAGGCCAGCGACAGGTCACGGGCGGTGGCAGTGGCCTTGGTGAGCTCTACACTCAGCTTTCCTGGACGAGGATTGGCATGATATTCGAGAGCGGCAGTTTTCAAATCAGACATATCGGCATTCCGCTTTTACTGTTGGTCGACGGACCGCCGAGGATACGCGTGTCGTAAAGCCCCTACAAGACTGGTCAGTCACAGGTGTCAAGGCCCTGCTGCGGCGTACTTTAGTCTAAAGCCACGGGATACAAGGGCTAGACTGTTCACAATCGCATAAAAAAATGTCTACAATTTTTTATTATTGCGCTCAGCCGAGCATGCTCGGATCGGTGAGCGGCAACAGCCAACGTGCCTGAGGGTCTTTCGGCCCGCCGCGCCTGGAGCGGTCCTGCACCCAGCCACGCGCCTCGATTGTCTTGCCTTGCAGACCATTGAGCATGGCGGTCTCGAATAAACGGACCCGATCAGGCGCAATGCGTAATACCAGTGAACCCTGCAACTGGATCCAGACGCCACCGCGATTGCGTTCGATCTTGCTGACCCGTCCGCTGACCAGGGCGAACCCCGACCGCTTGAGTTGCGCCACGCTCTGTACCGGCGATTGCCGCCAAAGCCCCAACCGCGCGTCACGCGCACTGTTTTCAGCAGCCTGCTGACAGGCGACCAGCTCGACATTCGGCGCGACACCCACCTGAAACCCCAGGCCCTCAGCCAGCAATTGCGCCTCAAGGTTGTTGCCGTCGGCGCCATACAGGTGGGCAAGGGTTCGCCCGTAGCGATCTTTACCCTCGCGCCCCGGCACCAGCCCGAGACGACCGTCACTGGCATTGACCAATGCCTGCAGACGCTGGCGCGCGGCAGCCGCAAACGGCTCGTCGGAGCGGCCCTTCCTACCGGTCTCCGGCGCGTTGATACCGATCATCCGAACGCTGCGGCCATCCTTGAGACGCACAGTGTCGCCATCCACCACGCGCTGCACGTGCACAGGCGCCACCGACGCCGGCGCGGGGCAGAACACCTGGGCCTGGGTGGCGGATAGCCAAATCGCAGGCACAAAAAAGGCGCCCGCGAGGGACGCCTTTTTCAACAGCTGGCAAAAGCCCATAAGGCTTTTGAGCCTTACTCTGCCGGAGTAGCAGCAGCAGGCTTCTTGCCGAAAGCACCAAAGCGATCTGCGAAGCGCTGTACACGGCCGCCGGTGTCCAGAGTCTTCTGCTTACCGGTGTAGAACGGGTGGCACTCGTTGCATACGTCAGTACCCAGTGGCTTGCACAGGTTCGAACGGGTTTCGAACTTGTTGCCGCAGCTGCAGGTAACTTCGATGGTTTCGTACGCTGGATGGATATCGGCTTTCATGGCACTTCCTCGGGCTAGCGTGCCGCCACTCGACACTATTGTCGAATACCGCACGTAATTAGGCCGCGAATTCTAACAGACCTTTTCAATCACGCAAGCTGCGCATCCGACCGAAAACCGCCTTTCATCAGAAAACCACGGCATACCCAAGCCCTCCCCTGTCTGCTAGGCTCCCGCCCCTGCGCCACCACCTGCCTAGATGAGACCCTCCGCGTGCCCGACGCCATTTTGCGCCTCGCCCTGCCCTCGCCCCTGCGCCGCCTGTTCGATTACCGGGCGCCGGCGAGTGTGCCGCGTGCGCAGTTGCAGCCCGGCATGCGCGTGCGCGTACCGTTCGGGCGCAGGGAAATGATCGGCATCCTGGTGGAAGTCACCGACCACAGCGAAGTGCCCGCCGAAAAGCTCAAGCCGGCCATCGCGATCCTCGACGCCACCGCGCCGCTGCCGCCCGCGCTGTTCAAGCTGTGCCTGTGGACCGCGCAGTATTACCAGCACAGCCTGGGCGATACCCTGAGCTGGGCGCTGCCGGTGCTGCTGCGCCAGGGCGAACTGGCCGAAGCGCGCCAGGAACGTTTCTGGTCGATGGTTTCCGGCGCGCGCCTGGACGACCCACGCATCGCCCGCGCGCCGCGCCAACGTGAAGCCCTCGCCACCCTGGCGCAGCACCCCCACGGCGTGGCTCATCAGCTATTGAGCAAGCTGATGCTGAGCAAGGACAGCCTCGACCTGCTGCTGGCCAAGGGGCTGGTGCAGGTGGAAATCCGCAAGCACGCCCCCGACCCGCGCCATGAACACTGGCTGGCCCAGCCGGAGCTGCCGCTGAACCCCGAACAACGCGCCGCCTATGAAGCGATCCGCGCAGGGTTCGACAGTTTCCACGCGTTCCTGCTGGCCGGCGTCACCGGCAGCGGCAAGACCGAAGTGTATTTGCAGTTGATCCGCGAAACCTTGCAGGCCGGCAAACAGGCGCTGGTGCTGATCCCCGAGATCAACCTCGGCCCGCAAACCCTGGCGCGTTTCGAACAGCGCTTCAACGCCCGCATCGCCCTGGTGCACTCGGCGGTCAACGACCGTGAGCGCCTGGAGTCGTGGCTGGCGGCGCGGGACGGCGAAGCCGACATTATTATCGGCACGCGCTCGGCACTGTTCACCCCGATGAAAAATCCGGGCCTGATCATCATCGACGAAGAGCACGACGGCTCATATAAACAACAGGAAGGCCTGCGTTATCACGCCCGCGACCTGGCCCTGGTGCGTGCGCGCCAGGAAGACATCCCGATTGTGCTGGGTTCGGCCACGCCCTCCCTGGAAAGCCTGCATAACGCCTACACCGGTCGTTATGGCCTGCTACGCCTGAATGAACGCGCAGGTGGCGCCAAGCAACCGCGTTTCCTGCGCCTGGATGTCAAAAGCCGACCGCTGGACAGCGGTATTTCCGGGCCGATGCAGCAAGCCATCGGCCAGACCCTCGCCGCCGGCCAGCAAGTCCTGGTGTTCCTCAACCGCCGCGGTTTTGCGCCGACGCTGTTGTGCCATGACTGTGGTTGGATGTCCGAATGCGAGCGTTGCGATGCGCGCATGACCGTGCATCAGCGCTACGGCGAACTGCGCTGCCACCACTGCGGCCATGTGGAACCTGTGCCCCGCCACTGTCCACAATGCGGCAAGGTCGACCTGCGCCCGGTCGGCGCGGGCACCGAGCGCGCCGAAGAGCGCCTGGGCATTCTGTTCCCGAATTACCCGGTGCTGCGGGTGGACCGCGACAGTACGTCGCGCAAAGACGCGATGAACCAACTGTTCGCCACCATCCAGAAAGGCCAGCCGTGCATCCTGGTCGGCACGCAGATGCTCGCCAAAGGGCATCACTTTCCACGGGTGACCCTGGTGTCGATCCTGGATGCGGACGGTGGCTTATTCTCCGGCGACTTCCGCGCCAGCGAGCGCATGGCGCAACTGATCGTGCAGGTCGCCGGCCGCGCAGGGCGCGCCGAAGAGCCTGGCCGGGTGATTATCCAGACGCACCTGGCCGACCACCCGCTGCTGATTCAACTGACCGAGCAAGGTTACTTTGCCTTCGCCGAACAGGCATTGAGCGAGCGCCGCGCCGCCGGGCTGCCGCCGTTTGCGCACCTGGCGCTGCTGCGCGCCGAGGCGCATAAACCGGGCCAGGCCGAAGGCTTTCTGGACGAAGCCTGCAGCGCCGCTGAACGTTTGCTGGCAGAGCTGGGTCTGAGCGGCATCGAGCTGCTCGGCCCGGTGCCCGCGCCCATGGAACGCCGTGCCGGGCGGTATCGCGCCCAGCTACTCTTGCAGGCAACGTCCCGCGCGCCGTTGCATCGGCTATTGAGCAGCTGGTTGCTGGCCCTGGAGCAAATGCCCAGTGGCCGGCAGGTGCGATGGTCACTGGATGTAGACCCGGTCGATTTGTATTAAGCCGTCCCCTGCAGGAGCGAGCTTGCTCGCGAACAACTCAAGAACACCACGTTAAATCAGGAAGCCCGAGTTATCGTTGACGATTTTCGCGAGCAAGCTCGCGCCTACAAAATGCTCCACAGGTCCGGAACGGTTGGCAAGCCCGCCCTCGCCACGGATAATGCCCAGTTTTTCCACCTGCGCATCGCGCGCCGCCGCTTGCGGTCGAAAGAGAACACCATGAAAGACACCATTCGCCAGCTGATCCAACAAGCCCTCACCCAACTCGTCAACGAAGGTGTGTTGCCTGAAGGCCTGTCGCCGGCGATCCAGGTGGAGAACACCCGCGACAAGACCCACGGCGACTTCGCCAGCAACATCGCGATGATGCTGTCCAAGCCTGCGGGCATGAAGCCTCGCGACCTCGCGGAAAAAATCATCGCCGCGCTACCGGCCGACGCCAGTGTCACCAAGGCCGAAATCGCAGGCCCGGGCTTTATCAACTTCTTCCAGAACAGCCAGGCCCTGGCCGCACGCCTGGACGCAGCCCTGGCCGACGCCCACATCGGTGCACGCAAGGCCGGTGACAGCCAGCGCGTGGTCATCGACCTGTCGGCACCTAACCTGGCCAAGGAGATGCACGTCGGTCACCTGCGCTCGACCATCATCGGCGACGGCGTGGCGCGGGTCCTGGAGTTTCTCGGTGACACCGTCATCCGCCAGAACCACGTGGGCGACTGGGGCACCCAGTTCGGCATGCTGATGGCCTACCTGCAGGAAAACCCGATCACCAGCAACGAGCTGGCCGACCTGGAAAACTTCTACCGCGCCGCCAAGAAGCGCTTCGACGAATCCGAAGAATTTGCTGACCGCGCGCGCAGCCTGGTGGTCAAGCTGCAAGCCGGGGACCAGGAATGCCTGGCGCTGTGGGGGCGTTTCCGCGATATCTCCCTGTCCCACTGCCAGGAAATCTACGAACTGCTCAACGTCAAATTGACCATGGCCGACGTGATGGGCGAAAGCGCCTACAACGACGACCTGATCAATGTGGTCAACGACCTCAAGGCCGCAGGCCTGCTGGTCGAGAGCAACGGTGCGCAGTGCGTGTTCCTTGAGGAGTTCAAGACTGCCGATGGCGAGCCGCTGCCGGTGATCATCGTCAAGGCCGGTGGCGGCTATCTCTACGCCACCACCGACCTGGCCGCCGTGCGCTACCGCAGCGGCGTGCTCAAGGCCGATCGCGCGCTGTATTTCGTCGACCAGCGCCAGGCCCTGCACTTCCAGCAAGTGTTCGAAGTGGCGCGCCGCGCCGGTTTCGTCACCCACCCGATGCATATGGAACACATGGGTTTCGGCACCATGAACGGCGCCGATGGCCGCCCGTTCAAGACCCGCGATGGCGGCACCGTGAAGCTGATCGACCTGCTGACCGAAGCCCAGCAGCGCGCCTACAGCCTCGTCAAGGAAAAGAACCCCGAACTGGCCGAGGCCGACCTGCGCAATATCGCCCGCGTGGTCGGCATTGGCGCGGTGAAATACGCCGACCTGTCCAAGCACCGCACCAGCGACTACAGCTTCAACTTCGACCTGATGCTCAACTTCGAAGGCAACACCGCCCCGTACCTGCTGTACGCCTACACCCGTGTGGCCGGTGTGTTCCGCAAACTGGGCAAGGACTTCAGCGAAGTCGAAGGCCAAATCGTGCTGGACGCACCTCATGAACAGGAACTGGCCGCCAAGCTTGCGCAGTTCGGCGAAGTGCTCAACAGCGTCGGCGAGAAAGGCACGCCGCATATCCTCTGCACCTACCTGTACGAAGTGGCCGGCCTGTTTTCCAGCTTCTACGAGAACTGCCCGATCCTCAGCGCCGACGATGAAGCCCAGAAGCAAAGTCGCCTGCGCCTTGCCGCACTGGCTGGACGGACCCTAAAGCAAGGCCTGGAGCTGTTGGGCCTGGAAACTCTGGAGCGCATGTAAGTTGGCAGCCAAGAAAAAACCTGCACCCAAGCGCGGCGCCAGCCGCTACCAGGCCCCGGCCAAGCAGCCGATTCCGGGTTGGCTGTGGATGGCGATCGGCCTCACGGTCGGCGCATTCGTTGTCTTTCTGATGAAGCTGGAGCCCGGCCAGGGCGATGACGTCAAGCGCGTCAAACAGGAGCAGCAGAAAGCCACGAAAATCGCCGAGGCCAACAAGACTGCGCCGAGCCCGACGGTTCCGGTGAAGCCCAAGTACGATTTCTACACGCTGCTGCCGGAATCGGAAGTGATCGTGCCGCCCGACGCCGTGCCGGAGAAAACCCTGCCGACGCCGCAAGTGCCGACCACGCCGGTAACCCCAGCGGAAGCGGCGAAGATCGATACCGCACGCGCCCAGGCGGCATTGGCCGGCATCACCCCGCCGCCGGCGCCTCCAGTGGCAGAGACCAAGGCCGCGCCGGTGACCAAGTTCTTCCTGCAGGCGGGCTCGTTCCCCAAACAGGCGGACGCAGACCGTGTACGCGCGCAGATCATTCTGCTGGGCCAGTCGGTGACGGTGGAATCCGGCACCGTGAAGGAAGCGACCTGGTATCGCGTGCTGGTAGGCCCGTTCAGCAACCGCGAGCAGCTGACCGTGGCGCAGAAACAATTGGCGGGCGCCGGGTTTAGCAACCTGCTGTTACAACAACGCCAGAGCCGCTGATCTCGAAGACATAGCAGGACTAATGTGGGAGGGGGCTTGCCCCCGATGGCGGTAGACCAGTCAATATATTCAGCGACTGATACACCGCAATCGGGGGCAAGCCCCCTCCCACATTTGGTTTTGCAGTGTTCCTGAACAGGTGTCGGATCAATAAACACCACTCGTCCGCACTGCCGTCCTACGGTTGAAATCCCCCTCGCCACCCCCATATGAGTTCCATCAGGGCATTTTCGCCCCGCTGCGTGGAGACTCTCCCCTTGACCACCATCGTTTCAGTACGTCGCCACGGCAAAGTCGTCATGGGCGGCGACGGCCAGGTTTCCCTGGGCAATACCGTGATGAAAGGCAACGCCAAGAAAGTGCGTCGCCTGTACCACGGCCAGGTGCTCGCCGGTTTCGCCGGCGCTACCGCCGATGCCTTCACCCTGTTCGAACGCTTCGAAGGCCAGCTCGAAAAGCACCAGGGCCATCTGGTGCGCGCCGCCGTCGAACTCGCCAAGGAATGGCGCACCGACCGTTCCCTCAGCCGCCTCGAAGCCATGCTGGCGGTCGCCAACAAAGACGCGTCCCTGATCATCACCGGCAACGGCGATGTGGTTGAACCTGAACACGGCCTGATCGCCATGGGTTCCGGTGGCGGCTATGCACAGGCTGCGGCCAGCGCGCTGTTGAAGAAGACCGACCTGTCGGCCCGTGAAATCGTCGAGACCGCCCTGGGTATCGCCGGCGATATCTGCGTGTTCACCAACCACAACCACACCATTGAGGAGCAGGACCTCGCCGAGTAAGCCGTAGGCTTATTCCCGCTTGAGGCCGCCAAACACTATGTCCATGACTCCCCGCGAAATCGTCCATGAACTCAATCGCCATATCATCGGCCAGGACGATGCCAAGCGCGCCGTTGCCATTGCGCTGCGTAACCGCTGGCGCCGGATGCAACTGCCCGAAGAACTGCGCGTTGAAGTAACGCCCAAGAACATCCTGATGATCGGCCCGACCGGCGTCGGTAAAACCGAAATCGCCCGGCGCCTGGCCAAATTGGCCAATGCCCCGTTCATCAAGGTCGAGGCCACCAAATTCACCGAAGTCGGCTATGTGGGCCGCGATGTCGAGTCGATCATTCGTGACCTGGCCGACGCCGCCCTGAAGATGCTGCGCGAGCAGGAAGTGACCAAGGTCAGCCATCGCGCCGAAGATGCCGCCGAAGAGCGCATCCTCGACGCGCTGTTGCCACCGGCTCGCATGGGCTTCAACGAAGACGCCGCGCCGTCATCGGATTCCAACACCCGCCAGCTGTTCCGCAAGCGCCTGCGTGAAGGCCAGCTGGACGACAAGGAAATCGAGATCGAAGTGGCCGAAGTGTCGGGCGTCGATATTTCCGCGCCCCCGGGCATGGAAGAAATGACCAGCCAGTTGCAGAACCTGTTCGCCAACATGGGCAAGGGCAAGAAGAAAAGCCGCAAGCTCAAGGTGAAAGAGGCCCTGAAGCTGGTGCGCGACGAAGAAGCCGGACGCCTGGTCAATGAGGAAGAACTCAAGGCCAAGGCCCTGGAAGCGGTCGAGCAGCACGGCATCGTGTTTATCGATGAGATCGACAAAGTGGCCAAGCGCGGCAACTCCGGCGGCGTCGATGTGTCCCGCGAGGGCGTACAGCGCGACCTGCTGCCACTGATCGAAGGCTGCACGGTCAACACCAAGCTGGGCATGGTCAAGACCGACCACATCCTGTTTATCGCCTCCGGTGCTTTCCACCTGAGCAAACCAAGCGACCTGGTGCCGGAGCTGCAAGGCCGCCTGCCGATCCGCGTGGAACTCAAGGCGCTGACCCCGGGCGACTTCGAGCGCATTCTCAGCGAGCCGCATGCTTCACTGACCGAGCAGTATCGCGAATTGCTGAAAACCGAAGGCCTGGGCATCGAATTCCAGCCGGACGGGATCAAGCGCCTGGCGGAGATTGCCTGGCAGGTCAACGAGAAGACCGAGAACATCGGTGCGCGTCGTCTGCACACCTTGCTTGAGCGCCTGCTCGAAGAGGTGTCCTTCAGTGCCGGCGACATGGCCGGTGCGCAGAATGGCGAAGCGATCAAGATCGACGCGGATTACGTCAACAGCCACCTGGGCGAATTGGCAGAGAACGAAGACTTGTCGCGCTATATTCTGTAAGCCTCACACAGAACTGCTTCGCTTCAATGTGGGAGGGGGCTTGCCCCCGATAGCGGTCTGTCAGACAGATGTATGCTGACTGACACACGGCTATCGGGGGCAAGCCCCCTCCCACATTGTTCAAGCCGGTTCCTTCAGGGTTATCTCCAATGTCGAAATTTCCTACTGCTGTAAACCTGCATAAAGCCTCCAATACCCTGGGCCTCACCTACGGACCGGACGAAACCTACCAACTGCCCGCCGAATTCCTGCGCGTGCACTCGCCTTCCGCCGAGGTCCAGGGCCACGGCAAACCCATCCTGCAATTCGGCAAGCTCAACGTTAAGTTGATCAAGCTGGAACCGGCCGGCCAGTACGCACTGAAATTGACCTTCGACGACGGCCATGACAGCGGATTGTTCACCTGGGACTACCTTTATCAACTGGCCGTGCGTCAGGACGCGCTGTGGGCCGATTACCTGGCCGAACTGAAAACGGCCGGAAAAACCCGCGACCCGAGTCAGTCGGTCGTGCGGCTGATGCTCTAGTCCAGGCCTCTTGCTCTTTAGAGGGCATTTTCTAATTTCATCTGCTTGAATGCCCTGTCTCGTGGTCAACGATTGGCCCGCTTGCGAAAAAAATTAAACTCGGGTAACCAATGGAACTGGCAAGTTCCCTGCATTTGACGATGTGGTATCAACGGTCACCCGAGCGCAGTACCAGGCTGGTGTCGTGTATCGAAATGGGTGCGCGGAAATCGCCGGTACTCGTCTTTCGGACAATGGAGCGTCGTAGATGAGTAACAAGAATAACGATGACTTGAAACGCCAGGCCTCGGAAAACACCCTGGGGTTGAACCCGATCATCGCGTTACGCAAAAAGGACTTATTGGCCTCGGCGAAGATGGTGCTCACCCAAGCCATCAAGCAACCGTTACACAGCGTCAAACACGTCGCCCATTTCGGGGTGGAGCTCAAGAACGTCATGTTCGGCAAATCGGCGCTGGTGCCGGAGAGCGATGATCGTCGCTTCCATGACCCGGCCTGGAGCCAGAACCCGCTCTACAAACGCTACCTGCAGACTTACCTGGCGTGGCGCAAGGAGCTGCACGACTGGATCGGTGACAGCAATCTATCGGAACAGGACATCAGTCGCGGCCACTTCGTGATCAACCTGATGACTGAAGCCATGGCCCCCACCAACAGCGCGGCCAACCCGGCGGCCGTCAAACGCTTCTTTGAAACCGGCGGCAAAAGCCTGCTCGACGGCCTGTCCCACCTGGCCAAGGACATGGTGCACAACGGCGGCATGCCAAGCCAGGTCAACATGGGCGCCTTTGAAGTGGGCAAGAGCCTGGGCACCACCGAAGGCGCCGTGGTCTTTCGCAATGATGTGCTGGAGCTGATCCAGTACAAGCCCATCACCGAGCAGGTACACGAGCGACCACTGCTGGTGGTGCCGCCGCAGATCAATAAATTCTATGTATTCGACCTGAGCCCGGACAAGAGCCTGGCGCGCTTCTGCCTGCGCAATGGGCAGCAGACCTTTATCGTCAGCTGGCGCAACCCGACCAAGGCCCAGCGCGAGTGGGGCCTGTCGACCTATATCGAAGCGCTCAAGGAAGCCGTCGATGTGATCACGGCGATTACCGGCAGCAAGGACGTGAACATGCTGGGCGCCTGCTCCGGCGGCATCACCTGCACTGCGCTGCTGGGCCACTACGCGGCGCTGGGAGAGAAAAAAGTCAACGCCCTGACCCTGCTGGTGAGTGTGCTGGACACCACGCTGGACACCCAGGTGGCGCTGTTCGTCGATGAGCAGACGCTCGAAGCGGCGAAGCGCCATTCCTATCAGGCCGGCGTACTGGAAGGCCGTGACATGGCCAAGGTGTTTGCGTGGATGCGGCCCAACGACCTGATCTGGAATTACTGGGTCAACAACTACCTGCTGGGCAACGAGCCGCCGGTGTTCGACATCCTGTTCTGGAACAACGACACCACACGCCTGCCGGCCGCCTTCCATGGCGACCTGATCGAGCTGTTCAAGAACAACCCGCTGGTACGCGCCAATGCGCTGGAAGTGTGCGGCACGCCCATCGATCTCAAGCAGGTCACGGCCGATATCTATTCGCTGGCCGGCACCAACGACCACATCACGCCCTGGCAGTCCTGCTACAAGTCGGCGCAGTTGTTTGGCGGCAAGGTGGAGTTCGTGCTGTCCAGCAGCGGGCATATCCAGAGCATCCTCAACCCGCCGGGCAACCCCAAGTCGCGCTACCAGACCAGCGACGGCCTGGCGGGCACGGCACTGCAATGGCAGGAAAACGCGACCAAGCATACCGATTCGTGGTGGCTGCACTGGCAGGCATGGCAGGCGGAGCGGGCGGGGAAGTTGAAAAAAGCCCCGACGACATTAGGTAATAAAACCTACGCTGCGGCGGAAGCGGCACCAGGCACCTATGTACACGAACGCTAAATTGAAATGCGGTCAATGTGGGAGGGGGCTTGCCCCCGATAGCAGTGGATCAGCCAAGGATGTATCTCCTGGTAAACCGCCATCGGGGGCAAGCCCCCTCCCACATGTTGATCTCACTCCGGCTGTAGTACTTCACAGGGCTTGAGCATGCCGCAACCGTTCATCTTCCGCACCATCGACCTGGATGGCCAAGCCATCCGCACGGCGGTACGACCGGGCAAGCCGCACTTGACCCCGCTGCTGATCTTCAACGGCATCGGCGCCAACCTGGAGCTGGTGTTTCCGTTCGTCCACGCCCTGGACCCGGACCTGGAAGTGATCGCCTTCGATGTGCCAGGGGTGGGCGGCTCCTCCACGCCCAACCGACCCTATCGCTTCCCCGGCCTGGCCAAGCTGACGGCGCGCATGCTCGATTACCTGGATTACGGCCAGGTGAATGCGGTGGGGGTGTCCTGGGGCGGTGCACTGGCGCAGCAGTTCGCCCATGACTACCCCGAGCGCTGCAAGAAGTTGATCCTGGCGGCCACGGCTGCCGGCGCTTTTATGGTGCCCGGAAAGCCCAAGGTGCTGTGGCTGATGGCCAGCCCCCGGCGCTATATCCAGCCGTCCCACGTGGTGCGCATTGCGCCGATGATTTACGGCGGCTCGTTCCGCCGCGACGCCAAACTGGCCGCCGAACATGCCAGCAAAGTGCGCTCGGCCGGCAAGCTGGGCTATTACTGGCAGCTGTTCGCGGGGCTGGGCTGGACCAGCATCCATTGGCTGCACAAGATCCGCCAGCCGACCCTGGTCCTGGCCGGAGACGACGACCCGCTGATTCCGCTGATCAACATGCGCATGCTCGCCTGGCGCATCCCCAATGCGCAGTTGCATATCATCGATGATGGCCACTTATTCCTGATCACCCGGGCGGAAGCCGTGGCACCGATCATCATGAAGTTTCTCGAGGAGGAGCGCCTGCGCGCCGTGATACATCCGCGACCGGCGGTGTGAAGGACCACACCGCCGCGCAACTTGCCAGGAACCGACTATGGTTCTGAATTGGCGTGCCTCTTGATGGCTTGACGAAGGAGTGTTGGCTCATGCGAGACAGACCCGTGACGAACCCGGCGCCCACCCCCGCTGCGTTCATCAACGCGCAAAACGCGATCACCGGCCTGCGCGGTCGCGACCTGCTGTCGACCCTGCGCACCGTGGCGGCCCATGGCCTGCGCAACCCGCTGCACACCGCACGCCACGCCCTGGCCCTGAGCGGCCAACTGGGCCGCGTGTTGCTGGGGGACACGGTGCATGAGCCCAACCCCAACGACAGCCGCTTCAAAGACCCCACCTGGGCGCTCAACCCGCTGTACCGGCGCAGCCTGCAAGCCTATTTGAGCTGGCAAAAACACACGCGCAACTGGATCGACGACAGCACCCTCAGCGCGGACGACCGTGCACGCGCACAGTTCGCGTTCGCCCTGCTCAACGACGCCGTATCGCCCTCCAACACGCTGCTCAACCCGCTGGCCATCAAGGAGTTGCTCAACTCCGGCGGCAACAGCGTGGTGCGCGGCGTCAGCCATTTGTTCGAAGACCTGCTGCACAACAACGGCCTGCCGCGTCAGGTCAGCAAGCATGCCTTCGAAGTGGGCAAGACCGTTGCCACCACGCCGGGCTCGGTGGTGTTTCGCAATGAGCTGCTGGAGCTGATCCAATACAAGCCCATGAGCGAAAAACAATACGCCAAGCCCTTGCTGGTGGTGCCGCCGCAAATCAACAAGTTCTACATATTCGACCTCAGCCCGGCTAACAGCTTTGTGCAATACGCGCTGAAAAACGGGCTGCAGACCTTTATGGTCAGCTGGCGCAACCCGGATGTGCGGCATCGCGAATGGGGCCTGTCCACCTACGTTGCGGCGCTGGAAGAAGCCCTCAACGCCTGCCGGGCAATCACCGGCGCACGCGCGGTCAACCTGATGGGCGCCTGCGCCGGCGGCCTGACCATCGCGGCACTGCAAGGCCATCTGCAAGCCAAGCGCCAATTGCGGCGCATCGCCAGCGCCAGTTACCTGGTGAGCTTGCTCGACAGCCAGATCGACGGCCCGGCCATGTTGTTCGCCGATGAACAGACCCTTGAAGCCGCCAAGCGCCGCTCCTACCAACAAGGTGTGCTGGACGGTCGCGACATGGCCAGGGTGTTCGCCTGGATGCGCCCCAATGACCTGATCTGGAACTACTGGGTCAACAACTACCTGCTGGGCAAGGAACCGCCCGCCTTCGACATCCTGTACTGGAACAACGACAACACGCGCCTGCCCGCCGCGCTGCACGGCGACCTGTTGGATTTCTTCAAGCACAACCCGCTGAGGCATCCGGGAGGCCTTGAGGTGTGCGGCACCCCCATCGACTTGCAGAAGGTCACGGTCGACAGCTTCAGCGTGGCCGGCATCAACGACCACATCACGCCGTGGGACGCGGTGTACCGATCCACCCAACTGCTGGGCGGCGAGCGGCGCTTCGTCCTGTCCAACAGCGGGCATATCCAGAGCATCCTCAACCCGCCCGGCAACCCGAAGGCCAACTACGTCGAGAACCCCAGGCTGAGCAGCGACCCGCGCGCCTGGTACTACGACGCCAGCCACGTCGAAGGCAGCTGGTGGCCGCAATGGCTGGCGTGGATTCAGCAACGTTCGGGCGTGCAACGCGAAACCCTCACCGCCCTGGGCAACCAGAACTACCCACCGATGGAAGCGGCGCCAGGCACCTACGTGCGCGTGCGCTGAGCTCAACGATCAGACTAAGAGGCTGGATGAAGACCCGCGACCGTATCCTTGAATGTGCCCTGCAGTTGTTCAACCACAAGGGCGAGCCGAATGTGTCGACCATGGAGGTGGCCAATGAAATGGGGATCAGCCCCGGCAACCTCTACTACCACTTCCATGGCAAGGAGCCGTTGGTGCTGGGGCTGTTCGAACGTTTTCAAGGCGAGTTGGCGCCGCTGCTCGACCCTCCTGCCGATGCGCAGCTGGAGGCCGAGGATTACTGGCTGTTCCTGCACCTGATTGTCGAGCGCATGGCCCACTACCGATTCCTCTTCCAGGACCTGTCGAACCTGGCCGGGCGTCTGCCGAAGCTGGCCAAGGGCATTCGCAACCTGCTCACGGCGCTCAAGCGCACCCTGGCTTCATTGTTGGCGCGGTTGAAAACCGCAGGGCAACTGGTCAGTGACACCCAGGCGCTGGGGCAGTTGGTGGAGCAGATCACCATGACCCTGCTGTTTTCCCTGGATTACCAGCGAATCCTGGATCGCAAGGGTGAGGTGCGGGTGGTGGTGTACCAGGTCATGATGCTGGTGGCGCCGCATCTGCTGATGCCGGCACGGCTGGCGACCGAGAGGTTTGCACTCAAATATCTGGATGACGTGGATTGAAGCCCCCCTGATCGTGATCGCGGCGTTATAAAAAATGCCCGACCTTTGCAGGTCGGGCATTTTTTGTTGTCCTGGAAAGAATCAGGACTGACTGGATGGCGTCGAAGTTGTCGACGTCGCAGTCGCAGCAGCGGGGGTCGGAGCGGACACTGAGTTGGCAGTGGAAGCGGTTGTCGCCGCCGCCGCAGGTTTAGCTGCCGCTGGCTTTTTCGCTACCGCTGGCTTCTTCGCGGCGGCGGGCTTTGCCGCTGGCTTGGCGGCAGCAGGTTTGGCGGCAGCTTTTGCAGCTGCAGGTTTGGCAACGGCCTTGACCGCAGGCTTGACCGCAGGCTTGGCCGCTACAGCTTTTGCGGCTGGCTTGGCGGCTGCAGTCTTCGCCGCTGGCTTGGCGGCAGGTTTTGCAGCAGCTTTGGCGGGCGCCTTGGCCGCAGGTTTTGCAGCCGGTTTGGCGGCCGCTTTAACCACAGGATTGGCGGCCGTTTTCGCGGCGGGTTTTGCCGCTGCGGTTTTAGCCGCAGGTTTGGCGGCCGGTTTTGCCGCAGGCTTGGCCGCAGCCGTCTTGGCTGGCGCCACTTTGGCGCCTGTGAGTTTTTCGATTTGCCTGGTCAGGGTGTCGACCTTGCTGTGCAGCGTTTTCAGCTCAGCCTTGCTCGGCACGCCCAGTCGCGAAATGGCACTGTTGAGGCGTTTGTCGAAGGTTTCTTCCAACTTGTTCCACGTGTCGGAAATGCTCGACTTGGCCGAACCTGCGCTCGCCTTGGCCGCATCGACTTTTTTACCCACAGTGCTCTTGGTCAACTTCTCGGCTTTCTCACCGTCCTTGACCAGCGTCTCGAAGTATTTGCCGCCGTCACTGCTCACCTTCGAATACACGCCTAAACCAGCAAGCCAGATCTTTCGGGAATATTTTTCAACTTCCCCGACCCACGAGCTGCTTTCTTTCTGAGTAGTTTTTTTAACAGCCATCCCGATGTCTCCTTAGTGTTTACGCGCGACACGTTCGAGCAATGCCGTCAGCTCTTCGAGCTTAGCAGAGAGTGTCTCAACGTCATGTTTAGACGCAATGCCGATTCGATTCAAGGCACTTGCAACACGCGAGTCAAATGCTTTTTCAACTTTATCCAGTTGAACTTCAACCCGGCGGCCGACACTCGAGACGTTACTCTTTACTTGATCAATCTGACTGTTAGCGGCATCAAGTTGTTCAATGGCAACTTTTTTGCTTTTACTTTCAATATGTTGACCACTCTTAACCAGCTCATTGAAGTATTCGCCGCCCTCGCTGCCGACCTTGGCGTAGGCACCAAGACCCGCCAGCCAGATCCTGCGGGCATAGCGTTTGACCTCACTCAGGGCAGTGGTCTGACTGTCGATTTTTTTCTGCAAAATAACGTTGGCCATGGTGCACCTCACATAGAACCGGGTGGAGGAACCGCCCGCCGGAGTTGGGGGCTTGGGCACAACGTAGGGTGAAAAATTAGAATCGGCACCCTAAGAGCGTCGAATCAGGCCAGCGCCTTATCCAGGGCTTTTTCGATTTCGGACTTGAGGGTACCGCTCATGGCCGACATCAACAGGCCCAGTTCCACATCGATGCGCAATGCATCATCAAAGACCTGAACGGTGCCTTTAACGCCCGACCGCTTGAGGTTCAGGGTATCGCCGGACCACGACGACTCCACGCCGTATTTATCCTTGAGTTTCTGCGCCAGCGTGTCGGCCTTCGCCCGTGCGGCGGCTTTACCCAGGGAATGCTCACGCTCAACGGTTATACGCGCCATTGCAATGGCTCCTTTCTATGAGGGCTTGGAAACCTTCCATGCGGCAAAAGGTCTCGATAAGCACCTATCTTACCTTCAGCCTTGCCAAGACAAAGCAGGCCCCGGGGATTATCATGTCCCGCATTCTCTTTTGGTGACAGCGATATGACTGATCAGCGCAAAGGCAGCGATGCCGAACCCACCACTCACTTCGGCTTCAAGAACGTCCCGGAAAGCCAGAAAGCGGAAAAAGTCGCTGAGGTGTTCCACTCCGTAGCCGCCAAGTACGACTTGATGAACGACGTGCTCTCCGGTGGCATGCACCGCCTGTGGAAGCGTTTCACCATCGAATTGTCGGGCGTACGCACCGGCAATCGCGTGCTCGACATCGCCGGCGGCACGGGCGATTTGGCCGCCAAGTTTTCCAAGCTGGTAGGGCCTACCGGCCAGGTGGTACTGGCCGATATCAACGGCTCGATGCTCAAGGTTGGTCGCGACCGCCTGCTCGACAAGGGCGTGGCCGGCAATATCGAATTCGTCCAGGCCGATGCGGAAAAACTGCCGTTTCCCGACAACCACTTCGATTGCGTGACCATCGCCTTCGGCCTGCGCAACGTCACCCACAAGGAAGACGCGATCCGCTCGATGCTGCGCGTGCTCAAACCGGGTGGCCGCCTGCTGGTGCTGGAATTCTCCAAGCCGACCAACGCGCTGATGTCCAAGGTGTACGACACCTATTCGTTCGCCTTCATGCCGTTGATGGGCAAGCTGATCACCAACGATGCCGAGAGCTACCGCTACCTGGCCGAATCGATCCGCATGCACCCCGACCAGGAAACCCTGAAGTCGATGATGGTGGAGGCCGGTTTCGACCGCGTGACCTACCACAACATGACCTCGGGCATCGTCGCCCTGCACCGCGGCATCAAGCCCTGATGCTGCTCGCAGGCCTTCTCGCCAGCGTCGAGCACGGCCTCAACCGTGTCTTGCGCCTGGACAGCACCGCCCTGGCGCGGCTTGCGCACCTGACCGGCAAAGTCATCGCCGTCGATTGCCGCAGCCCTGCCCTGCAGCTGTTCATCCTGCACAGCGATGAGGGCCTGCTGCTCGCGTCGCAATGGGCCGCCGAGGCCGACTGCACCCTGCGTGCGCCCGCCGCCAGCCTGGTGCACCTGGCCCTGAGCCGCAACAAGACCGCTATCCTGCACAGCCCCGAAGTGGCGCTGGAAGGCGACAGCGCGGTGCTGATGGACCTGGCCGCCGTGCTGCAGGACCTGGAGCTGGACTGGGAATACGAACTCTCGCGCTGGCTCGGCCCCGTCGCCACCCAGTTGCTCGGCGGGCACCTGCGCAGCCGTTCGCGCTGGTACCAGCAAGGGTTCGCCAGCCTCAACCAGAACCTCGCCGAATACCTGAGCGAAGAATCGCGCACCCTGGTCGGGCAACGGGAAGCGCAAGCGCGCTTTCGTGAGCTCGACAAGGCCAAAATCGACCTGGAACGTCTCGAGGCCCGCTTCGAGCGCCTGAGCCGTTCCCTTGATCCAAGCGATAACGCATGAAGCTGCTCGCCGTCCGCCGTTTGTTTCGTATCCAGCGCGTCGTAATCCGCTACCGCCTCGATGACCTGCTGTTTGCCCTGCCCCTGCCATGGTTCCTGCTCGCGGTGCGCTATGTGTTGCCGTGGCGCTGGTTGCCGCGCAGAAAACTGGAACTGAGCCGAGGCGCTCGCGTGCGCCTGGCGTTGCAGGACCTGGGGCCGATCTTCATCAAGTTCGGGCAGATTTTGTCGACGCGCCGCGACTTGCTGCCCGAAGACATCGCCGATGAGCTGATGCTGCTGCAGGACCGCGTGCCGCCGTTCGATTCGCAGTTGTCGATGAAGCTGATCGAAGAGCAACTGGGCAGGAAGATCAGCGAGGTGTTCAGCCGCTTCGATGTCGAGCCGCTGGCTTCGGCCTCGGTTGCGCAGGTGCATGCCGCGCAGCTCAAGAGCGGTGAAGAAGTGGTGGTGAAAGTGATTCGCCCGGGCCTCAAGCCGATCATCGGCCAGGACCTGGCGTGGCTGTTCATTCTGGCCCGCGCCGCCGAACGGTTCTCCGCCGATGCGCGCCTGCTGCATCCGGTGGATGTGGTGGCCGACTACGAAAAAACCATTTACGACGAACTCGACCTGCTGCGCGAAGCGGCCAACGCCAGCCAGCTGCGCCGCAATTTCGAAGGCTCGCAGCTGCTGTACGTGCCGCAAGTGTATTGGGACTGGTGCCGCCCCAAAGTGCTGGTGATGGAGCGCATCTACGGCGTGCAAGTCACCGACCTCGCGACCCTGGCCGACCAGCGCACCGACATGAAAATGCTCGCCGAGCGCGGCGTGGAAATTTTCTTCACCCAGGTGTTCCGCGACAGTTTCTTCCACGCCGACATGCACCCGGGCAACATCTTCGTCAGCACCGTCAACCCGTGGAGCCCGCAGTACATTGCGATCGACTGCGGCATCGTCGGCAGCCTCACGCCGGAAGACCAGGACTACCTGGCGCGTAACCTGTTCGCCTTTTTCAAGCGTGACTATCGCCGCGTGGCGCAGTTGCACATTGATTCGGGCTGGGTGCCGGCGGAAACCAAACTGAATGAATTCGAAGCGGCGATCCGCACCGTGTGCGAACCGATCTTTGAAAAACCGTTAAAGGATATTTCCTTCGGTCAGGTGCTGATGCGCCTGTTCCAGACCGCGCGGCGCTTCAATATGGAAGTGCAGCCGCAGTTGGTGCTGCTGCAGAAAACCCTGCTCAACATCGAAGGCCTGGGCCGCCAGCTGTACCCGGACCTCGATCTGTGGAACACCGCGCAGCCGTTCCTGGAACGTTGGATGCGTGAGCGGATGAGCCCGAAGACCATGCTGGGCAACCTGCACAGCCAGATGGAACAGCTGCCGCACCTGGCCAACATGACCCGCGACCTGCTCGAACGCATGTCACAGCCTCACGCCAGGGACCCTGAGCCGCCATGGCGCAAGCGCAAGGACGACTGGTTCCTGCGCCTGCTCGGCGCCGCGCATCTGGTGGGTGGGGTCATGCTGGCGATCGGCGGACCGTTGAATCAACTGGGCCACTGGCCGGCCGGAATCATGGTCGCCGTGGGCGTTTATCTGATCGTGCGTCGATAACCCATCCGGTTATACACTGTCGCAAATTGCCGGAGCCGAACATGAAAGACTGGCTGGACGAGATCAAGTGGGACAGTGACGGCCTGGTGCCGGCCATTGCCCAGGACTACAAGACCGGGCGCGTGCTGATGATGGCCTGGATGAACCGCGAGGCCCTGAGCCTGACCGCCGCCGAGCAGCGCGCCATCTACTGGTCACGTTCGCGTGGCAAACTGTGGCGCAAGGGCGAAGAGTCCGGGCATGTGCAGACCCTGCATGAGCTGCGCCTGGACTGCGATGCCGACGTGGTGATCCTCAAGGTCGAACAGATCGGCGGCATCGCCTGCCACACCGGCCGTCACAGTTGCTTCTATCGCGTGTTCGACAACGGCGAATGGAAGGTGGTGGAACCGGTGCTCAAAGACCCGCACGCCATTTATTCGGCAGGACACTGACCATGAGCGATACCCTCAACCGCGTGGCCCAGGTGCTGGAAGAGCGCAAGGGCGCGGATGCCGACAGCTCCTATGTCGCCAGCCTGTATCACAAGGGTCTGAACAAGATCCTGGAAAAACTCGGCGAAGAATCCGTCGAGACGATCATTGCCGCCAAGGATGCGCAGATCAGCGGCGATTGCAGCGATGTCATCTATGAGACCGCCGACCTGTGGTTCCATAGCCTGGTCATGCTCGCCCAGCTGGGGCAGCATCCACAGGCCGTGCTGGATGAACTGGACCGTCGCTTCGGCCTGTCCGGGCACGCCGAGAAGGCTGCACGCCCGTCCACCTGAACAACTTTTATCGAGGATTTGCAGCATGGGTATTTTTGACTGGAAACACTGGATCGTCATTCTGGTGGTCGTGGTACTGGTGTTCGGCACCAAGAAACTCAAGAACCTGGGCACCGATGTCGGCGAGTCGATCAAGGGCTTTCGCAAAGCCATGAACGACGACGAAAAGCCGGCCGAACCCACTGCAAACCCGGTTCCACCGGCCCAGCCTGTGCACCCGCAGGCCGCCCAGCCGATCACCGAGCGTCGTACCTTCGACGTGCAGGCTGAAAAAGTCGAAGAGCCGACCCGCAAAGACTCGTGAGCACTGACTAATGTTTGGTATCAGCTTCTCTGAACTGCTGCTCGTCGGCCTCGTGGCCCTGCTGGTATTGGGCCCCGAACGCCTGCCCGGTGCGGCACGCACGGCCGGCCTGTGGATCGGGCGCCTGAAACGCAGTTTCAACGCGATCAAACAGGAAGTTGAGCGGGAAATCGGGGCCGACGAGATCCGCCGGCAATTGCACAACGAGCACATCCTGTCGTTGGAGCAGGAGACGCGCAAGATTCTGTCGCCGGTGCAGGAGCCCGCCAAACCGGTGGAACCTGTGGCCCAGAACAGTATCGCGCCGGCGACTGAAGCCGCGCCCCCGGCACTGACCGCGCCAACCGAGCCTGCGCCGACGCCCGTTGCGTCGCCCGCGCCCCATGACCCTACATTGCCGCCGCGAGCCCCATGAGCGCTGATAAACCGGAAAACGACCAGCACATGCCGCTGGTCTCGCACCTCACCGAGCTGCGTACCCGCCTGCTGCGTTGCGTAGCGGCCATCTTCATCATCTTTGCCGGGCTGTTTGCTTTCACCCAGCAGATCTATACCTTCGTCTCCACGCCGCTGCGCCAGTATCTGCCGGCCGGCGCGACGATGATCGCCACCGACGTGTCATCGCCGTTCCTGACGCCGTTGAAGCTGACCATGATGGTCTCGCTGTTCCTGGCGATCCCGGTGATCCTGCATCAGATCTGGGGCTTCATCGCGCCGGGGCTGTACAAGCATGAGAAGCGCATCGCCGTGCCGTTGCTGGTGTCGAGCATCCTGCTGTTCTATACCGGCATGGCTTTCGCCTACTTCCTGGTGTTCCCGCTGATCTTCAAATTCTTCGCCGCCGCCACCCCGGCCGGCGTGGAAATGATGACCGACATCACCAGCTACCTCGACTTCGTGATGACGCTGTTCTTCGCCTTCGGCGTGGCCTTCGAAATTCCGGTGGCGGTGGTGTTGCTGGTGTGGATCGGCGTCGTCAACGTGGCTTACTTGAAGAAGATCCGCCCCTACGTGATCATCGGCTGCTTCGTGGTCGGCATGATCCTTACCCCGCCGGACATCTTCTCCCAGACCCTGCTGGCCGTGCCGATGTGGATGCTGTTCGAGATCGGCATCCTGTTCAGCGGCTTGATCAGCAAGCGTGGCGAGCACCCGGACGACCAGACTGCCGACGACGACCAGCCGCCAGCGACCCAGCCGTGAACCTGCTGCTGCTGGAAGAGGCCGATTTTATCGCGGCCGACCGGGTGGTGCTGCGTGATCGGCGCCTGGTGCATATGCAGGAGGTCCACCGCGCCGTGGTCGGCGACAACGTGCGTGTGGGCCGCATTGGCGGGCTGATGGGTAATGCTCAACTGCTGCGCCTGGAAACTGGGGAAGCCGAGCTGCACGTCAGCTTCGACCAGACGCCGCCGAGCAAACTGCCGCTGATCCTGCTGCTGGCCCTGCCCCGTCCGAAGATGCTGCGTCGGGTCCTGCAAACGGTGGCCGCCATGGGCGTGCCGAAGGTCGTGCTGGTCAACAGCTACCGCGTAGAAAAAAGCTTCTGGCAGACCCCGTTCCTGGAGCCTGAAGCGATTCGCGAGCAATTCATCCTTGGCCTGGAACAGGCGCGGGACACGGTATTGCCCGAGATCGTTATCGAGAAACGCTTCAAGCCGTTCGTTGAGGATCGCTTGCCGGCCATGGCCGCGGGCACCCTGGGCCTGATCGGCCACCCCGGCGATTACCCACCTTGCCCCCGTGGCCTGGATGAAGCGGTGACCCTGGCCATCGGGCCGGAAGGTGGCTGGATACCTTATGAAGTCGAATTGCTGAGCAAGGCCGGCCTGCAGCCGGTGCAACTCGGTGCGCGCATCCTGCGGGTTGAAACCGCCGTGACCGCCCTGCTCGCCCGCTTGTTCTAATGTGGGAGGGGGCTTGCCCCCGATGACAGAGTATCAGTCGCCACATTCAGTGGCTGATACACCGCTATCGGGGGCAAGCCCCCTCCCACAGGGGTACTGCGTCGCTTCAGAATTTCATACACATGCCGATAACCCCGGAATAAGTCCAAGCCTTGTTCCAGGGGAGTTTGCAGCATGTATCGTTGGTTAGCCGAAAAGCTGGGGAATGTCAGCGTCAAAACCAAGTTGGGCGTCGGCTTCGGCCTGGTGTTGCTGCTTACATTAATCATCACACTCACCGGCTGGGCCGGGCTCTCGGGCGTGATCAGCCGTGGCGACAAACTGGGCTACATCGCCAGCCTCAACGATTTGAGCAAGGAACTGCGCATCGCGCGCCTGGACTTTGAAATGCGCCGTGGCGAACAGGGCCCGGGGGCAGTCAATGGTTTTCTGGGCCAGCTGGAAAGCGGCCTGAAAACGGCCCGGGCGCTGATTGAACAGCCCGCCGATATCGCGCTGGTCGATGACCAACTCGCCGCCGTTGACCAGTACAAGCGCGCCTTCGACACCATGGTCCAGGCCGGTGCCAATCGCGAAAACGCGCGCAGCAAGCTCGGCGATACTGCTGACAATGCGGTGCTCAAAGTCGGCGAAGTGGAAAAGACCCTGCTACAGGGCGACAGCGTCAGCCAGTTCAACAGCATCGTCGACCTGAGCAAGCTGATCCAGCAGGCGCGGTTCCAGGTGCGCGGCTACACCTACAGCGGCAAAGTCGAAGCCGAGCAGCCCGCGCTGGATGCCATCGATAATGCCCTGAAGAAAATCGCCGCGCTCAACGGCCAGCTACCTGATCAATTTTCCACCAACCTGCAACAGGCCGGCACCTCGCTGCAAGCCTACCGCGCCGCTGTCAGCCAGTACCGTGACTCGCAGGTGGCCAGCGCCGCCGCGCTGAAAATCATGAACGTCCAGGGAGACATTCTGTTGGACCGCAGCAGCAAACTCACTGCCTCGCAAACCGTGGTCCGCGACAGCGACGCCGCCCAAGCCAAACAGCTGTTGCTGCTGTCTACCCTGCTGGCGCTGCTGTTTGGCCTCGTCGCCGCCTGGGCCATCACCCGCCAGATCATCATCCCGCTCAATCAAACCCTCAAGGTCGCCGAGCGCGTGGCCTCGGGCGACCTGAGCCACAACCTGGAGTCCTCCCGCCAGGATGAACTGGGCCAACTGCAACGCGCCATGCAGAGCATGACCGTGGGCCTGCGCGAGCTGATCGGTGGTATCAGCGACGGCGTGACCCAGATCGCCAGCGCCGCCGAGCAACTGTCGGCCGTCACCGAGCAAACCAGCGCCGGGGTCAACAGCCAGAAGGTCGAGACCGACCAGGTCGCCACGGCCATGAACGAAATGGCCGCCACCGTGCAGGAAGTGGCGCGCAATGCCGAAGAAGCGTCGGAAGCCGCCGTGGCCGCCGATGTGCAGGCCCGCGAAGGTGACAGAGTGGTCGGTGAAGCCATCGCCCAGATCGAACGCCTGGCCACCGAAGTCGGCAATTCGACGATCGCCATGGGCGATCTGAAGCGCGAAAGTGACAAGATCGGCAGTGTGCTTGACGTCATCAAGTCCGTGGCCCAGCAAACCAACCTGCTGGCGCTTAACGCGGCCATTGAAGCGGCGCGTGCCGGTGAAGCCGGGCGTGGCTTCGCCGTGGTGGCCGACGAAGTGCGCAGCCTGGCCCAGCGCACACAGAAGTCCACCGAGGAGATCGAGGAGCTGATCGTCGGCCTGCAAAACGGCACGCAGCAGGTGGCGACCATCATGGACAATAGTCGCGGCCTGACCGACAGCAGTGTCGAACTGACGCGCCGGGCCGGCAGCGCGTTGGAGAGCATTACTCGCACCGTGTCGACCATCCAGGCGATGAACTCGCAGATCGCCACCGCCGCCGAGCAGCAAAGCGCCGTTGCCGAAGAGATCAACCGCAGCGTGTTGAATGTGCGCGATGTCTCCGAGCAAACGTCTTCGGCCAGCGAAGAAACGGCGGCGTCCAGTGCTGAGCTGGCGCGCCTGGGCATCTACCTGCAAACCCTGGTCGGTCGCTTCCGCATCTGACCCAACCTGCGCGGCAGCCGATTGCGGCTGCCGCATCTTGTGAAATTTCCTACACGGTTATCAGCCCGCCCTCACTCCAATTCGAATTAGCGTTCATCTGTCGCGAAACGCTTTTTTCTGAATGGGAGGTGCGCCATGTTATCTCGGCTGACCCGCATGCTGGCGAACGCCAGCGTACGCCTCAAGCTCGCGCTGGGTTTTGGCCAGGTGCTGATGCTCAGCTTCATCATCTCTGCAACGGGCTGGCAGGCCTTGAACGCCATCCTTTATCGCTCCGACAGCCTGACGAGCCTGGGCGAGCTGGCCGTCCAGGCGCAGGCCATGCGCGCCGACCGCATCGTGTACCGCACCCTGGCGGACAAGGCCAGCCTGGACCAGATGACGCAGAAGATCGAGAAAATCGACCAGCGTCTGACAGACCTTTCGCAGCGCCTGATAGACCCGGTCGATCTGCAACGCATTGCAGAGGCGGCAAGCCTGGTAGCCGACTTCAAGACGGCGCTGGCGCAGCTACCGGCCTTGATCGAGCAGCGCGAGAACATCCGCCCGGCGCTGAAGACATCTGCCCTGCAAGCCAGTGACACCCTGGCCCAATTCGCCAGCGACTTGCCCGACCAGAATGACGAAAAGGCGCTCGATGCCATCGAGCAATTGCGTCAAGCCATGGAGCAGGCCGAGGATCGCGCCCAGAACCCCGCCTGGGCGGCCGACTCATTGCAAGCCTATGCCGAGGCCGCCAACCAGACGCTGGACGCCCTGGATGCCGCACAGGCCACCGTCACCACGCTGCCGGTGGACTCCACACTGCTCAAAACCGACCTGGCCAACTACCGCGCACAACTGGTCAAGCTCAAGGAAGCCCAACTCAGCGTCGAAACCGTGCAAAACCGCTTCGAGCAGCAGCTCAACGAGTTGCGCGAGAAAAGCGACTTGCTGAGCCAGAGCCAGAACACCAAGCGCAATCAGGAGGCGGCCCAGACTCATACATTGCTGATCGGCGTCACTCTGGCTGCGCTGGTATTGGGAGCGCTGGCCGCGTGGTGGATTGCCCGGCAGATCGCCTCGCCGTTGCGTGGCATCCTGATCGCCGCCAACCGTGTGGCCGAGGGCGACTTGAGCCACGACATCCAGGTGGAGCGCCGCGACGAACTGGGCCAACTGCAACACAGCATCGGGCAAATGACCCGCAGCCTGCGCAGCCTGATCAGCGGCATCGGTGACAGCGCCCGCCAGATCGCCGGTGCGGCGACGCAGTTGTCCACCGTCACTGAGCAGACCCGCAACGGGCTCAACCAGCAGAAAGATGAAACCGACCAGGTGGCAACGGCGATGAATCAAATGCTCGCCACCGCCCAAGAGGTTGCACGCCATGCCGAACGCGCGTCCGTTGCCGCCAACGAAGCAGATCAGCAGGCCGGCTCCGGCGAGCAGGTGGTCACTCAGGCCGTTGAGCAAATCGGCAACCTGGCCAGTGAAATGGCTTTGTCCGGCCGCGCAATGCTGACTTTGCAACAGGAAAGCCAGAAGATCGCCAGCGTGCTGGACGTTATCAAGTCCGTGTCCCAGCAGACCAACCTGCTGGCCCTGAACGCCGCGATCGAAGCGGCGCGCGCGGGCACTGCCGGCCAAGGCTTCGCCGTGGTCGCCGATGAAGTACGCAGCCTGGCCCAACGCACGCAGGAATCGGCTGAAGAAATCGAAGGGCTGATCCTCGGCCTGCATAACGGTACCCAGCAGGTAGCCGACATCATGGACAGCAGCCGCACCCTGACCGACAACAGCGTTGCCCTGACCCGCGACGCCGGCGAGGCCCTGGCGGCGATTGCCCGCACGGTGGCGGTGATCCAGGAAATGAACCCGCAGATTGCCGCCGCCGCCGAGCAGCAAAGCGCGGTGGCCGAGGAAATCAATCGCAGCGTATTGAAGGTGCGGGATGTGTCGGAACAGACCGCTGCCGCCAGCGAGGAAACGGCGGCGGCGAGTGTTCAATTGACGAGGTTGAGCGTGGATCTGCAGACGCTGGTCGGCAAATTCAAGCTCTGAAGAACCATCACTGTAGGAGCGAGCTTGCTCGCGAAAAGCCCAAGGCCGCCGCGTTCATTTAAGGTGCGCTGCGTTATCGTTGACGATCTTCGCGAGCAAGCTCGCTCCTACAGTCATAGCACCTGGCGCAGGAAGGCCTGGGCGCGTGGGTCCTTGGGTGCATCGAAGAACTCGGCCGGCGCCGCGTCTTCCAGCAATTTGCCGTGATCGAAAAACAACACCCGGTCCGCCACCTCGCGGGCAAAGCCCATCTCGTGGGTGACGCAGACCATGGTCATGCCTTCCAGGGCCAGGGTCTTCATGACGTCGAGCACTTCGCCGACCATTTCCGGGTCCAGCGCCGAGGTCGGTTCGTCGAACAGCATCACCTTGGGCTCCATTGCCAGCGCTCGGGCAATCGCTACCCGCTGCTGCTGGCCTCCGGAAAGCCGCGACGGAAACTCATTGGCTTTCTGGGCGATACCAACCTTCTCCAGCAATGCCAGGGCCTTGGCCTCACGCTCGCGCTTGCCGCGCTTGCGCACGACCTTTTGCGCCAGGCACAGGTTCTCCAGCACGGTCATGTGGGGGAACAGGTTGAAATGCTGGAACACCATGCCGACTTCACGGCGGTAGGCATTCACATCGGTCTTCGGGTCGGCCAGTTGCAGGCCGTCGATGCTGACCGAACCTGAATCGAATTCCTCCAGCCCATTAAGACAGCGCAGAAAAGTGGACTTGCCGGAACCGGACGGGCCGATCACCACCAGCACTTCGCCCCTGGCTACCTGGGTGGTGACATGGTCCACGGCGCGCACCACATGGCCACGGGTATCGAAGACTTTTACCAGATCGCGGACTTCAATCACTTTGCGCGAGCCTCCGCTCAAGCCGGCTGGCCATCTTCGACAGCGGCAGGTTGATCAGCAGGTACAGGCCTGCCACACAGAACAGAATTTCAAACGGCGAAAACGAGGTGGTGATCACTTCGCGCCCGCTCTTGAGCAGCTCGGTGATCGCGATCACCGAGACCAGCGAGGTGTCTTTCACCAGGCTGATGAATTGACCGGCCAGCGGCGGCAGGACGCGCTTGAACGCCTGCGGTAATACCACATGCCGCATCGACTGGCTGGCGCTCAAGCCCAGGGAGCGCGCGGCCTCGTCCTGGCCACGGGTGATCGATTGCACACCGGCACGCACGATTTCCGCCACGTAGGCGCCGGTGAACAGCGACAGTGCCGCGATCCCGGCAAACTCCCGGGACAGGTTGAGCACCGTGCCGATAAAGAAATAGAAAATGAAGATCTGTACCAGCAGCGGCGTACCGCGCACCAGTTCGACGTAGATCGTCGACAGGTCGCGCAGGGTCGGGTTGCTGGACAGCCGGCACAAGCCGGTGGCCAGGCCAATCGCCAGGCCCAGGATGCCGGACACCACCGACAACCACAGCGTGGTCCACAGGCCCCACATCAACGGGCCCAGTGCCCAATGGCGGTTGACACCGATGACGTCACCTTCGGCCACATCATCGCCACGCGCCACTTGCAGGCTGTTGTCGGCGACCGTCACCTTTTGCTCGGCACCGGCATCACTGCGCAGCGTCACCTCGGCCACATCGCCTTTGCGGACCAGCTCGATGACGGTGGAAATATCGGCTGCACGCTGCGCTTCTTCGGCCTGATAGGCGAAATACTGCGGCACGCGGTTCCAGCGCCATTCGTAGGACATCAGCGAGGTGGCGTAGTACAAGGCGCCGGCCAGGCCGACCAGCACGACCACGGTCAGCAGGTGCCAGGGCCATTGGGCTTTTTTCTGTTTCATTTCACTGTCCGCATAGGTGTTGCCTGGTCGGCCGCCATCGGGGGCAAGCCCCCTCCCACAGGGAAACGCATTGCAAATGTGGGAGGGGGCTTGCCCCCGATACAGGCAACTCGGTCTTAAGCCTTATTCCATGTCCTTGAGCCACTCGGAGCTCTTGAACCACTTGTCATGGATGCGATCGTAGGTGCCGTCGTTCCTGATCTGGTGCAGGAAGTTGTTGATGAAGTTGACGCTGTCGTAGTCGCCTTTCTTCAAGCCGAACGCCAGGGGCTCAAAGGTGAAGGGTTCTTCCAGGAACACCAGCTTGCCGTTACCGACTTTCTTCTCGGCCACCACGTTGTACGGGGCGTCGTAGACAAAGGCGTCCGCCTTGCCGTTGACCACGTCCAGCACGCCTTCCTGCTCGTTGTCATAGCCGTGGTACTTGGCTTTGGCGATCAGCTTTTTGGCGACCATCTCACCGGTGGTGCCCAGCTTGGAGGTCAGGCGGTATTTTTCATCGTTCAGGTCTTTGTAGGACTTGATGGTGCCTTCCAGCTCCTTGCGAATCAGCAGGGTCTGGCCGACCACGATGAAGGGTTCGCTGAAGTTCAGGCGCAGATTGCGTTCCTGGGTCAGGGTCATGCCGCTGCCGATCATGTCGAACTTGCCGGTCAGGAAGGCCGGGATGATGCCGTCGTAGCCGGTGGACACCAGCTCCAGCTTGACGCCCATGGACTTGGCCATGGCCTTGAGGATGTCGACTTCAAAGCCGATGATTTCACCGCGCTTGTCGGTCATTTCGAACGGCATGTAGGTCGGGTCCATGCCGACTTTCAGCGTGCCGCGCTTGACCGCATCATCGATGGCGCCAGCCTGGGCCGCAGTCGCCGCCACCAGTGCGGTGACGCCGAGCATCAGCATCGAAAGATACTTTTTCATCATCAAGACCCCTGAACGTTTTTTGTAAGGCCGGCGCAGTATGGGCTGCGCCATTTCGGGGTGCGATCCTAACGCACTCGCTGCCCGTCACAAAGGTTTCACGACTAAATGTTATCGACGCAGGTAAGAGAAGCACTACGGCGCTGCGCCTGACTAAACGCCTGGACGGCCCGACGCGCAGATTCGCTAATGAGTTGATATGTAAGTAGTTATGACCATCAGTCAATCTCCGCCATCCAGGCAGTGTCCCTGAACCACTTGTCATGCAGTTGATCGTAGGTGCCGTCCTGGGCCACCTGGTTGAGGAAATGATTGATCCAGTTGAGGCTGTCGTAGTCACCTTTCTTCAGGCCGAACGCAAGGGGCTCAAAGGTAAACGGCTGCTCCAGCGTCAACAATGCGCTGTTCTCGGGCCGCGTCATGGCGATCAGGTTGTAGGGCGCATCGTAGACAAAGGCGTCGGCCTTGCCCTCCACCACGTGGCGCACGCCCTCCTCCGGCGTAGTGAAACGCTTGAGCCGGGCCGCCCCCAGGAAGCGCTGCGCCGCTGCCTCGCCGGTGGTGCCTTCGGTGACTGCGATCAGATAGCCTGACTCGTCCAGGTCTTCGATACTCGATGCTTTGCCGGCCAGGCGCGGGTGCAGCAGGACCGACTGGCCCACCACGATAAAAGAGTCGCTGAAGTTGAGGTACAGGTTGCGCTCCTGGGTGACCGTCATGCCGCTGCCGATCAGGTCGAACTTCTCCGCCATCAGCCCCGACAGCAACTCCGTGTAAGGCACCGCGACCAGTTCGAGTTCTACCCCCAGCGCGCGGCTCATCGCCTGGAGCAGGTCGATCTCGAAGCCGATGATGCGTCCCTGCTTGTCCGTCATTTCGAACGGTACGTAAGTCGGCGTGGTGCCGACTTTCAGCACGCCACGGCGCACAGCGTCGTCAATCGCCCCGGCACAGAGCAAGCCGGTGTGAAGCAATGCGACAACGCCTATCAGCAGTGCCGAACAATACCTTTTGAACATGTGTGCCCCCGTGGCGCGTCAAATTTGGGGGCGATGCTACCCCAGCCACAGGCACGGCAATACGCTTCGAGCGAAGGTCTTTTGTTTCGAAATAACAAGGAGTTAGGGAGGAAGGGAAGCGGCGCCAAACGCTGTAGGACCAGCGCTTGAAACGCCCCCGAGGTGAGCCCTCGGGGGCGTCTGAATCAGGCCGGTTGAGCCTGGGACGACAGTGGTTGCAGCGGGAGCAATGGCGCGTGCGGATCAGCCTTGATCGAAGCACGCCAAGCATCCAGCCACTCGGCGTGGCCTTCGCTCCACACCTGTTCATGCAAACGAGCCAGGGCTACCGGGTCGCTGAGCAGGGCCAGGCGCTCGCTGTTGGTGAGGCCGGCCGGGCCGACTTTCAACGCGTGACGAACACGCTCCACCCGCAGGTACTCGATCGGCTCCGCCTCGCGGTGACGCGAGGTCGCCAGGGCACAGGCCAGGGCGTTCTGCTGCGGGTCGACCACCGAACGCACGAACCCGTCATTGAGCGCGTGCCAACGGTTTTCGTGGGTGTACTTCTCGGTCGACAGCAGTGCCTGCGGCGGATTGTATTCCTCGGGGATCAGGAACAGGCTCTCATCGCGGGACTTGAGGCCCAGCTTGACCCGGCTGGAAATCACCGACACCGGGATCGACAGCATCAGCGAACCGACGATCGGGATCAGCCACCACAAAAAGCTTGGGTTAAGCCACACCACCAGTAACGCCCACAAAAAGCCCAGCAAGGTCTGCGGACCGTGACGCTTGACCGCTTCGCTCCACGGCGTGGAGTCGTCGTCGCGCTGCGGCGAGTTCCAGGTCGCGGCCCAGCCGAGGAACGCGGCCAGTACGAAACGGGTGTGGAAGATCATGCGCACCGGCGCCAGCAGCATGGAGAACAGCATCTCCAGCAGCATCGACAGGGTCACCTTGAACTTGCCGCCGAACTCTTTGGCGCCCTTGGCCCAGATCAGGATGATGCTCAGCAGTTTAGGCAGGAACAGCAGCACGATCGTGGTGGAGAACAGTGCCACCGCCTTGTCCGGATGCCATTGCGGCCACAGCGGGTACAACTGGCGCGGCGCCATGAAGTACTGCGGCTCCATCAGGGTGTTCACCGCCAGCAAGGCCGTGGACAGCACCAGGAAGAAAAACCACAACGGCGCCGACAGGTAGGACATCACGCCGGTCAGGAACACCGCACGGTGCACCGGGTGCATGCCCTTGACCAGGAACAGGCGGAAGTTCATCAGGTTACCGTGGCACCAGCGACGGTCACGCTTGAGTTCGTCCAGCAAGTTGGGCGGCAGTTCTTCGTAGCTGCCCGGCAGGTCGTAGGCAATCCACACGCCCCAGCCGGCGCGGCGCATCAGCGCTGCTTCAACGAAGTCGTGAGAGAGGATCGCACCGGCAAACGCGCCCTTACCCGGCAACGGCGCCAGGGCGCAGTGCTCGATAAACGGCTTCATGCGGATGATCGCGTTGTGGCCCCAGTAATGGGATTCACCCAACTGCCAGAAGTGCAGACCGGCGGTAAACAGCGGACCATAAACGCGGGTGGCGAACTGCTGCATGCGCGCATACAGGGTGTCCATGCCCGACGCACGCGGCGCGGTCTGGATAATCCCGGCATCCGGCGTGGCTTCCATCAGGCGTACCAGGCTGGTCAGGCATTCGCCGCTCATCACGCTGTCGGCGTCGAGCACCACCATGTACTTGTAGTCACCGCCCCAGCGACGGCAGAAGTCGTCGAGGTTGCCGCTCTTGCGCTTGACGCGACGGCGACGGCGGCGATAGAAAATCTTGCCGAAACCACCGGCTTCGCGGCACACGTCGAGCCACGCTTGCTGTTCGGCAATGCAGATATCCGCTTCATTACTGTCGCTGAGCACGAAGAAGTCGAAACGGTCCAGGTCGCCGGTCGCGGCCACCGATTCGAACGTGGCGCGCAGACCGGCGAACACCCGGGGCACGTCCTCGTTGCAGATCGGCATCACCAGCGCGGTACGTGCATCCTTGGGAATCGGCTCGTCGCCGGCACTTTTACCGGAGATACGGTATTTGTCGTGACCGGTCAGCAGCTCGAGGAAACCCATCAGCGCGGTCCAGAAACCGGCCGACACCCAGCAGAACAGAATCCCGAACATGATCAGGATGCTGGTCTGCAGTGCGTAAGGCAGTACCTGGGTAGCGGTTTGCAGCAGGGTCTGGTTGCGGATCTCGTCGAAGTCGACCAGCGACCAGCCTTGGTACGGCATGATGCCTTTCATGTACCAGCCGGCCACGATGGTCTGGCCCAGCATCAGCACCAGCAGGATATAGCGGCGGATCGAACCCACGGTACGCCAGCGCGCGGCGGGCAGTACCCGTTCGTCCTTCGGCGGCTTCGGCGGGTTGGTGCGCCCGGTCATCCGGCGCCAGCCGCGTACCAGGATGTTGGTGCGCCAGGGCTCGGGCACCACTTTGGTCCGACGGATCGGCGGCGTGGCCTTCAGGCACACGCGGCCGCTGGCGTCGAGCGCCAGCATCTCCGCGTCCTGCAGCTCTTCGGCCGTGCTGAGGGTCAACCTGCGGCCCACCGACGCCTGGGCGGCATCGGTGGGTGCGTCGAAGGTGGCGGACGACAGGCGTTCGTGCAGCTCGCTGAAGGAGCTGCAGCCCGCCAGCTCGGCGCGCTGCTCAGCCGTCATGGGGAGATGCGCCAGATACTCGGTCAGAGTTTCCGGCTTGACTTGTGAATTACTCATCGGCGGGCAACTGGTAGCTCCAGGTTTCGGTCAGGACTTGTTCAGTCTTGGCCGGCTCCGGCGTGACAGGGGCCGGTGCAGCTTCTGGCTGCTTGGCGTCCTTGTCCTTCGCCTCTTTGGCGTCTTTCTTGGCCTGTTTCTCGTGTTGCTTGGCCAGGACCTTGTCAGCCTTGAGCACGTGGGTCGAGACCTGTTCAGGCTCGGCCTGTGCAATTTCCTGCACCAGCGCCGCACGCATTTCAGTCGGCTTGCTCGCGTCCTTGATCTTCATGCGCAGGGTCAGGCGCCAGCCTTTGGTGTGCTCGTTGTAGCGCACGCTGTTTTCAACCAGCTCGGCGTTGTCGCCAACGCTGACCTGGCTGCGTACCGGGGCGTCAGGCAGCAGTTTCTTCAGGGCCGGGCCCTCGAAGTCCACCAGGTAGGCCACGGTGCCGTCCGGCTGACGGATCAGGTTGGATTGCTTCACGTCACCGGTGGAACGCAGGGTCTGCTTGACCCAGGCGCTGTCCGGCGAATGGAAGGCGGAATCGTCCAGCGTCCAGTGCAGGCGGTAGGACACATCCAGCGGCTTGCCGACTTCCGGCAGTTCGGCCGGGCTCCAGAAGGCAACGATGTTGTCGTTGGTTTCGTCAGCGGTCGGAATCTCTACCAGGTCGACGGTGCCTTTGCCCCAGTCGCCCTCAGGTTCGATCCAGGCGCTTGGGCGCTTGTCGTAGTTGTCGTCCAGGTCTTCGTAGTGGCTGAAGTTGCGACCGCGTTGCAGCAGGCCGAACCCACGCGGGTTTTCCACGCTGAAATTGCTGACCGACAGGTGTTTAGGGTTGTTCAGCGGGCGCCAGATCCACTCGCCATTGCCGGCATGGATCGACAGACCGCTGGAATCGTGCAGTTCACGACGGTAGTTGAGGACCTTGGACGGCTGGTTGGCGCCGAACAGGAACATCGAGGTCAGCGGGGCCACGCCCAGCTTGCTCACCTTGTCGCGCAGGTACATCTGGGACTTGACGTCGACCACGGTGTCGGTGCCCGGACGCAGGATCAGGCGGTAGGCGCCCGTCGCACGCGGCGAATCGAGCAGGGCGAAGATCACCAGGTGTTTGTCGCCCGGCTTCGGACGCTCGATCCAGAACTCGGTGAAACGCGGGAATTCTTCGCCGGACGGCAGCGCCGTGTCGATCGCCATGCCACGGGCGGACAGGCCATACACCTGGTCCTTGCCGACGACGCGGAAATAGCTGGCGCCGAGCATGGTCATGATTTCGTCTTGCTTGTCGGCCTTGTTGATCGGGAACAGCACCCGGAAGCCGGCATAACCCAACTGTTCGGTGGCTTTCGGATCAAACTTCACGTCGCCGAAATCGAAACGATTAGGGTCGTACTTGATTTCCTGGACGCTGTCGGCGGTGACTTCATTGATTTTCACCGGCGTATCGAAGTGCATACCCTGGTGATAGAAGGACAGCTTGAACGGGGTGTTCTGATCGGCCCACTCGGCTTTTTCATTACGGAAACGAATCTTCTGGTAGTCAGCGAATTTCATTTCGCGGAATTCGTTCGGCAGATTGCTGCGCGGAGCTTCGTATTTCTGCCCGGCCAGCTCTTTTGCCTTGGCCGATACATCGTCCAGACTGAATGCCCACAGTTGACCCGCGCCGAACAGGCAGAACAGGGCAGAGCCCGTCACCAGTGCGTTTCGTAACCGTTTGGCAGACAATTTTGGTGCATTACAGGGACTAACAATCACGAGCAACCCTCGCCGAAAACAGATCAAAAAACCAACGGCCAGCTATCTATATGCCAGGTTGGCGAGCATTGTTCCGACTCCGCAGGGGCAAAATGATTCCCCACTGGTTTGCCGGACAAGTCTCTACCTAAGTCAAAAATGGACCAAACAACGCTGATCCCCGTAGCGCGCGATTATCTAGCAGCCCGCGAGACAACGCATCAGGGACAACGAAGTATTTGTAGCGAAACCCTGCGTTTTTAGGCATTAAAGTCGTTTTTCATACATTCAGGTCTGTAAGAGAAAGGTCACAGGGCCATCATTGACCAAATGCACCTGCATATCTGCGCCAAAACGCCCTGATGCCACCTTGCCATGCAATTGTTGCGCTTGTAACAACAAGTGATCAAAAAGCGCCGCTCCGAGGGCCGGCGGGGCTGCCGTGGAGAAGCTCGGCCGCAGCCCGCTTTTAGTATCCGCCGCCAGGGTGAACTGCGATACAAGCAACAGCCCGCCGTCGACATCCTTCAACGACAGGTTCATCTTGCCCTCATCGTCGCTGAACACCCGATAGTTAAGCAGTTTGTGCAGCAGTTTGTCGGCGCTTTCAGGCGTATCTGAAGGTTCGACGGCCACCAGCACCAGTAAACCCTGGTCAATCGCCCCGACTATTTCGCCGGCCACCTCGACACGGGCGCCTCGCACCCGTTGCAACAAGCCCTTCATGCTTCCTCAGGCGGTAAATCAAGCAGGCGTCGTGCCATTTCGCCGGTTGCGCGGACCAGCGCATCGGTAATGCCAGGCTCGGACGCCGCATGCCCCGCCTCGCGGATCACCTGCAATTCACTGTTCGGCCAGGCCTGGTGCAGCGCCCAGGCGTTATCCAGCGGGCAAATCATGTCGTAGCGGCCGTGGATGATGACCCCGGGCAGATGGGCGATCTTGTGCATATCGCGAATCAGCTGGTCAGGCTCCAGGAACGAGTTATTGGTGAAGTAATGGCATTCGATGCGGGCGATGGACAAGGCGCGCTGCGGCTCGGAGAAGCGCTCGACATGCTGCGGGCTCGGACACAGGCCCAGCATGCGCCCTTCCCAGCCGGACCAGGCCTTGGCCGCGTGCATCTGGGCGATCTGGTCGTTGCCGGTCAGACGCTTGTGATACGCCGCGATCATGTCGTGACGCTCTTCCACCGGGATCGGTGCCAGGTAGTCCTGCCAGTAATCCGGGAACAGCCGGCTCGCGCCCTCCTGGTAGAACCAGTGAATGTCCTGAGGACGCGCCAGGAAAATGCCGCGTACGATCAAGCCATGCACACGCTCGGGGTGGGTTTGCGCGTAGGCCAGGGACAGCGTCGAACCCCAGGAGCCACCGAACAGCACCCATTTGTCGATACCCAGGTGCTCGCGGATGCGCTCAAGGTCGGCGACCAGGTCCCAGGTGGTGTTGTTTTCAAGGCTCGCGCGGGGGGTGGAGCGTCCGCAACCGCGCTGGTCGAAGGTGACGATGCGGTACAGGTTCGGATCGAAGTAGCAGCGGCTCTGCGCGTCGCAACCGGAGCCGGGGCCGCCATGGATGAACACCACAGGCAGGCCCTCGGGGGAGCCGCTTTCATCGACGTACAGGGTGTGAACATCATCGACTGCCAGATCGTGCCGGGCATAGGGTTTGATCTGCGGGTACCAAGTCTGCATTGCGCGCTCCGTAGGGTGTCGGGTTCATCCCTGGGGGGACGTCTATTATTCTGCCGTCCAGCATCATAAACCCGAATTGTGCAATGAGCATGTCCTTGAGCGCCTGGACCCGCGTCAGCCTTTATCGATAGTGCGTCTGCCCCCATGCCAGCAAGGCTTGCAGCAATTGTTTCAACACCACCTGGGTCGGCTCGGCCAAATCGGGGCGATAGCGGAACGGCTCAACCTCTTCCATATACGTGCTCTGGCACAACTCCAACTGCACCGCATGAATATCCTGCGCCGGATCACCGTAGTGGCGGGTAATGTGACCGCCCTTGAAACGCCCGTTCAGCACGTGGGTGTACTGAGGATGCCGGGCGCAGATGGCTTCCAGCTGGCCGGCCAGTTCGGGATCGCAGGCGGCGCCATTGAAGGTGCCGAGGTTGAAGTCCGGCAATTTGCCCTCGAACAGGTGCGGGATCACCGAGCGGATCGAGTGCGCGTCGAACAGCAGCGCGTAGCCGAATTCGGCCTTGAGGCGCGCCAGTTCTTCTTGCAGCGTGCGGTGATACGGGCCCCAGATTTTCTGCAGGTAGGTGGCGCGCTCGGCCTCGGACGGTGTCTGCCCTTCACGGAACAGCGGCACGCCATCGAACAGCGTCTCCGGGTACAGGCCGGTGGTGGCGCCCGCATAGAGCGGCTTGTTATCGGATGGCCGGTTCAGGTCGATGACGAACCGCGAATACTCGGCCGCCAGGGTGCTGGCGCCCAGTTCTTCGGCAAAGTCATACAACAAGGGAATATGCCAATCGGTGTCCGGCAGGCTTTGCGCCTCGGGGATCAACCCGGCCTCGACCGCAGGCGTCAGGCGCAGGCCGGCGTGGGGCATGCTGATCAGCAGCGGTACGCGGCCTTGTTTGAATGTCAGAACCTTATCCACAACGATGCTCCTCAAACAGTGACGTCGACGCCATGGCGCACAACGCGTTTATCCAGCTCGCCACCCAGCCAATAGGCCAGGTCGGCAGGGCGATCGATCTGCCAGGCGACAAAATCCGCGACCTTGCCCACTTCCAGCGAACCATGGGTGTCGCCCATGCCCAAGGCAGTAGCCGCGTGTTGCGTGGCGCCGGCCAGGGCTTCTTCCGGGGTCATGCGGAACAAGGTGCAGGCCATGTTCAACATCAGGCGCACCGACAGGGCCGGCGAAGTGCCGGGGTTGAGGTCGCTGGCGATGGCAATCTTCACACCGTGTTTGCGCAGGGCGTCCATCGGCGGCAATTGGGTTTCGCGCAGGAAGTAGAAGGCACCTGGCAGCAACACGGCGACGGTGCCGGCAGCGGCCATGGCGATGGCATCTTCCTCGGTCATGAACTCCAGGTGGTCCGCCGACAACGCCTGGTAACGCGCGGCCAGGCTGGAACCGTGCAGCGACGAGAGTTGCTCGGCATGCAGCTTCACCGGCAAGCCCAGTTGCCGGGCGACCTTAAACACGCGCTCGACCTGCTCGGTGGAGAACGCCAGGTATTCACAGAACGCATCCACCGCATCCACCAGCCCTTCTGCCGCCAGGGCCGGCAGCATCTCATTGCAGATGTGCTCGATGTAGTCATCGGCGCGGTCCTTGTACTCCGGCGGCAGCGCATGAGCCGCCAGGCAGGTGGCGCGTACGCTCACCGGCAGCGCTTCACCCAGGCGCCGCGCCACGCGCAGCATCTTGCGTTCGTTGGCCAGGTCCAGGCCGTAGCCGGACTTGATCTCCACCGTGGTCACGCCGTCGCGCAAAAGACTGCGCAGGCGCTTTTCGGCACTGGCAAACAATTCATCTTCCGTCGCTGCACGGGTGGCCCGCACGGTACTGGCAATACCCCCGCCCCGGGCCGCGATGTCGGCGTAGCTGACGCCTTCAAGGCGCTGCTCGAATTCGCCGCTGCGGTTGCCACCGAACACGGTGTGGGTGTGGCAGTCGATCAGTCCAGGCGTGACCCATGCGCCTTGCAGGTCATGCACCTGGGCGTAATCCGCCGTTGGCGCCTGGTTGCGCGGGCCGATCCACTCGATCAGCGAGCCCGCAGTCACCATGGCGGCATCCTCGATAATCGAGTATTTGCCCTGGGCCATGGTTGCGACGTGGCAGTGTTGCCAAAGGGTTTTCATTAACGCCTCCCTAAGTTATCGATGAGACAAAGCCGATTCGAGCGTTGAGCCCGCGTTTCAAACCTTTTTCTGGCGGGTGCATTTCTCGTCCCTGGTTATTTTTATCGCGAGAAAAAACGACCTCACCTGTAGGAGCGAGCTTGCTCGCGAAAAACCTGAGAACGCCCAGGGGTGTCAGGTTTCCCGCGTCATCGTTGGCGATTTTCGCGAGCAAGCTCGCTCCTACAGTGGGGGGCGGCGACGTGTTAGAGACTTGGCAGCAGCTTGGCCGGCACCAGCTCATTCAGGCAGCGGCTGGCAAGCAGTTCGCTGGCGGCGATGATGTCCGGGGCGAAGAAGCGGTCCTTGTCGTAGAACGCCACTTTGTCACGCAACAGGCCACGGGCCTTTTCAAGCGCGGGCGAGGTTTTCAAGCCGTCGCGCAGGTCGAGGCCCTGGCAGGCGGCGAGCCATTCCACGGCGAGAATGCCACGGGTGTTCTCGGCCATTTCCCACAGACGCTTGCCCGCAGCCGGGGCCATGGACACGTGGTCTTCCTGGTTGGCCGAGGTCGGCAGGCTGTCGACGCTATGGGGATGGGCCAGTGCCTTGTTCTCGCTGGCGAGCGCCGCAGCGGTGACCTGGGCGATCATGAAGCCGGAGTTGACCCCGCCATTGCCCACCAGGAACGGCGGCAGTTGCGACATGTGCTTGTCCATCATCAACGAGATACGGCGCTCACTGAGCGAGCCGATTTCGGCAATCGCCAGCGCCATGTTGTCGGCTGCCATGGCCACCGGCTCGGCGTGGAAGTTACCGCCGGAAATCACATCGCCTTCGGCTGCGAACACCAGCGGGTTGTCCGACACGGCGTTGGCCTCCACCACCAGCACCTCGGCGGCCTGGCGGAACTGGGTCAGGCAGGCGCCCATGACCTGCGGCTGGCAGCGCAGGGAATAAGGGTCTTGCACCTTGTCGCAGTTCTGGTGGGACTGGGACACCTGGCTGCTTTCACCGAGCAGGTCGCGATAGGCCGCAGCGGCGTCAATCTGCCCACGTTGGCCGCGCGCGGCATGAATCCGCGCGTCGAACGGCGAGCGTGAGCCGAGTACCGCTTCCACGGTAAGGCCACCGCACGCGAGAGCACCGGCGAACAGGTCTTCGCCTTCAAACAGACCGCGCAAGGCATAGGCGGTGGACACCTGGGTGCCGTTGAGCAGGGCCAGGCCTTCTTTGGCGGCGAGGGTCAGCGGCGTCAGGCCGGCGACTTTCAGCGCGTCGGTCGCCTCCAGCCATTCGCCCTTGTAGCGCGCCTTGCCTTCGCCGAGCAGCACCAGGGACATATGGGCCAACGGCGCCAAGTCACCGGATGCACCGACCGAACCTTTAAGTGGAATGTGCGGGTACACCTCGGCGTTGATCAGCGCGATCAGCGCGTCGATCACCTGCCGACGAATCCCGGAGAACCCACGGCTCAGGCTGTTGACCTTGAGCACCATGACCAGCCGCACCAGCGCATCGCTGATCGGCTCACCCACCCCGGCGGCATGGGACAGCACCAGGGAAAGCTGGAGGTTTTCCAGGTCTTCGCTGGCAATGCGGGTAGAGGCCAGCAGGCCGAAACCGGTGTTGATGCCATAGGCGGTGCGGTTCTCGGCGAGAATCTGCTCGACGCAGGCAACACTGGCTTCGATCTGCGCCGTGGCGCTGTCATCCAGGCTGAGGGTTACCGGCTGCTGGTAGATGGCCCGCAGTTGGGCAAGGCTCAGTTGGCCTGGAATCAGGGTTAGCGCAGTCACATTCATTCTCCTTGTGAATTGTTCTTCTAGGCATTCAATACAAATTCGGTAAGGCGGTGTCTTTGATCAGGTCGGCGGCCGCAGCAATATCCGGCGCCAGCCAGCGGTCCTGCTCGTAAGCCGGAACCACTTCGCGCAGCAGGCGCCAGGCGCGGTCGGTGCCGGCGCCGAAGCGCTGGCCCTTGAGAAACTCGAACGCCTGGGCCGCCAGCAGGTATTCGATGGCCAGAATCTGGGTAACGTTGAGCAATACCTGATGCAGCTTGAGCGCCGCATTGGTGCCCATGCTCAAGTGGTCTTCCTGCAGGCCCGAGGTGACGAAGTTGTCGAGCACCGCCGGTTGCGCCAATTGGCGGTTCTGCCCGCACAACGACGCGGCAACGTACTGCACGATCATCATTCCGGAGTTGACCCCGGGATTGCTCACCAGGAACGCCGGCAGGCCGCTGACGTGCGGGTTGATCAGGCGGTCCAGGCGGCGTTCGGCCACCGAGCCGATTTCGGCCATGGCAATCGCCAGCATGTCCGCCGCCAGCGCCACGGATTGGCCGTGGGGGTTGGCCTGGGACACCACGCGGTAGTTGTCCGGCGTGCCGAGCACCAGCGGGTTGTCGGTGGCGCTGTTGAGTTCGGTCTCGATCTGGCGCGTGGCGTGCGCCACCTGATCGCGCGCCGCGCCGTGGATCTGCGGGATCGAGCGGATGCTCAGGGCGTCCTGGGTACGGATGCCCCGGCTGGCGGCGATCACTTCGCTGCCGTCGAGCAAGGCGCGCAGGTTACGCCCGACTTCCTGCATGCCCGCATGGGGCTTGAGGGCAATGATTTCTGCGTCGAAGGCATCGATCTGGCCGCGCTGGGCTTCGAAACTCATGGCGCCGATCACGTCGGCCCATTGCAGCAAGTGATGCGCATCGGCCAGGGCCAGGCAGCTCAGGCCGGTCATGCACGGCGTGCCGTTAACCAGGCACAGGCCGTCCTTGGCGCCCAGGACGACGGGCTGCAAACCTTCAGCGGCCAAGGCGTCTTGTGCGGTCACAACCTGGCCGCGATAGCTGACGTTGCCGACGCCGAGCAGCGCCACGCCGACATGGGCCATGTGGGTCAGGTAGCCCACCGAGCCCTGGGACGGTACTTGGGGCGTGATGCCGTGGTTGAGCAGCGCCAGCAGCGCCTGCACCACTTGCCGATGCAGGCCGGATTTGCCGTGGCTGTAGTTGATGATGGCGGCGCAGATGATCGCGCGGGTCTGCTCGTCGCTCAAGACAGGGCCGACGCCGCAGGCGTGGCTGAGCAAGGTGTTGCGCGACAACTGGCGCAGTTGCTCGCCCTCGAGCGACACGTTGCACAGCGCGCCCAGGCCGGTGTTCACGCCATACGCGCGTTCGCCGCTGGCGACGATGCACTGCACGACGGCCTGGGCATTGTCGATCCTTGCCCAGGCCTGGCTCGAGAGTTCGAGCACTGCGCCGTGGCGGGCGACGGCGGCGACGTCCTGCCAGCGCAGGGGGGTGTCGGCGATGATGATTGTTGTTGCCTGGGGCATCTTCGTACCTTCTTCAATTCTTGTGCAGCCTTACCGGCCCTATCGGGGGCAAGCCCCCTCCCACCTTTGAAATGCATTCCCCTGTGGGAGGGGGCTTGCCCCCGATGAGGCCAGCAGCCTCACCACAAAGCCCGGATCAGACCACCGCCGCCCGCCGCTGAACAAAGCGATCCACATACTCATCCGCCGGCGAGTGCAGGATCTCGCGCGGCGTGCCGACCTGGATCAGCTTGCCGTCCTTGAGGATCGCAATGCGATTGCCGATGCGCACGGCCTCGTCGAGGTCATGGGTAATAAATACGATGGTCTTGTGCAGGGTCTTTTGCAGCTCGAGCAACTGGTCCTGCATCTCGGCGCGGATCAGCGGGTCGAGGGCGCTGAAGGCTTCGTCCATCAGGATGATGTCGGTGTCGGCCGCCAGTGCGCGGGCCAGGCCCACACGTTGACGCATGCCGCCGGAGAGCTGGTGCGGGTATTTGTTTTCATAGCCTTTGAGGCCCACGGTTTCGATCCAGTGCAGGGCGCGTTCGGCGCAGACCTGCTTGGTTTCGCCACGCACTTTCAGGCCATAGGCGACGTTGTCGAGCACGCTTTTGTGGGGCAACAGGCCGAAGCTCTGGAACACCATGCTGATCTTGTGGCGACGGAATTGACGCAGGGCTTCCATGTCCAGTTGCAGGATGTCTTCGCCATCCACCAGGATCGCGCCGCTGGTGGGGTCGATCAGGCGGTTGAAGTGACGCACCAGGGTGGACTTGCCGGAGCCGGACAGGCCCATGATCACAAAGATTTCACCGGTAGCGATGCTCAGGGACAGGTCGTTCACACCGACCACGCAGCCGGTCTCGGCCAATACCTGATCCTTGGTCTTGCCCTGGCCAATCAGCGCCAGCGCTTCCCTGGAGCGGTTGCCGAAGATCTTGAAGACGTTTTTGACTTCGATTTTGCTGACGGTAGTCATTTGCTCGCCTCATGCCGTGGACGACCATAGGCCTGGGTAATGCGGTCGATGACCACTGCAAGAATCACGATCGCCAGACCGGCCTCCAGGCCACGCCCGACGTTGAGGGTCTGGATGCCGACGAGGACGTCTTCACCCAGGCCGCGCGCGCCGATCATCGAGGCGATCACCACCATCGACAACGCCATCATGGTGGTCTGGTTGATGCCCGCCATGATGCTCGGCAGCGCCAGCGGCAGTTGCACGCCGAACAATTGCTGCCAGCGGTTGGCACCGAAAGCGTTGATGGCTTCCATGACTTCGCCATCGACCTGGCGAATGCCCAAGTCGGTCAGGCGGATCAGCGGCGGCGCGGCGTAAATGACCGTGGCGAAAATCGCCGGCACCTTGCCCAGGCCAAACAGCATCAGCACCGGGATCAGGTACACGAAGCTGGGCATGGTTTGCATGATGTCGAGCAACGGCATAAGCACCGAGCGCAAGCGATTGCTGCGCGCGGAAAGGATGCCCAGGGGAATGCCGATCAGCACCGAGATCACCGTGGCGACCATCATCAGCGCCAGGGTCTGCATCAGTTTGTCCCACAGGCCGACCGCGCCGACGAGGAACAACAAACCGACGATCACGGCCGTGGTCACCACCTTGCGGGTGGCATGCCAGGCGATCACGCCGACGATGGCCAGCATCAGCCACCAGGGCGCCGCGCGCAGCAGCCCTTCCAGATTGACGATGGCCCACAGCAGGGTGTCGGAGATGTGCCGGAACACATCGCCGTAGTTGGTGACCAGCGAGTCCACCCAACCGTTGACCCAGTCGGCGATGGAAAACGTAAAACTCTCGGGAAACATAGCGTGCTCTCGATCCAGTGGGTTGAGGCCAGGCGTCCGGCTGCCTCTCAGGGTAGCCGGACACGCTTTACCTACAAGGCCGCGTCGATTTTCCTGGCGGCGTCTTCGCTCACCCAGGCGTGCCAGACTTCAGGATGTTCCTTGAGGAAAATTTTCGCCAGCTTCGGCGACTCGATCCGTTCCTTGGCCATGCGGCCCAGGTTCTGGTTCAGCAGGTCGATGGGCAGGTTGACCTTTTCCAGCACGGCCACCAGTTCCGGCGCTTGTTCGTGGAAGGTCTTGGACAGGCCGACCTTGATGCTCACGCTTTTATCCACGCCGGGCTTTTCTTCCAGCTTGACCAGGTCCACCTGGCCCATCAGCGGCGTCGGCGACCAGTAGTAGAACAGGATCGGCTCGCCGCGCTTGTAGCTCGACAGTACCGCCGCGTCCAGCGCCGGGCCGGTGCCGGGGCGGAAGTTGGTGTAGGTGCTTTCCAGGCCGTAGCTCTTGAGCATTTCGCTGTTGTCCAGTTCACAGGTCCAGCCGGCCGGGCAGTTGTAGAAGCGGCCCTTGGACGGTTCTTCCTGGTCCTTGAACACGGCGGCGTACTTGGCCAGGTCAGCGATGTTTTTCAGGTCAGGCGCCTTGGCTTCCAGCTTGCGCTTGGCGTCACCTTCGATCACATAGCGCGGCACGTACCAGCCTTCAACCGCGCCAACCACCGGCGCGCCGACGCCGACGACCTTGCCGGCCTTCTCGGCCTTGTTCCAGACTTCGCTGCGGCCCACCCACTCCTCGGCAAACACCTGGATGTCATTACTGCTCAGGGCGTTTTCCATGGTGATGGAGTTGCCCGGCAGGCTGTCGGTTTTGCAGTCGTAGCCTTTCTCCAGCACGGTTTGCAGGATGTCGGTGAGCAACATGCCGCTTTCCCAGTTCAGCCCGGCGAATTTCACCGGCTTGCCGGATTCGCACCAGCCGGCCGCCTGGGCGCCGGCGCTTGCCAGCAAGCCCGCAGACAGCAACGTGGTCAGCAGGGTCTTATGCATTTTCATTATGTGACGCTCCCAATCATGAAATGGATTACGGCAGTCAAAAGGCGTCCTGCCTTGTCCACGTCCCATCAGGCTTGCGCAGGCAGCCCGTCTGTTGTGAGTAAAGCGCCCTGCTCTTTCGGCAGGATCAGATGATCGGGCACCGTGCCGTGCCATTTTTTCGCACACACGTAATACACGGCAGCAGGCAGTACCAGGCCGATGATCCAGGAAATATCCACGTCCCCCAGCGCAGCCACCAGGGGCCCCGTGTAGAACTTGGTTGAGATGAACGGCAACTGCACCAGCACGCCGAACACATAGACGCTGATCCCCAACAGGTTCCAGCGACCGTAGCGACCGTTCGGGTCGGACAAGGCCGGCACGTCGTAGCGCTCGCCGGTGATGCAGTAGTAATCCACCAGGTTGATCGCGCTCCAGGGCGTGAAGAACGCCAGCAGGAACAGGATGAACGACTTGAACGCACCGAGGAACGAGTGCTGGCCGAGCAATGCGATCAGGGTTGCCGCACCGACGATGACGAGCACGAACACCAGGCGCTGCAGACGGGTGACCTCAAGGCGGCCACGAAAACCGCTGATGATGGTCGCAATGCACATGAAGCTGCCGTAGGAGTTGAGCGTGGAGATGGTGACCTTGCCGAACGCGATGCTGAAGTACAGCAACGCCGCAGTGGCCCCCGTCCCGCTCAAGCCAACGATGTAGGCCACTTCATGCCCGGCGAATTGGCCGTTGGACATGGCGGCGGCAAACACACCGAGCACCATCGCCACCTGTGCGCCAATCACCGAGCCCGCACCCGCGGCGAAGAAGGTTTTCACCGATGACGTCTTGCTCGGCAGGTAACGCGAATAGTCCGCCACGTAGGGGCCGAAGGCGATCTGCCAGGAGGCCGCGAGCGACACCGCCAGCAGAAAACTGCTCCAGCTGAAGTGACGGATCTGCAGGAGCGCGCCAACATCGGTCTGGCTCATCAGGCGACTGAACAGGTAGACAAAGGCAATCACGCCGATGACGCTGGCAACACGCCCGATGAAATGGATCACCCGGTAACCGAGCACCGTGACCAGCACGATGACACTGGCAAAGATCAGGATGCCCACGCTGTCGCTGACCCCGAACAACTGGCCCAGCGCCTGCCCGGACAACACGGTGCCGGTGGCGGTGAAACCCAGGTACATCAGGCACACCAGCACGATCGGGATGGCCGCGCCATACACGCCGAACTGCACCCGGCTGGAGATCATCTGCGGCAGGCCAAGCTTGGGCCCTTGCGCCGCATGCAATGCCATGACGCCGCCGCCGATCAGTTGACCGATCAAAAGACCGATCAACGACCAGAACACATCACCGCCCAGCACCACGGCCAGGGCCCCGGTGACAATCGCGGTGATTTGCAGGTTGGCCCCCATCCACAGGGTGAACTGGCTCAGTAGACGACCATGTCTTTCCGCTTCCGGGATGTAGTCGATCGAACGCCTTTCGATCAACGGGGTAGTGTCGTTCGCAGCCATGCTGTTCAACCTCTGATGGATTGTTCGATGCTTTTCTGTGGGAGCGAGCTTGCTCGCGAAAAACGTACATTCAACGCAGCGATATGCCTGGAATACCTTCGCGAGCAAGCTCGCTCCTACAGTGAGTGCGTCAGCCGTTGATCATCGGCAGATTCAGGCCCTGTTCCCTGGCGCAATCGATCGCGATCTGGTAACCCGCATCCGCGTGACGCATCACCCCGGTCGCCGGGTCGTTATGCAGTACGCGCGCAATGCGTTCGGCCGCTTCGTCGGTGCCGTCACACACGATCACCATGCCCGAGTGCTGCGAGAAGCCCATGCCGACGCCGCCACCGTGGTGCAACGAAACCCAGGTCGCGCCGCTGGCGGTGTTGAGCAAGGCGTTGAGCAGCGGCCAGTCGGACACGGCGTCGGAGCCATCCTGCATGGATTCGGTTTCGCGGTTCGGGCTCGCGACCGAGCCGGAGTCGAGATGGTCACGGCCGATCACCACCGGTGCCGACAATTCGCCGCTGCGCACCATTTCGTTGAAGGCCAGGCCGAGCTTGGCGCGCTGGCCCAGGCCAACCCAGCAGATACGTGCCGGCAAACCCTGGAAGCTGATGCGTTCGCGGGCCATGTCCAGCCAGTTGTGCAGGTGGGCGTCGTCCGGGATCAGTTCTTTGACTTTGGCGTCGGTCTTGTAGATGTCCTGCGGGTCACCGGACAGCGCCGCCCAACGGAACGGGCCGATGCCACGGCAGAACAGCGGGCGGATGTAGGCCGGTACGAAACCCGGGAAGTCGAAGGCATTTTCCACGCCTTCTTCCTGGGCCATCTGACGGATGTTGTTGCCGTAGTCGAACGTCGGGATGCCCTGCTTCTGGAACTCCAGCATGGCTTTGACGTGCACGGCCATCGACTGCTTGGCGGCCTTGATCACGGCGGCGGGTTCGGTCTTGGCGCGGGCGCGGTACTCGTCCCAGGTCCAGCCGGCCGGCAGGTAGCCGTTGAGCGGGTCGTGGGCGCTGGTCTGGTCGGTGACCATGTCCGGGCGCACGCCACGCTTGACCAGCTCAGGCAAAATTTCGGCGGCGTTGCCCAGCAGGGCGATGGAGATGGCTTTGCCTTCCTGGGTGTACTTGGCGATGCGCGCCAGGGCGTCGTCGAGGTCAGTGGCTTGCTCGTCGACATAGCGGCTGTTCAAGCGGAAATCGATGCTGACCTGCTGGCACTCGATGTTCAACGAGCAGGCACCGGCCAGGGTCGCGGCCAGCGGTTGCGCGCCACCCATGCCGCCCAGACCTGCGGTGAGCACCCAGCGGCCCTTGAGATTCGAATCGTAATGCTGGCGACCGGCTTCGACGAAGGTTTCGTAGGTGCCCTGGACGATGCCCTGGCTGCCGATATAGATCCAGCTGCCGGCGGTCATCTGGCCGTACATGGCCAGGCCCTTGGCATCCAGTTCGTTGAAGTGTTCCCAACTGGCCCAGTGCGGCACCAGGTTGGAGTTGGCGATCAATACGCGCGGGGCGTTGCTGTGGGTCTTGAACACGCCGACCGGCTTGCCCGATTGCACCAGCAGGGTTTCGTCGTCATTGAGGTGGGTGAGGCTCTCGACGATCTGGTCGTAGCATTCCCAGTTGCGCGCCGCACGACCAATACCGCCGTATACCACCAGTTCCTTGGGGTTCTCGGCCACTTGCGGGTCGAGGTTGTTCATCAACATGCGCAGCGGCGCTTCGGTCAGCCAGCTTTTGGCGGTGAGCGTGTTACCGCGGGCGGCGCGGATTTCGACGTCACGGTATTTTGTAGGCCTTGCTTTCGAAAAATCGGTCACAACTGGACTCCTCGGCGATCGATGCGCGGACTTGGACGGTGCGAAGAAGAGTCTTACGCACACACCTTTACTTGTATGTACAAGCATATGCAATCGAGCGGCCAACTTTCCGCGAGAGGGGCTTGGATTTTTTTGCACAGCGCGCGGGAGCCATGGAAATTAAGGCTTCCAGGCTTGATGAAATTTCTTACAGAGGAATTTACGACGGGGGAAAGGTAGTCACGACAGCATGGCTTTGCGTCACGCTGGGGCATTCGGTAACAAATTGGTGCACAGGTTGGAAACGCCGCAGAAACAAATGTGGGAGGGGGCTTGCCCCCGATTGCAGAGTGTCAGCCACCAGATCTTTGGCTGATACACCGCTATCGGGGGCAAGCCCCCTCCCACATGTTTTAACCGCGCTGTGTCAGTTCGATGATGCAGCAGCGACCACTGACCGAGATATCCAGCAAGCCGGTGTTACCGTCCACTTGCAGGCAATCGTGATGGCCGAGTTTCTCGCCCAGCACCTTCACCTCATCGGCAACGCTGAACACCAGCACCGTCCGGGCCGTGCTGAAAAAGCGTTGCACGCCATCCACCCACTGCAAGCGCGCCTGGTAACGCTCAGGCGAGTAGATCAGGTTGAAATCGCGGATCGGCCCGGTGATCAAGCGGCACGACACCTGGCTGTCGCCGGCGAAGGCGAACGGCTGCAGCGGTAACAAACCGCGCTGCTCCTCACCGTCGACGGTCAACACCATGCCCGCGCCCTTGATCACCGTAATCACGCGCTGGTAACCGGCGAAGGTGGAAAACCCGCCCGACTCGGCAATATCGGCAATCGACAGGCGCCAGCCGAAACCCTCAAGGCCGGTGCCCGCGTCGCGGGTGATTTCTTCGGTACTGCCGCCGCCGTTCTTCCACGGCATGCGCACATAGTCGGCGGCGCGCCAGACGTTGACTGAACTCATTTACTGAAGCGTCCTTCGAGGCTGTGACGGGAACCGGGGTGAATCAGGCGCGCGGCCGTGACCGGCTGGCGGCCGGACCAGGTGCGCCGGCGAATCAGCAGGCAGGGCTCGCCCGCTTCGATCTGCAGCAGCTTGCATTCGGCGGCATCGGCGAGGATCGCTTCAACCACGTGCTCGCCTTCGGTCAGCGGAGCGACCTGGTTGAGGTAGGCGTAGGGCGTTTGCTGGGTGAAATCCTGCTGCAAGTATTCCGGGGCGACCAGCGCGTTGACGAAACGGTCTTCGATCTGCACCGGAATGTCGTTTTCGAAATGCACGATCAACGAGTGAAACACCCGCCCGCCTTCGCGCATTTCCAGGGCGACGGCACGTTCGGAACCGGCCGCTTCCTCGCCCAGGGTAATGACCTGGCACGTATGGCGATGGCCGCGGGAGGCGATCTCATCGGCAATGTTGTGCACTTCAAACAGCGCCGACTGACTCTTGGGCTCGGCGACGAACGTCCCCACACCCTGCATGCGCACCAGCAACCCTTCGGCCGTCAGCTCACGCAACGCGCGGTTGATGGTCATGCGGCTGAAGCCCAGTTGGCTGACCAGCTCGCTCTCCGACGGCACGCGGTAATGGGGCGGCCAGTTGCCGTTGAGGATCTGCTGGCTGATCATCTGTTTGACGCGGGCATACAAGGGCGCCGGACTTTCGTCCATGTGGGCAGCCAGCGAAGACTTGGCAGGCGGAGTCGGCACGAGGAATCCTTGCAGGGGAAAAAGATGCATAGATTGCCGGAGTTTACCGAGCAGGCAAACGTCTGTATATGTATATACAAATAAACACACGACCGGGGTGACTTGATCATGTCTGCTTTCTTCGCCGAACGCGCGCTGCTGCCTGATGGATGGGCCAATGATGTACGTCTTGAAATCAGCGCCGATGGGCGGCTGACGAAGGTAGAGGCCAATGCCACGGCAGACGGCGCCGAGCGGCTCAGGGGGCCGGTACTGGCCGGCATGCCGAACCTGCATTCCCACGCCTTCCAGCGCGCCATGGCGGGCCTGGCTGAAGTGGCAGGCAATCCGAACGACAGTTTCTGGACCTGGCGCGACCTGATGTACCGCATGGTCGGCAAAATCAGCCCGGACCAGTTGCAGATCATCGCCCGGCAGCTGTACATCGAAATGCTCAAGGCCGGCTACACCTCGGTGGCCGAGTTTCACTATGTACACCACGACGTCAGCGGCCAGCCCTATGCCGACCGCACAGAGCTGTCGCGCCAGATCAGCCAGGCAGCCGCCAGCAGCGGGATCGGCCTGACCCTGCTGCCGGTGCTTTATACGCATTCGGGGTTCGGTGGCCAGGCCCCCAACGACGGGCAGCGCCGGTTTATCAACAGCACCGAACACTATCTCGACCTGCAGGCGCGCCTGCAGCCGATACTCGCCGCGCAGCCTGCGCAGCACCTGGGCCTGTGTTTCCACTCCCTGCGGGCAGTCACGCCCGAACAGATCAAGCAAGTGCTGGCCGCCAGCGACACGGCTTGTCCGGTGCACATCCACATTGCCGAACAGCAAAAGGAAGTCGACGACTGCCTGGCCTGGAGCGGCAAACGCCCATTGCAGTGGCTGTATGACAATGTCGACGTGAATGAACGCTGGTGCCTGGTTCATGCCACTCATGCCGACTCCGACGAAGTGACGCGCATGGCCAGGAGCCGGGCGATTGCCGGTTTGTGCCTGACCACCGAAGCCAACCTGGGCGATGGCATTTTCCCGGCAGTGGATTTTCTGGCCCAGGGCGGCCGCATGGGTATCGGCTCCGACAGCCATGTATCACTGAGCGTGGTGGAAGAATTGCGCTGGCTGGAATACGGCCAGCGCCTGCGCGATCAACGGCGCAATCGTCTGTATCGCGACGACCAGCCGATGGTGGGCCGCACGCTGTTCGATGCGGCACTGGACGGTGGCGCCCAAGCGCTGGGGCAGCCGGTTGGCCGCCTGGAGGTGGGCAAGCGTGCGGACTGGATCGTGCTGGACGGTAACGATCCGTACCTGGCCACGGCCAGTGAGGACGGGATTCTCAATCGCTGGCTGTTTGCCGGTGGTGATCGGCAGGTACGTGATGTGCTGGTCAACGGCCAGTGGGTGGTGCGCGATGGGCATCATGCTGGCGAAGAAGACAGCAGCCGGGCATTCACCCAGGTCTTGAGGGATTTGTTGAGCTAAAGGCCACCATCTAACCAATGTGGGAGGGGGCAAGCCCCCTCCCACATTTTGATTACTGCGAACTCTTCGCCATCTGCTTATCTGGAGTACGGAAGATCAACCGCGTCGTGTCATACCCCTGCTGCCGCGCCCTGCTCAGCAGGTCTTCACGAGTTTCGGCGCTCACCGTCGGCGTACGCGACAGGATCCACATGTAACGCCGGCTAGGGCTGCCGACGATGGCCGTCTTGTAGTCATCGCTGACATACAGCACCCAGTAATCGCCCTTGGCGACGCCGGGCAGTAACGACGTAAACCAGTTGTCGAATTCCACCCAGAGCTTGTCGGTCTTGCCCGGCACCTGCGGCGTGGCCGTGCCTTTGGCTTCCTGCCATTTCCATTCAGGCGTCAGGCAGCGGTTGAACACCGACATGTCGCCATCGGGCAGCAAGGTGTAGCGCGCTTCGGACTGCGCACAGTTGCGCTGGAAGTACATTGGCAAGCGGGCCAGCTCATACCAGGTGCCCTGGTAACGCTTGAGATTGACGTGACTCGCGGTCTTGGGTTGCAGATCATCGCCAGAATGGCTGGCACAGCCCGCCAAAAACAGGCTGGCGCAAAGGAACACAACAAAACGCATCATTCTTCTTCTCCCGTAGGCTCGCGCCCCGGTTTACTTCAGGCCTTGCCCGGAAAACATCAGAACCTTGTCACCGGCATACTGCACGCTGATAAAGCTGTTTTTATCGCCCCAGGTGCAACTGGACATGCCCAGTGCGCCGGAACAATCGGTCGGCTTGCCCAGCAACGACTCCACCTCGGCCTTGGCCATGCCGGCCGACAGCTTCTGGTAATTTTCTTGGTTGACCTTGCTGCAAGCGGCCAACAGCACGCAAAAAGCCAGCAGGGCGAGACGGCGTAAAGACATGGAAAAAGCTCCTGGAGAGACAAAGCAGCTGGGGTATCTGCCAGAAGCTTAGAAGGGAAAAGAGGTGTCTGGTTCCCGACGAACGAAAACAAAAAAGCCCCGAAAACGCTGAAACGTTTCGGGGCTTTTTCAAGAAGAACGTTAATGATAACGCGGGCTGTCTGGATGCCCGCGTTGCCTGTCAGCTTTTCGCGAGCAAGCTCGCGCCTACTTGTGATAAGCCGTCACACGCTCAACTTCTTCCTTCGAACCCAGGAACACCGCCACCCGCTGGTGCAGGCCTTCGGGCTGGATGTCGAGGATGCGCTGGTGGCCGTCAGTGGACGCACCGCCCGCCTGCTCAACCAGGAACGACATCGGGTTGGCTTCGTACATCAGGCGCAGCTTGCCCGGCTTGGAAGGCTCGCGGCTGTCACGTGGGTACATGAACAGGCCGCCACGGGTCAGGATGCGGTGCACGTCGGCCACCATGGCCGCGACCCAGCGCATGTTGAAGTTTTTCTTCAACGGGCCTTCTTCGCCTTCCATCAATTCGTTGACATAGCGTTTCACCGGCTCTTCCCAGTGACGCTGGTTGGACATGTTGATCGCGAATTCCTGGGTGGAGGCAGGAATGGAGATATCTTCGTGGGTGAGTACGAAGCTGCCCATTTCGCGGTCCAGGGTGAAGCCCTTGACGCCATCGCCCAGGGTCAGGACCAGCATGGTCTGCGGGCCGTAGATCGCGTAACCGGCGGCGACCTGCTCAGTGCCGGGCTGCAGGAAGGCCTTTTCGTTCAGGGCTTCGTTCTGGCTCAGGTATTCGTTCGGGCAACGCAGTACCGAGAAGATGGTGCCGACCGGGGCGTTGATGTCGATGTTGGACGAGCCGTCCAGTGGGTCGAATACCAGCAGGTACGCGCCTTTAGGATATTTACCCGGGATCTGGTAGGCATTGTCCATTTCTTCGGACGCCATGCCGGCCAGGTGACCGCCCCATTCGTTGGCTTCGAGCAGGATCTCGTTGGAGATGACGTCGAGCTTCTTCTGCACTTCGCCCTGCACGTTTTCAGTGCCCATGCTGCCCAGGACACCACCCAGTGCGCCTTTGGACACGGCGTGGCTGATTTCCTTACAGGCACGCGCCACCACTTCGATAAGGAAGCGCAGATCGGCAGGCGTGTTGTTGCTGCGGGTCTGCTCGATCAAATAGCGACTCAAGGTAACGCGGGACATGGAAGGCTCCGGAGAATGGGGGGCTGAAAACCCGCGCAGTTTAACGCGAGTCGGGGCGTATTTCCTCTAATCAGAGGATTTAACGCCAATAGAGTTCACGGCTTGGCGCAACGGGCCGCGCTGTATTTACGCAGAACCCAATGTGGGAGGGGGCTTGCCCCCGATAGCGGTGTGCCAGTCGACACCTGTGTAAACTGACACTGCGCAATCGGGGGCAAGCCCCCTCCCACATGTTGTATTGCGCTGGCTAGTCGAGGGCTTTCCAGATTTCGGTGGCGTATTCGCGGATGGTACGGTCCGAGCTGAACCAGCCCATCCGCGCCGTGTTCAACACCGCCGAGCGCCACCAGGCCTTGGAGTCGTGCCAATGCGCTTCGACCCGCGCCTGGGCGTCCCAGTAGGAGTCGAAGTCGGCACACACCAGGAAGCGGTCGTAGTCGATCAGCCCGTCGATCAACCCCACATACCGGCCCGGATCATCCGGCGAGAACACCCCGCCACGGATCGCTTGCAGCACATCGCTCAACCGATGGGACGCGGCAATATCGGGCCCTGCATTGAATTCGCCGGCATGCTTGCGGGCTTCTACCTGCTGGGCACTGAGACCAAAGATGAACATGTGCTCGGCGCCCACGCGCTCGTGCATCTCCACGTTGGCGCCGTCCATGGTGCCGATGGTCAGCGCACCGTTGAGGCCGAACTTCATGTTGCTGGTACCCGACGCCTCGAAACCGGCGGTGGAAATCTGCTCCGACAAATCCGCCGCCGGAATGATGCTTTCCGCCAGGCTGACGTTGTAGTTGGGCAGGAACACCACCTTGAGCAGGTCGCGCACGGTCGGGTCGTTGTTGACGGTGCGGGCGATGTCGTTGGTCAGCTTGATGATCAGCTTGGCCTGGTGATAACTCGCCGCCGCCTTGCCGGCGAAGATTTTCACCCGCGGCACCCAATCGACTTCCGGCTCGGCGCGGATCGCCTGGTACAGCGCCACGGTGTGCAGCAGGTTGAGCAACTGACGCTTGTATTCGTGAATCCGCTTGACCTGCACGTCGAACATTGCCGCCGGGTTCACCGAAATACCCAGGCGCTCATGGATGATGTCGGCCAGCGCGCGCTTGCTGTGCAGGCGTTGGTCGGCGAAGGCTTTGCGGAAGGTCTGCTTCTCGGCGAAGGTTTCCAGCTCGCCCAGGCGCGTTTCCATGGTGTCGAGAATGTCCGGGCCCAGCGCGTCCACCAGCATCGACGTGAGCTTGGGATTAGCCTGGTACAGCCAGCGACGGAAGGTGATGCCGTTGGTTTTGTTGTTGATGCGCTCCGGGTAGAGCTTATGCAGCTCGGAAAACACCGTGCTGCGCATCAGTTGAGTGTGCAGCCCGGACACACCGTTGACACTGTGGGAACCGAGGAACGCCAGGTTGCCCATGCGTACCCGACGGCCGTTGTCCTCTTCAATCAATGACACCGCGCGCAGCACGTCGAAGTCATGAATGCCTTTGGCGCGCAGCGAGTCGATGTGCCGGGCGTTGATCAGGTAGATGATCTGCATGTGCCGCGGCAGCATGCGTTCCATCAAGCCGACAGGCCATGTTTCCAACGCCTCGGGCAACAAGGTGTGGTTGGTGTAGGAAAGCGTTTCGACGGTGACGTCCCACGCGGCCTCCCACGGGATGTCGTGCAGGTCGACCAATTGGCGCATCAACTCGGCCACGGCGATGGACGGGTGGGTGTCGTTGAGCTGGATGGCCGCGTGTTCGCCCAGGCTCAGCACCGTGCCGTGCATGTTCTTGTGGCGGCGCAGCAAGTCTTGCAACGAGGCGGACACGAAGAAGTATTCCTGACGCAGGCGCAGCTCCTGCCCCGCTTCGGTGCTGTCGGCCGGGTAAAGCACGCGGGAGATGCTTTCGGCGCGGGCCACCTCGGCCACGGCGCCCAAGTGGTCACCGGCGTTGAAGCGTTCCAGGTGCAGGTCTTCCACCGCGCGGGCACGCCACAGGCGCAGTGTGTTGACGCTGGCGCCACGCCAGCCGACTACCGGGGTGTCATAGGCCACTGCGCGTACGGTTTCGCTGGGCGACCACACCTGAATCATCTTGCCGGACGCGTCCGCCAGGGTTTCCACGCTGCCGCCGAAACCGATCGGGTAGATCACTTCGGCGCGTTCGAACTCCCACGGGTTGCCGAAATCCAGCCAGCGTTCGGTCTGCTCCTGCTGCCAGCCATCGACAATTGCCTGGCGGAACAAGCCGTGCTCGTAACGAATGCCATAACCGTGACCGGCAATGCCCAGGGTCGACATACTTTCCATGAAGCACGCCGCCAGGCGGCCCAGGCCACCGTTGCCAAGCGCCGCGTCGGGTTCGAGCAGGCGGATGCGCTCAAGGTCGACGCCAAGCTCGGACAGGGCTTCGCGAGCGATCTCCAACACGCCAAGGTTGCTCAGGCTGTCGTAGAGCAGGCGGCCGATAAGAAATTCCAGCGAGAGGTAATACACGCGCTTCTGGCCTTTGCGGTAGATGCGCCGCGTGTGGTCCATCCAGTGGTCGACCATCTGGTCGCGTGCGGCCAGGGCAATGGCCTCGAACCAGTCATGGTCGAAGGCGTGGTCCGGGTCCTTGCCCACCGCGTAGGTGAGTTTGGTCAAGACGGCATCGCGAAATGCGGCTACCTCTGCTTCTCGTGCAAGTGGTTCCTGAGACATCAATTGCGACCTCGGGCGAGATAGAAGGAGTTGCTAGAGCCTAGACGGTCTGACAGACGGTAGACGCTCTGGTTCGTCAATTTTTTAACTCATTCACGGTTGCGTGAATTTGATGCAGAGGTCGTGCCCGATCGCCGTTCGCGCAGAAACCCTGAAAAGATTGTTCAAAAAACCACCAATCCCGGTATGATCGCGCGCCCGGATACAGCCCCACCTTTTGGAACCCCGATGAAGCCTCAACTGATCGCCGCCGCGGAACTCGACCGTCTCGAGACCTGGCAGAAATATTCCGCCCACATGTGCGGCGGCTGCGTGTCCAGCTGCTGCACGCTGCCGGTCGAAGTGAAGATCAAGGACCTGATCCGCATCGGCATCGTCGATGAGTTCGAGCGCGGCGACCCGCCGAATAACATCGCCAAGCGTTTGCAGAAGGAAGGCATCGTCGAGCGTTACAACAATAAATCCGAGATTTTTACCCTGCAGCGCATGAGCAACAATGATTGCCTGTACCTGGATCGTAAGACGCGCTTCTGCACTATTTATGACAAGCGCCCGGATACCTGCCGCAATCACCCCAAGATCGGGCCACGGCCTGGGTATTGCGCGTACAAGCCGAAAGAAGTGGTGCGCGAGACCAAGTTCAAGACCCTCGATAAGTTCTGATCCGGGGTTTGTGGGGCTCTCAAGGGCCTCATCGGGGGCAAGCCCCCTCCCACATTTTGATCTGTGAACACATTCAAGTGTGGGAGGGGGCTTGCCCCCGATAGGGCCAGTACAGACACCACACAAACAGCAGGCATAAAAAAACGCCCCCGGCCTTTCGACCGGGGGCGTTTTTCATTCAGCCTGAGTTAACTCAGTTCTTGGCTTTCTTGGCAGCGCGGGTACGCTCGCCTTCGTCCAGGATCTTCTTACGCAGGCGGATCGACTTAGGCGTGACTTCGCACAGCTCGTCGTCCTGGATGAATTCCAGGGCCTGTTCCAGGGTGAAGCGAACAGGTGGAACCAGCGCGATGGTTTCGTCTTTGCCCGAAGCACGCATGTTGTCGAGCTTCTTGCCTTTGGTTGGGTTGACGCCCATGTCGTTGTCACGGCTGTTCAGACCAACGATCTGACCGTTGTAGATCTCTTGACCGTGTTCAACGAACAGCTTGCCACGTGCCTGGAGGGTTTCCAGGGAGTAGGTCAGCGCCTTGCCGGTTTCTACCGATACCAGAACACCGTTCTGACGGCCGGACATGTCGCCGGACTTCATGGTGTCGTAGCGATCGAAGATCGAGGTCAGGATGCCAGCACCGTTGGTCAGGGTCAGGAACTGGTTACGGAAACCGATCAGACCGCGAGCAGGGATGTTGTATTCCAGACGTACACGGCCCTTGCCATCCGGCACCATGTTGGTCAGGTCGCCCTTACGCAGGCCCATCTCTTCCATGACCTTGCCCTGGGATTCTTCAGGGGTGTCGATGGTGACGTTTTCGAACGGTTCCTGCTTCACGCCGTCAACCTGACGGATGATCACTTCCGGACGACCAACACCCATTTCGAAGCCTTCGCGACGCATGGTTTCGATCAGTACCGAGAGGTGCAGCTCACCACGGCCGGAGACCTTGAACTTGTCGGCCGAGTCGCCTTCTTCAACGCGCAGTGCAACGTTGTACAGCAGCTCTTTGTCCAGACGCTCCTTGATGTTACGGGAGGTCACGAACTTGCCTTCCTTACCGCAGAACGGCGAGTCGTTCACCTGGAAGGTCATGGAAACGGTTGGCTCGTCAACGGTCAGAGGCTTCATCGCCTCGACGGTGTCCGGCTGGCACAGGGTGTCGGAGATGAACAGCGAGTCCATACCGCTGACGCACACGATGTCGCCGGCGAAGGCTTCTTCAACGTCGATGCGGTGCAGGCCGTGGTGACCCATCAGCTTCAGGATACGACCGTTACGCTTCTTGCCGTCGGCGCCGATAGCGACAACCGGGGTGTTCGGCTTGACGCTGCCACGCGCGATACGGCCAACGCCGATAACACCCAGGAAGCTGTTGTAGTCCAGTGCCGAGATTTGCATCTGGAACGGACCTTCACGGTCAACCTTCGGTGGTGGAACGTGGTCAACGATGGCCTGGTACAGCGGGGTCATGTCTTCGGCCATGGCGGTGTGTTCCAGACCGGCAATGCCGTTCAGGGCCGAGGCGTAGATAACCTGGAAATCCAGTTGCTCTTCGGTAGCGCCGAGGTTGTCGAACAGGTCGAAGATCTGATCCAGAACCCAGTCCGGACGCGCGCCTGGACGGTCAACCTTGTTGATGCACACGATCGGACGCAGGCCGGCTTCGAACGCCTTCTTGGTCACGAAACGGGTTTGCGGCATAGGGCCGTCTTGAGCGTCAACCAGCAGCAGAACGGAGTCAACCATCGACATTACGCGTTCTACTTCGCCGCCGAAGTCGGCGTGGCCCGGGGTGTCCACGATGTTGATGTGGTAGCCGTTCCAGTTGATAGCGGTGTTTTTTGCCAGGATGGTAATACCGCGCTCTTTTTCCTGGTCGTTGGAGTCCATCACGCGCTCGTCGTTGAGCTCGTTGCGCTCCAGGGTGCCGGATTGACGCAGGAGTTTGTCTACCAGGGTGGTTTTACCATGGTCAACGTGAGCAATGATGGCGATGTTACGTAGATTTTCGATCACTTGTGTATCTCGATCAGAGGATTCGGTGTGCTGACAGGTCGTGGCAGCGATTAACAGTAGAGTCAGGCCTTGCCGTTACAGCTTGACGGCAGAGTCGGGGGGCCGGTGACGCAGGCCACAGGCAAACAGCCCCGGGCTCTTAGCTCGGTCGATAAACGCGCACATTGGCATGCCCCTCACTGAGCAAATGGTGGGCATGCAGGCGACTCATCACGCCTTTGTCGCAATACAGCAGGTACTGACGGCTGTCATCCAGTTCCTTGAAACGCGCGTTCAATGCATAAAACGGCAGCGTTTGTACGTCGATGCCAGGAATCTCCAGGGGCTCGTCTTCGGCGGCATCCGGGTGACGGATGTCGACGATGATCTGGCCGGCCAGGGCTTCGCTGACTTCTTCGATCTGCACATCCTGGCCCAGCTCGTCGATGACGCGATCGATCGGGACCAGTTTGGCGTTCTCGAGCGCACGCTCCAGAATCGCCATGTCGAACTGTTGTTCTTCATACTCCACGCGGTTGCGCTTGGCGTGGGTCTTGGGGTTCACCGAAATGACCCCGCAATACTCGGGCATATGCTTGGCAAAGTCGGCGGTGCCGATTTGTTCTGCCAGGTCGATGATGTCCTGCTTGTGGCTGGCGATCAGCGGGCGCAGCACCAGCTTCTCGGTCACGCAGTCGATCAGCGACAGGTTCGGCAACGTCTGGCTGGATACCTGGGAGATCGCTTCACCGGTCACCAGCGCATCGATCTGCAACTGGTCGGCGATCCGGGACGCGGCGCGCAACATCATACGCTTCAAAACTACGCCCATATGACTGTTATCGACTTTGCCGAGAATTTCGCCCAGCACTTCCTCGAAAGGTACGCTTACAAATAGCACGCGCTGGGAGCTGCCGTATTTCTTCCAGATAAAGTGCGCCACTTCCATCACGCCCAATTCGTGTGCACGACCGCCCAGGTTAAAGAAGCAGAAGTGACTCATCAGGCCGCGCCGCATGATCTGGTAGGCCGCGACCGTGGAATCGAAACCGCCGGACATCAACACCAGGGTCTGTTCCAGGGCGCCCAGCGGGTAGCCGCCGATGCTGTCGTGCTGGCTGTGGATCACAAACAACCGTTGGTCGCGAATTTCCATGCGCACTTCAATTTGCGGTGCTTTCAGGGAAATTCCGGCGGCGCCGCACTCGCGACGCAGCTTGCTGCCGACGTATTTCTCCACATCCATGGAGCTGAACGGATGCTTGCCGGCGCGCTTGCAACGCACCGAAAAAATCTTGCCTTCCAGGCTGTCGCCGAAGTGCAATTTGCATTTTTCGGTGATGTCATCGAAGTCGCCCAGCGCGTACTCATCTACCTGCAGGAAATGCGCGATACCCGGCATGCAGCTCAGGCGCTCGGTCATGTCCTTCAAGGCTTTGGCGTCGGTCAGGCGGGTTTCCAGCTCGAGATTGTCCCACACGCCGTTCACCACCACAGCCGGGTCCAGATCGCGGAGCACGGCACGGATGTTCTTGGCCAACTGACGGATGAAACGCATCCGTACCGGTCGGCTCTTGATGGTGATCTCGGGGAAGACTTTTACGATTAATTTCATGGAAACAGCGCGCGCCGGGCCTGCTGAAAAAGGGGGGCGCGGATTATAGCGGAAATCGCTCAAGGTTTAACCAGTTAATATGCATCGCATGTGCAGCGCACCAAAACAGGTCATTTGCACCCAATAACGCTACATTGCGGTGCGTCATTTATCGCCCATTGGCCGTTTGCACCGTTATAGGGGCCATTTTGAAGCAAAAAGACCATGTTGGCGCACTGGCATGCAATTTGCTCTCTTGTGAGGCAGGTTGCCTTGGCGGAGTATCCGCGCCGGCATCACCCAAATTCTAAGGGCTAACTCCACTACCAAGCCCGAAGCCACCCGGAGGACACCATGTCGAAGTCGGTTCAACTCATCAAAGATCATGACGTTAAATGGATTGATCTGCGCTTCACGGACACCAAAGGTACTCAGCACCACGTGACCATGCCGGCTCGCGACGCGCTGGATGATGCTTTCTTCGAAGAAGGCAAGATGTTCGACGGTTCCTCCATCGCCGGCTGGAAAGGCATCGAAGCCTCCGACATGATCCTGATGCCGGACGACAGCACGGCCGTCCTCGACCCGTTCACCGAAGACCCAACCCTGATCATCGTCTGCGACGTGATCGAGCCTTCGACCATGCAAGGCTACGACCGCGACCCACGTGCGATCGCCAAGCGTGCCGAGGAATACCTGAAGTCGACCGGTATCGGCGACACCGTATTCGTGGGCCCGGAGCCAGAATTCTTCATCTTTGATTCGGTCAAGTTCAAGTCCGACATCTCCGGCTCCATGTTCAAAATCTTCTCCGAACAAGGTTCGTGGATGTCCGACCAGGACATCGAAGGCGGCAACAAAGGCCACCGTCCAGGCGTCAAAGGTGGTTACTTCCCGGTTCCGCCGTTCGACCACGACCACGAAATCCGTACCTCCATGTGCAACGCCATGGAAGAGATGGGCCTGGTCATCGAAGTTCACCACCACGAAGTAGCGACTGCCGGCCAGAACGAAATCGGTGTGAAGTTCAACACCCTGGTCGCCAAGGCTGACGAAGTCCAGACCCTGAAGTACTGCGTACACAACGTGGCGGATGCCTACGGCCGTACCGCTACCTTCATGCCCAAGCCGCTGTACGGCGATAACGGTTCGGGTATGCACGTTCACCTGTCCATCGCCAAAGAAGGCAAGAACACCTTCGCCGGCGAAGGTTATGCCGGCCTGTCCGACACCGCCCTGTACTTCATCGGCGGCATCATCAAGCACGGTAAGGCCCTGAACGGCTTCACCAACCCGTCGACCAACTCCTACAAGCGTCTGGTCCCAGGTTTCGAAGCGCCGGTAATGCTGGCCTACTCGGCCCGTAACCGTTCCGCCTCGATCCGTATTCCTTACGTGTCCAGCCCGCGCGCTCGCCGTATCGAAGCCCGCTTCCCGGACCCGGCAGCCAACCCGTACCTGGCCTTCGCTGCGCTGGTCATGGCCGGCCTGGACGGTATCCAGAACAAGATCCACCCTGGCGACGCCGCCGACAAAAACTTGTACGACCTGCCGCCTGAAGAGGCCAAAGAGATCCCACAAGTGTGCGGCAGCCTGAAAGAAGCCCTGGAAGAGCTGGACAAGGGCCGTGCGTTCCTGACCAAGGGCGGCGTGTTCAGCGACGACTTCATCGATGCCTACATCGAGCTCAAAAGCGAAGAAGAAATCAAGGTTCGCACCTTCGTACACCCACTGGAATACGAGCTGTACTACAGCTGCTGATCCGGTAGCGCTGCTTGACGTAGCGTGATGATAAAGACCTCCTTCGGGAGGTCTTTTTTTGCCTGTGGATTGTCAGATGGCCGCTTGGCGGTCGAGTATACGGCTGACCATCAGCGTCCCCATGGCGCTCAATTGGTGAATGGCCAGTGCGATATCGCGGTGCTTGCCATCCAGGTCTTCGCAAAGGTCCAGCAACAAGGTACTGACCGAGGAGAAGGTTTCGAAGCTGTTGATCATCAAGGCTTCGTCGTCGATATCGGCGGCAATGGTGAAGACGGATGGGGGTGGATTTGGGGTTGGTTTGAACATTGTCTACATTCCTCAAATGAGGCCGCTTTCATTTCGCTACTAAACGAAATGGAGGCAGCTGTGCGCAGGTTAGTAGACCGGTGAATGTAGAAGCCCGGCGCATCCGAAGATGCCCTGCGCACAACCGCCATCAAGCATGGAGACTGCACGACCTACAATTCAAATCCAGGCTACTAAACCTGATCGCTGATGAGCAGCGACCGAGTAACCTTAGAGACGACAAGCCAGCCGTACAAGCCGGCGGATTCTGGCTCACCTGTAGGCAACCGCGCAAGCCAAGGTAGCCTGCGCCTGACGCCCTACGCAGCCACTGTAGGAGCGAGCTTGCTCGCGAAAAACGCCAGGACACCACATTTCTTCAACATTTACGCGTTATCGTTAACGACCTTCGCGAGCAAGCTCGCTCCTACAGGGGATTTCCTTTGAAACGTCGATTTGTGTTCGCTCTGTTATTTGTCAGCGTCACCGCCAGCGCCGCACCGCCCACGCTTGAGCCGTTGCTCAACAGCATCGCCGAACGCCTGGAAATCGCCGACCAGGTGGCCTTGAGCAAATGGGACAGCCACAAGCCCGTTGAAGACAAAAAACGCGAGCAGGAAGTGATCGCCAGTGTCGTCGCCCAAGCCCCGAGCTACAAACTGCACCCCGCCGCCGCCGAGCAGTTTTTCTCAGCGCAGATCGAGGCGAACAAACTGGTGCAATACACCCACCTGTCCGACTGGCAGTTCCAGGGCAAGGCGCCGGACGATCCGCGCCCGGACCTGGTCAAGCAGATTCGCCCGCGGCTGGATGAACTGCAAAAACGCCTGCTGCAACAACTGGCCGACTTCACCCCGCAGCGTACCGACCCGCAGTGCCCGCAGTGGCTGGCCGAGGCGGTGCATGAACCGTTGAACGATCCGCTGCGCCAACTGGCGATGATCCGCGCCACCGCCGAACTCTGCATCTATAAAGGTTAATGACTGCAAACCCGGTAAAAATGTGGGAGGGGGCTTGCCCCCGATGGCGGTGGTTCAGCCAGCATATCTGTAGCTGACCCACCGCAATCGGGGGCAAGCCCCCTCCCACATTTGGATCGCATCCATCCCTGACAGCCCGCCCCAAGTCGCACTATATTGGTGCGATAGGTTGCACCCCCACTGCAGCCCCAGCCCATTTTGGTTCGATTCTTCCCGAGCAGACTGGCAGAACGCCACAGTTTCGCGCCTGAACCGCCTATTTCACGGGTTTAACGCTTCTTTTCGGAGCCTTGGTTTGGTTTTTGCATTTTCCTTGTATCAGCGTGTGCCTCAAGCCTGCGCCTTGCTCCAAAAGAGGTCCCGATGACCATCAGCGATGCTCTGCACCGTTTGTTACTCGACAACCTGACCACCGCGACCATTCTGCTCAATGCCGACTTGCGCCTTGAGTACATGAACCCGGCGGCGGAGATGCTCCTGGCCATCAGCGGCCAGCGCAGCCATGGGCAGTTCATCAGCGAATTGTTCACCGAGTCCGCCGAGGCACTGAGCTCGTTGCGCCAGGCCGTGGAGCAGGCGCACCCGTTCACCAAGCGCGAAGCGATGCTCACCGCACTCACCGGGCAGACGCTGACCGTCGACTACGCGGTGACACCGATCCTGAGCAATGGCGCCACCCTGCTGCTGCTCGAAGTGCACCCCCGCGATCGCCTGCTGCGCATCACCAAGGAAGAGGCGCAGCTGTCCAAGCAGGAAACCAGCAAGATGCTGGTGCGCGGCCTGGCCCATGAGATCAAGAACCCCCTGGGCGGCATTCGCGGCGCGGCGCAGTTGCTGGCCCGCGAGCTGCCGGAGGAGCATCTCAAGGATTACACCAACGTCATCATCGAAGAGGCCGACCGCCTGCGTAACCTGGTGGACCGCATGCTCGGCTCCAACAAGCTGCCGTCCCTGGCCATGACCAACGTGCACGAAGTGCTGGAGCGCGTCTGCCAACTGGTCGACGCCGAAAGCCAGGGCTGCATCACCCTGGTGCGCGACTACGACCCGAGCATTCCCGACGTGTTGATCGACCGCGAGCAAATGATCCAGGCGGTACTCAATATCGTGCGCAACGCCATGCAGGCCATCAGCAGCCAGAACGAGTTGCGCCTGGGCCGCATCAGCCTGCGCACCCGCGCGCTGCGCCAGTTCACCATCGGCCATGTACGCCATCGCCTGGTGACCAAGGTCGAGATCATCGACAACGGCCCGGGCATTCCGGCCGAACTGCAGGAAACCATCTTCTTCCCCATGGTCAGCGGCCGCCCGGACGGTACCGGGCTGGGCCTGGCCATTACCCAGAACATCATCAGCCAGCACCAGGGCCTGATCGAATGTGAGAGCCATCCCGGCCACACCACGTTCTCGATCTTCCTGCCATTGGAACAAGGAGCCCCCACGACATGAGCCGTAGTGAAACTGTCTGGATCGTCGATGACGACCGTTCTATCCGCTGGGTCCTGGAGAAAGCCTTGCAACAGGAAGGCATGACCACCCAGAGCTTCGACAGCGCCGACGGCGTGATGAGCCGCCTGGCTCGCCAGCAGCCGGACGTGATCATCTCCGATATCCGCATGCCCGGCGCCAGCGGCCTGGACTTGCTGGCGCGCATTCGCGAGCAGCACCCGCGCCTGCCAGTGATCATCATGACCGCGCACTCGGACCTGGACAGCGCTGTCGCGTCCTACCAGGGCGGCGCCTTTGAGTACCTGCCCAAGCCGTTCGATGTGGACGAGGCGGTGGCGCTGGTCAAGCGCGCCAACCAGCACGCCCAGGAGCAACAGAACCAGGAAGCCCCGCCGGCCCTGACCCGCACCCCGGAAATCATCGGTGAAGCGCCGGCGATGCAGGAAGTATTTCGCGCCATCGGGCGCTTGAGTCACTCCAACATCACCGTGCTGATCAACGGCGAATCGGGCACCGGTAAAGAGCTGGTGGCCCACGCCCTGCACCGTCACAGCCCTCGGGCAGCCTCGCCGTTCATTGCACTGAACATGGCGGCGATCCCGAAGGACTTGATGGAGTCCGAGCTGTTCGGCCATGAAAAAGGCGCGTTCACCGGCGCGGCCAATCTGCGCCGAGGCCGCTTTGAGCAGGCCGACGGCGGCACCCTGTTCCTCGATGAAATCGGTGACATGCCGGCCGATACCCAGACCCGCCTGCTGCGGGTGCTGGCCGACGGCGAGTTCTATCGGGTGGGCGGGCACACGCCGGTCAAGGTGGATGTACGCATCATCGCGGCCACCCACCAGAACCTGGAAACCCTGGTGCACGCCGGCAAGTTCCGTGAAGACTTGTTCCACCGCCTCAACGTGATCCGCATCCACATCCCGCGCATGTCGGACCGCCGCGAAGACATCCCCACCCTCGCCCGCCACTTCCTCAGCCGCGCCGCCCTGGAACTGGCCGTGGAGCCGAAGCTGCTCAAAAGCGAGACCGAGGAATACCTGAAGAACCTGCCATGGCCCGGCAACGTACGCCAACTGGAGAACACGTGCCGCTGGATCACGGTAATGGCGTCCGGGCGCGAAGTGCACATCAGCGACCTGCCGCCGGAGCTGTTGAGCCTGCCCCAGGACTCGGCCCCGGTGACCAACTGGGAACAGGCGCTGCGCCAATGGGCCGATCAGGCCCTGGCACGCGGCCAGTCAAACCTGCTCGACAGCGCCGTGCCGGCGTTCGAGCGAATCATGATCGAGACCGCGCTCAAGCACACCGCCGGCCGCCGTCGCGATGCCGCCGTGCTGCTGGGCTGGGGCCGCAATACCCTGACGCGCAAGATCAAGGAGCTGGGGATGAAGGTGGATGGCGCAGATGACGACGACAGCGACGACGCCTGATCACCGCTCTCTGCTCCACTGAAAATCCAATGTGGGAGGGGGCTTGCCCCCGATTGCGGTGGGTCAGCCACAGATAGGCTGGCTGATACACCGCTATCGGGGGCAAGCCCCCTCCCACATTTGGATCGTCACAAGATTTGAAGGTTGTGCACTGCTTCAATGCACCATGAACCGGCATTGGGCACTGACTTGAGACCTGAAAGATCGCTATCGCTAAAAAACTCTTGAACGCTGAAACCACCAAAGCCCCGGATTCCGGGGCTTTGCGCTTTCTTGCAATCATTTACCGCGCCAATTGCAAACGTTGGCACGCGCCCTGCAATAACCCTGGTACTACCCAGTTTCGGGGACCTTGGTACAGGCAGGCCGAGAATCCCCTCTTTAACACCGAAGCCTCTGGCTTCACCCGTTTTGGGAGCCCTGGTACAGGCAGGCCGGGAACTCCCTCTTTTATTGCTCCTGGAGAAGGATCTCCAGCCGCCAGCGGTCATCGACCTCCTGGCCGTTCCACTCCCCACGCAATGGCCGCGCCGCCACCAGGTTGAGCAGCAAACCGCCGTCGGTCTTGCGCACGCGCCAGTTCACGTCCTTGTCATTGACCTTCAGTTGCCCATTGGCAGCCTTGCCCTGTGCGTCGAACAACAGCGCCACGGCGCCGTCGATATGTTCGCCGTGCAGCTTGGGCTCGCGGTTGAACCACACCAGCAGACCGTCCGCCACAGGTTCTATCTGTTGCAGTTCGACCGGTTCCGGGGTGGTCAGGCGCCCAATCATCAAGCCCACCATCAGGCCGACAATCGCCAGCGAGCCGAGTACTCTGGGCAATAGCTTCGGCCTTGGATCGTCTTCAGGGGTAGAATGCAGCGCATCTTTGCCTTCGGAGCCGTGCATGTTTCACGTCATCCTTTTTCAACCAGAAATTCCGCCGAATACCGGCAACGTTATCAGGCTGTGCGCCAACAGTGGCTGCCACCTGCATTTGATCGAACCGCTGGGCTTCGACATGGACGATAAACGCCTGCGCCGCGCCGGGCTGGATTACCACGAGTACGCCACCCTCCAGCGCCATGCCGACCTGGCCAGCTGCCTGGAAAGCCTGGGCCAGCCACGTGTGTTCGCGTTCACCACCAAGGGCTCGCGACCGTTTCATGATGTCAGCTTTGCCGAGGGCGACGCGTTTCTGTTTGGCCCGGAGAGCCGCGGTCTGCCGGCCGACGTGCTCGACGCCCTGCCTGATGGCCACCGCCTGCGCTTGCCGATGCGCGAGGGCTGCCGCAGCCTGAACCTGTCCAACACCGTTGCCGTCGCCGTCTACGAAGGCTGGCGCCAACTCGGTTTCAAGTAACACCGCATAGCAAATGTGGGAGGGGGCTTGGCCCCGATTGCGGTGGGTCAGCTACAGATAGGCTGGCTGATACACCGCTATCGGGGGCAAGCCCCCTCCCACATTTTTTTACCGCGTCGACTTATTGAACCGTCGACGAACCTTCCTGTTGCATGCGCTGCAGCTCTTGGGCGTACAGGGCATCGAAGTTCACAGGTGCCAGCATCAACGCCGGGAACGAGCCACGGGTGACCAGGCTGTCCAGGGTCTCACGGGCGTACGGGAACAGGATGTTCGGGCAGAACGCGCCCAGGGTGTGGCTCATGGACGCTTCGTCCAGGCCCTGGATCAGGAAGATACCCGCCTGTTGCACTTCAGCGATGAAGGCCACTTCTTCGCCGTTCTTGACGGTGACCGACAGGGTCAGCACGACTTCATGGAAGTCGCCTTCCAGGGCTTTCTGGCGGGTGTTCAGGTCCAGCGCGACGCTTGGGGTCCATTCCTGGCGGAAGATGGCCGGGCTTTTCGGCGCTTCGAACGACAGGTCACGCACGTAGATGCGCTGCAGCGAAAACTGTGGGCCTTGGTCTTGCGCTGCTTCGGTGTTCTGTTGATCAGTCATCGCAGATCCTTCTTTATCTTGGGGTCTTTTAGGGGTTAGGCGGACAGCAGCGCGTCAAGTTTACCGGCGCGCTCCAAAGCGAACAGCTCATCGCAACCACCGATATGCCGGCTGCCGATCCAGATCTGCGGGACCGACGTGCGGCCAGCCTTCTGGGTCATTTCGGCGCGCACTTGAGGCTTGCCGTCGACCTTGATTTCTTCGAAGGCGACCTTCTTGCTCTGGAGCAACTGCTTGGCTCGAATGCAATAAGGGCAATAATCGCTGGAATACACGACAACCTGGCTCATATCACTTCACCAACGGCAGGTTATCGCCACGCCAGCTGCTGATTCCACCGGACAGCTTGGCGGCGGTAAAGCCGGACTTGAGCATCTCGCGGGCATGCGTGCCGGAGTGCTGGCCTTGGGCGTCGACCAGGATAATGGTCTTGGCCTTGTATTTCTCCAGTTCGGCCAAGCGCGCGATCAGCTTGTCCTGCGGAATGTTCAGGGCGCCGACGATGTGGCCGGCGGCGAAATCCTTGGCCGGGCGAATATCCACGACAACGGCCTCATCCTTGTTGACCAGGGCGGTCAGCTCCGATGTGCTCAGGCTGCGGCCACCACGGCTCAATTCGTGAGCGATCAGCAGCGCCAGCAGGATGACGAAGGCACCCACGAGCAGATAGTGGGCAGTGGCAAATGCAATCAGGTGATCAACCATCAAGGAGGTTCCAGGGCGTTAAAATGGCGGTAAGTATACACAGCCGTCGGGGGCGGCCAACCCCCGTAAAGCGGTGACGCGGTTGGAACTTCGCTTTAAACTGCCACTCACTTTTCCATTGCCTTCCTTTATTACCGCCGCGAGAGGATCTATGACTACCACGCCTAAACCTTTGGTCCTGATAATTCTCGATGGCTTCGGACACAGTGAAAGCCACCACGACAACGCGGTGTACGCCGCCCGCAAGCCTGTGCTGGATCGTCTCACCGCTACCGTGCCCAACGGTTTGATCTCAGGCTCCGGCATGGACGTGGGCCTGCCGGACGGCCAGATGGGCAACTCGGAAGTCGGTCACATGAATCTCGGCGCCGGACGAGTGGTCTATCAAGACTTCACCCGCGTGACCAAAGCGATCCGCGATGGCGAGTTCTTCGAGAACCCGACCATTTGCGCAGCGGTGGACAAAGCCGTCGCCGCCGGCAAGGCCGTGCACTTCATGGGCCTGCTCTCGGATGGCGGCGTACACAGCCATCAGGACCACCTGATCGCCATGGCCGAACTGGCCTTCAAGCGCGGCGCCGACAAGATCTACCTGCATGCCTTCCTTGACGGTCGCGACACCCCGCCCAAAAGCGCGCAGTCGTCCATCGAACTGCTGGACGCCACCTTCGCCGCCCTGGGCAAAGGCCGCATCGCCAGCCTGGTAGGCCGTTACTTTGCCATGGACCGCGACAACCGCTGGGACCGTGTGGCCCAGGCCTACAACCTGATCGTCGATGGCCAGGCCGAATTCAACGCCGCCACCGCCCAGCAAGGCCTGGAAGCCGCCTACGCCCGTGGCGAGAGCGATGAATTCGTCAAGGCCACCACCATCGGCGAGCCGGTGAAAGTCGAAGACGGCGACGCCATGGTGTTCATGAACTTCCGCGCCGACCGTGCCCGTGAGCTGAGCCATGTGTTTGTCGACGACGGTTTCAAGGACTTCGAACGCGCACGCCAGCCGAAAGTCGAGTTCGTCATGCTCACCCAATACGCCGCCAATATCCCGGCCCCGTCGGCTTTTGCGCCGGGCAGCCTGGAAAACGTGCTGGGTGATTACCTGGCGAAAAACGGCAAGACTCAACTGCGCATCGCCGAAACCGAAAAATATGCCCACGTGACCTTCTTCTTCTCCGGCGGACGTGAAGAACCTTTCCCTGGCGAAGAGCGCATCCTGATCCCATCGCCAAAAGTCGCCACCTACGACCTGCAGCCGGAAATGAGCGCACCGGAAGTCACCGACAAGATCGTCGACGCCATCGAGCATCAGCGTTATGACGTCATCGTGGTCAACTACGCCAACGGCGACATGGTCGGCCACAGCGGCAACCTGGAAGCTGCCACTAAGGCCGTGGAATGCCTGGACCTGTGCGTGGGCCGCATCGTCGACGCCCTGGACAAAGTCGGTGGCGAAGCGCTGATCACCGCCGACCACGGCAACTGCGAGCAGATGTCCGACGAGTCCACCGGCCAGGCCCACACAGCCCACACCACCGAGCCGGTGCCGTTCATCTACGTCGGCAAGCGCGATTTCAAAGTGCGTAACGGCGGCGTACTGGCGGATGTGGCGCCGACCATGCTGATGCTGATGGGGCTGGAAAAGCCGAAGGAAATGACCGGGACCTCAATCCTGGTCTGATCTGAACAACACGGCAGATCCAATGTGGGAGGGGGCTTGCCCCCGATGACGGAGTGTCAGTCAACACTTATGTGACTGGTCCACCGCTATCGGGGGCAAGCCCCCTCCCACATTGGCCCTTCGGTGTTTGGAAGATATCTTTTTGCCATACCACCACCACTCGGCACCTATCTTGCCCGCCCGCCCCAATTGGACGTTTTTTTTGCGGCGCTTGGCGGGCATACTAGAGCGTCCCTTTCCCCTGGTGTCGCCCGCCTCTATGCTTCGCGCCTTGATTACCCTCGCTCTTGTCTGCCTGCTCCAACCGGCATTTGCCGATGAGCGTGCACAAACCCAACAACAGTTGGACGCTACGCGTCAGGACATTACCGAGCTGAAAAAACTGCTCGGCAAGCTCCAGGAAGAAAAGTCCGGGGTGCAGAAAGACCTGCGCGGCACGGAAACCGAAATGGGCAAGCTGGAGAAGCAGGTCCAGGAGCTGCAAAAAGAATTAAAGAAGAGCGAGTCGGAACTGGAGCGACTCGACGCTGAGAAAAAAAAACTCCAGAGCGCACGCGTTGAGCAGCAACGCCTGATCGCGATCCAGGCTCGCGCCGCCTACCAGAGCGGCCGCCAGGAATATCTCAAGCTGCTGCTCAACCAGCAGAACCCGGAAAAGTTCGCCCGCACCCTCACCTATTACGATTACCTGAGCCAGGCGCGCCTGGCGCAGTTGAAGGGCTTTAACGAAACGCTGCGCCAGTTGGCCAATGTCGAGCAGGAGATCAATGATCAGCAGGCCCAACTGCTCGATCAGAAGACCGCGCTCGACACCCAGCGCAACGAATTGGACAAGGTCCGCAAGGAACGCCAGCAAGCCCTGGCCAAGCTCAACAATGACGTAAAAGCCCGCGACGCCAAGCTCCAGGCCCGCGAGCAGGACCAGGCCGACCTGGCCAAAGTGCTCAAGACTATCGAAGAAACCCTGGCGCGCCAGGCACGCGAGGCCGAGGAGGCGCGGCAAAAAGCGCTGATCGCCCAGCAGGAAGCCGAAAAAAAGCGCCAGCGTGAGGCCGAACTGGCAGCCACTACCGATGCGCCGGCCCCGCGCAAACCGGCGCACGCAGCGCCTGGCCCACTGGTTTCCAGCAGCGGCGAGTCGTTCGGCGGGCCTTTTGCTTCAGCGCGCGGCAAACTTCCATGGCCGGTTGATGGTCGATTGTTGGCACGCTTCGGCGAAACCCGTGGCGATGACACCCGTGCCAAGTGGGACGGTGTGATGATCAGCGCCTCTGCGGGCAGCCAGGTCCACGCCGTCCACGGCGGGCGCGTGGTGTTTGCCGATTGGCTGCGCGGGGCCGGCCTGCTGGTAATTCTTGACCACGGTAATGGCTATTTGAGCCTTTACGGCCACAATCAGACGTTACTCAAGTCGGCAGGTGATGTGGTAAAAGCCGGTGAATCCATCTCCACTGTCGGTAACAGTGGTGGCCAGGACACCCCGGCGCTGTACTTCGCTATTCGTCAGCAGGGCCGCCCGAGCGACCCTGCACAATGGTGCAGATCCCAAGGATAGGGTCTCATCTACATTAGGAGTTCGTTCGACATGCTGCATTTGTCCCGCCTCACTTCGCTGGCCCTGACGATCGCCCTGGTGATCGGCGCGCCTCTGGCTTTTGCCGACCAGGCTGTTCCCGCCGCGACCGCTGCGACCACCAAGGCGCCGTTGCCGCTGGACGAGCTGCGCACCTTTGCCGAGGTCATGGACCGGATCAAGGCAGCCTATGTCGAACCCGTAGACGACAAGACCCTGCTGGAAAACGCCATCAAGGGCATGCTCAGCAACCTCGACCCGCATTCGGCCTACCTGGGCCCGGAAGACTTCGCTGAACTGCAGGAAAGCACCAGCGGTGAATTCGGTGGCCTGGGCATTGAGGTCGGTTCCGAAGACGGCAACATCAAGGTGGTCTCGCCCATCGACGACACCCCGGCATCCAAGGCCGGCATCCAGGCGGGTGACTTTATCGTCAAGATCAACGGCCAGCCGACCCGCGGCCAGACCATGACCGAAGCCGTCGACAAGATGCGCGGCAAGATCGGCCAGAAAATCACCCTGACCCTGGTGCGCGACGGCGGCAATCCGTTCGACGTGACCCTGACCCGCTCCACCATCGTGGTCAAGAGCGTGAAGAGCCAGTTGCTGGAGTCGGGCTACGGTTACATCCGCATTACCCAGTTCCAGGTCAAGACCGGCGACGAAGTGGCCAAGGCCCTGGCCAAGCTGCGCAAGGACAACGGCAAGAAGCTCAACGGCATCGTGCTCGACCTGCGTAACAACCCGGGCGGTGTGTTGCAGTCGGCGGTGGAAGTGGTCGACCACTTCATCACCAAGGGCCTGATCGTCTACACCAAGGGCCGCATCGCCAATTCCGAACTGCGCTTCTCGGCCACCGGCAACGATCTGAGCGAGAACGTGCCGCTGGCCGTGCTGATCAACGGCGGCAGCGCCTCGGCCTCGGAGATCGTCGCCGGCGCCCTGCAGGACCAGAAGCGCGGTGTGCTGATGGGCACCACGACCTTCGGTAAAGGCTCGGTGCAAACCGTATTGCCGCTCAATAACGAGCGTGCGCTGAAGATCACCACGGCGCTGTACTACACGCCCAATGGTCGCTCGATCCAGGCCCAGGGCATCGTGCCGGACATCGAAGTGCGCAAGGCCAAGATCACCAACGAGATCGACAGCGAGTACTACAAAGAGGCGGACCTGCAAGGCCACCTGGGCAATGGCAACGGCGGTGCCGACCAGCCGACCGGCAGCGGCGCCAAAGCCAAACCGATGCCGCAGGACGACGATTATCAGTTGGCCCAGGCGCTGAGCCTGCTCAAGGGCCTGAGCATCACGCGCAGCCGTTGATATGCGCGTTGCCCTGATCATCGCCTTGCTGTGCAGCCTGGCCGGATTCGCGCAAGCGACGCCGGTCGGCGAGCCGCACAAAGCCTATCTCACCCTGATCATCGACGACCTCGGGCAGAACCTGCCCAGGGATCGTCGCGTGCTGGCCCTGCCCGGGCCGGTCACCACCGCGATCATGCCTGACACCCCTCACGCCGCCGAATTCGCCCGCGAGGCCCACAAGGCCGGCAAGATCGTCATCCTGCATATGCCCATGGACCCGGCCACCGGTCCGTTTGCCTGGCACCCCGAGCTGTCGATCGAAGAACTGGCCAAGCGCCTGGACGCCGCCTTCGCGGCCGTGCCCTACACCGCCGGCATCAATAACCATATGGGCAGCCGCATGACGGCGCAGCCGCAGGCAATGGCGTGGTTAATGGGCGAGCTGCAGCGGCGCCACAAGTTCTTTGTGGACAGCCGTACCAGCGCACAGACTGTCGCCGCCGCAGAGGCGCAGAAGATTGGACTGGCGCATGTTTCGCGGGATGTGTTCCTGGATGACGAACGCACCGAGGCAGCGATCACCACGCAGCTGCAAACCGCAATCAAGCTGGCGCACAAGCAGGGTTCGGCGGTGATGATCGGGCACCCTTACCCCCAGACCCTGGCGGTGCTGGAGCGCGAATTGCCCAAGCTCAAGGCGCAGGGTGTGGAGTGGATCGATATCAAGCTGATGATCAGCGTGCGCAGTAATCGGGCCATGGCCGGGCACGGCAAAGACGGCATTTACCGCTGAATGAAGGTGGCGAAAATCCAATGTGGGAGGGGCGGTGCGACGATTCGACTTGCCCCCGATAGCAGTAGATCAGCCAATATATTTTCAGCTGACACACCGCTATCGGGGGCAAGCCCCCTCCCACACTTTTAACCGCGTTTATTCTTCGGAACTGCCGACGTCAGAGGTAACGCGCCATGATTTCGTCGACACGACCGCTCTTGCGTAACTCATCCAGCGCAGCCTGGAGCTTGTTAACTACGTCATCCGGCACATCCTTGTTCAACGCCAGGTAAAGCTGCGCACTGTTGAAACGCAGTACCGTCTTCAGCCCGTTCACCCCCACCTGCCGCGCCAGGTAGCGCCCAGCAGGGTCGCCGGTGGCCCACAGGTCGATCTGGCCCTCCATGAGCTTTTGCGCATTGTCCTGGTCTCGCAAGGCGACAACCGGATTGAGCCCCTGCTTGTCCAGACTCTGGGCAATGGCATCGCCTTTGTAGGCGCCAATCCTGTAGCGGCGCGCCTGCTCCAGGCCTTCCAACTGGATTTTGCTGTCAGCCTTGGCCAACAGCACCCAATCGTCCGGGCCGATGGGGCCGACCCATTTGAACAAGGCTTCACGGTCCGGCAAACGCGCCATGACGAACACACCATAGCCAGGCTTTTCCAGGGCGAGTTTGTAGATTCGCTCCCAGGGGAAACGCAGGGTGAGGTTGTAGGAAATGCCGGCACGCTTGAAGGTCTCGCGCATGATGTCCACGGCGATACCTTCGATGTTCTCGTCCCTGGCGAAGTTCTTGCCGTTTTTCGCCATGTTGTAAGGCGGGAAATTTTCCGTCAGCAGCACCAGGGAGGTGTCAGACGATTCGTCGGCGTGCACCGTAGCCGCCATGAGCATGGAGGAACTGGCAAGGGCGAGCAGCAGGTGTTTGAACATGAAGGCTACCGGAATCCATGGCAAGCGCAGAGAGTGCCGCGCGCCTGCCATGCTGTCCAGCGGCGTTTAGCGCACGACGATACCGCGCGCGGCCATGTAGGCCTTGGCCTCGGGGACGGTGTATTCGCCGAAGTGGAAAATACTCGCCGCCAGCACCGCGCTGGCATGCCCTTCGATGACGCCATCGGCCAAGTGCTGCAGGTTGCCGACGCCGCCGGAGGCGATGACCGGGATGCCCAGGGCATCGCTGATGGCGCGGGTCACGCCCAGGTCGAAGCCGTTTTTCATGCCGTCCTGGTCCATGCTGGTCAGCAGGATTTCACCGGCGCCGAGGGCTTCCATCTTCATCGCCCACTCCACCGCATCCAGCCCGGTCGGTTTGCGCCCACCGTGGGTGAAGATCTCCCAGCGCGGGGTTTCGCCGGGGCCGGAAACTTTCTTGGCGTCGATGGCGACCACGATGCATTGCGAGCCGAAGTGCTGCGCCGCTTCGCCGACAAATTCAGGGTTGAACACGGCGGCGGTGTTGATCGAGACCTTGTCCGCGCCGGCATTGAGCAGGTTGCGGATGTCTTGCACGGTGCGCACGCCGCCGCCCACGGTCAGCGGGATAAACACCTGACTGGCCATGCGCTCAACGGTGTGCAAGGTGGTGTCGCGGCCGTCGACGCTGGCGGTGATGTCGAGAAAGGTAATTTCGTCGGCGCCCTGTTCATCGTAGCGACGGGCGATTTCCACCGGGTCGCCGGCATCACGGATGTTCTCGAACTTGACGCCCTTGACCACACGACCGTTGTCGACGTCCAGGCAAGGGATGATGCGTTTGGCCAGCGCCATGGTCAGTCCTCAGCCGTTGTAGGCATCGCAGTAAGCCTGGGCTTCGGCGACGTCCAGGGTGCCCTCATAAATCGCACGGCCCGTGATGGCGCCGATGATGCCAGGCGCCTTGGCGTCCAGCAGCGACTTGATGTCACCCAGGTTGTGGATACCGCCAGAGGCGATCACCGGGATTTTCGTCGCAGCAGCCAGCGCGGCGGTGAACGGTACGTTGCAGCCCTGCATCATGCCGTCTTTGGCGATGTCGGTATAAACGATGGCGGACACACCGTCGGCTTCGAACTGTTTAGCCAGGTCGATCACCTGCACAGTGCTGATTTCAGCCCAACCGTCGGTGGCGACAAAACCGTCCTTGGCATCCAGGCCGACGATAACCTTGCCTGGGAATGCGCGGCAGGCTTCGGCGACGAAGGCCGGGTCTTTTACGGCCTTGGTGCCGATGATCACGTAGCTCACTCCGGCCTTGACGTAATGCTCGATGGTTTCCAGCGAGCGGATGCCGCCGCCGATCTGGATCGGCAGGTTGGGGTAGCGCCGGGCGATCGCGGTGACCACCTCGCCGTTGACCGGCTGGCCTTCGAAGGCGCCGTTCAAGTCCACCAGATGCAGACGACGGCAGCCCCCTTCCACCCATTTGGCGGCCATGCTCACCGGGTCATCGGAGAACACCGTGGAATCTTCCATACGGCCCTGGCGCAGACGGACGCAGGCGCCGTCCTTGAGATCGATAGCGGGGATAATGAGCATGCGTTTCCTTCGTCAAAGAGCTGCAAGCTGCAAGCTATTAGCTGCAAGCAAGCACGCGTATCAATTCTTGCAACTTTCAAGCTTGGCGCTTGCAGTTGCTCTTCTTACCAACGCCCATCCCACGCGGCGAAGTTCTGCAGCAATTGCAGGCCATGGGTATGGCTCTTCTCCGGATGAAACTGCACGGCAAAGCGCGAACCGTCGGCCAGCGCGGCGGCGAAGTCGACGCCGTAGTGCCCGCCCCCCACCACCTGGCGCGGGTTACCGGCGGCGATGTAATAGCTGTGCACAAAGTAGAAGCGCGCCATGTCCGGAATCTCGTGCCACAGCGGGTGATCCACCGCGCGACGCACTTCGTTCCAGCCCATGTGCGGCACCTTGAGGTGCTCGCCGTCTTCATGCAGGTCTTTACCGAAGAACTTCACCTGGCCGGGAAACAGACCGATGCAGTCGACACCGCCGTTCTCTTCACTGCTGTCGAGCAAGGCTTGCATGCCCACGCAGATACCGAGGAACGGACGGTCCTGGCTGACTTCGCGCACCAGGGTGTCAAAGCCCAGGCGACGGATCTCGGCCATGCAATCGCGAATCGCGCCAACGCCTGGAAACACCACGCGGTCGGCTTCACGAATCACATTGGCATCGCTGGTGATCAGCACCTTGCCGGCGCCCACGTGCTCGAGGGCCTTGGCCACCGAGTGCAGGTTGCCCATGCCGTAATCGATAACCGCGACCGTCTGCATTACAGAACGCCCTTGGTCGAAGGCATTTGCCCGGCCATGCGCTCATCCAGCTCTACGGCCATACGCAGCGCGCGGCCGAAAGCCTTGAACACGGTTTCGATCTGGTGGTGGGTGTTGGTGCCGCGCAGGTTGTCGATGTGCAGGCTGACCAGGGCGTGGTTGACGAAACCCTGGAAGAATTCCTGGAACAGGTCGACGTCAAAGCCACCCACGGTGGCGCGGGTGTAGGGCACGTGCATCTGCAGGCCTGGGCGGCCGGAGAAGTCGATGACGACGCGCGACAGCGCTTCGTCCAGCGGGACATAGGCGTGGCCGTAGCGACGGATGCCTTTTTTGTCGCCGATGGCCTTGGCAAAGGCCTGGCCGAGGGTGATGCCCACGTCTTCCACCGTGTGGTGGTCGTCGATGTGCAGGTCGCCCTTGCTGACGATATCCAGGTCGATCAGCCCATGACGGGCGATCTGGTCCAGCATGTGCTCAAGAAAAGGTACACCGATATCAAATCGGGCCTTTCCGGTGCCATCCAGGTTGATCGAGGCTTTGATCTGGGTTTCCAGAGTGTCGCGCTCGACGGACGCCATACGTTCGACCATCACCAGCTCCGCAAATCATTGGGCGAAAAAGGCAGCCATTATAGGGGCGCGGGCGCTAAACAGAAACATCGAAGGGGATAAGACTGATGGAGTGTCGGGGATAGACATGTGCGTACATGCATAACCAATGTGGGAGGGGGCTTGCCCCCGATAGCAGTGGGTCAGTCAACAATGCATTGACTGATGCGCCGCCATCGGGGGCAAGCCCCCTCCCACAAGGGTTTTGCAGTGTTAGTGGAACAGTACTGCGGTCTTCTGCAGGGTCACCCACACACCCCACGCCAACGGAATGCCCACTACCAGCCAGGCGGCGACCGCCAATGGCTTGCTGCCAGGGGAGGCTTTCCACTCCAGCACGGTGCTGGCATCAGCGCCCTTGTCATGACCCAGCGCCTGCTCGGCGGCCAGTTCGGCGTCGGTCATGAAGTATTTGTCGGCTACCGGACGCACCAGCAGGTTGCAGATAAAGCCCAGCACCAGCAGGCCAGCGAGGATGTACAAGGTGATGTCGTAGGCCGCAGCGCGTTCAACGCCGATGCTCAACTGATATTCACGCAGGTAGTTCACCAGCACCGGGCCCAATACGCCGGCAGCGGCCCAGGCGGTCAGCAGGCGACCATGGATGGCGCCGACCATTTGCGTACCGAACAGGTCGGCCAGGTAAGCCGGGACCGTGGCAAAACCACCGCCGTACATCGACAGGATGATGCAGAACGCCGCGACGAACAGTGCCACGTTGCCCAGGTGCCCCAGGTTCGGGATCAGCGCGTACAGGGCAAAGCCCAGGGCGAAGAACACGAAGTAGGTATTTTTGCGCCCCAGGTAGTCGGAGAACGACGCCCAGAAGAACCGGCCACCGATGTTGAACAGGCTCAACAGGCCGGTGAAGCCCGCCGCAATGGCGGCGATCGATGCGAGTTGCCCTGCATCCAGCTGACCAAACGGTACATCCAGCCCCAGCAATTTGCCGCCGAACACTTCCTGCAACAGCGGCGAAGCCATGCCGAGGATGCCGATACCGGCTGACACGTTCAGGCACAGCACCAGCCATACCAGACGAAATTGCGGGGTCTTCCACGCCACGTTCACATGCACATGACGGTGCGTGATCATCGCGTTGCTGGCTTTTTTCGCCGGCGCGGTCCAGCCCTCAGGCTTCCAGCCGGTCGGCGGAACGCGATAGGACAAGGCGCCGCCGATCATGAACACGAAGTAGATCGCAGCCATCACCAGGAAGCTCTGCCATACGCCCACGCTGGTCGGCGAGGCGAAGTGGCCCATCAGTGCTGCCGCCAGCGGTGCACCGACCATCGCGCCGCCGCCGAAGCCCATGATCGCCATGCCGGTCGCCATGCCGCGCTTGTCCGGGAACCACTTGATCAGGGTCGATACGGGCGAGATATAGCCCAGGCCCAGGCCGATACCGCCGATGACCCCGGAGCCGATCCACATCAGCCAGATCTGGTGGGTATAGATACCCAACGCCGAGATCAGCAGGCCGCCGCACCAGCACAACGCCGAGACAACACCGGCCTTGCGTGGCCCGGCATGTTCCAGCCAGCCGCCCCAGATCGCTGCCGAGCAGCCCAGGAAGATGAAGAACAGGGTGTAGATCCAGCCCAGCATGGAGATGGGCCAGTCACATTGGGACGAGAAGACCTGGGCGATAAAGCTCATGTCCGGCGCGCAGGCCACCGGCGCAGTGATGCCCAGCGCCTTGGACAGCGGCAGCCAGAACACCGAGAAGCCGTAGGCCATGCCGATGCACAGGTGGATGGCCAGCGCGGCCGGTGGAACCAGCCAGCGGTTGAAGCCGGGCTTGGCGATAATGCGCTCCTTGGACAGGAACGCAGGCGGTGCGGCATTGGTACCGGCCGCAGTGCTAGTGCTCATTGGTGTTTCCCCCAGTTATTGGTATGCATCCGTCAGGCGCGCTTCCCCTCGGCCTTGCACGCAATGCGTGGCCGTTTTTGTGAGTGAAGCTCCATTTTGGCGCGACGATACGTCGCAGAAGGCGGACGAACGCGCAGAGATTAGCACCTGCAGATGCGAGAAAAACCAAATTGACATCACTTTTTTCAACCTATCTGTTTTATTTGACGCCAAAATCCCGTTTCGCTGGTCGTAGATACAATGTAACGATCCACGAACTGATGCAGGCCTTCGGGCGGTATACTCTGCGGCTAAATTTTGAAATCGACATACAAGGACTCGCCCATGAAAGCGTTCGGCAAAATCCTGGGTCTGGTATTTCTCGGGCTGTTGCTGATCATTGTGGCTCTCGGCTTTGCCCTGACCCATCTCTTCGATCCCAACGACTACAAAGAAGAAATTCGCCAGATTGCCCGCGACAAGGCCCACATCGAGCTGACGCTCAATGGCGACATCGGCTGGAGCCTGTTCCCCTGGCTGGGCCTGGAGCTGCACGAAGCCGGCGTGGCAACCCTGACCAATCCGACCCAACCGTTTGCCGACCTGCAGATGCTCGGCCTGTCGGTACGTGTGCTGCCGCTGCTGCGCCGCGAAGTGCAGATGAGCGATGTGCGGGTCGAGGGCCTGAACCTGCGCCTGAACCGCGACAAGAACGGCCACGGCAACTGGGAAGACATCGGCAAGAACCTGCCCGACGAGACCCCGGGTGCCGCCACCCCGGCGCCGGCCGAACCGGTGGCTGAAGCCAAGCCGGAAAAACCGCCGCAGCCGATCCGCCTGGACATCGACAGCCTGACCATCAACAACGCCCGCGTTGAATACAACGATGAACAGACCGGCAAGCAATTGAGCGCTGAAAGCATCCAACTGAGTGCCGGCGCCATCCACGAAGGCGCCAACATTCCGCTGAAACTCACCGCTTTCCTGGGCAGCAACCAGCCGGTCATGCGCCTCAAGACCGAGCTGAACGGCAACTTGCGCATCCAGCGCGCCCTCAAGCGCTACCAGTTCGAAGACATGCGCCTGAGCGGCGAAGCCACTGGCGAACCCTTGCAGGGCAAGACGCTGACCTTCTCCACCCAGGGTCAATTGCTGGTCGATCTTGCCGCCAACATCGCCGAATGGACCAACCTGAAACTCTCGGCCAACCAATTGCGCGCACTGGGCGAACTGCGGGCCACTGACCTGAGCAACACCCCGCAGATCAGCGGCGCGCTGTCGGTCGCGCAGTTTGACCTGGCCAAGTTTCTCGAGAGCGTCGGCCACCCTCTGCCGGCCATGGCACCGGGCAGCCTGAGCAAAGTCGAACTGGTCAGCCGCCTCACAGGCACGCCGACCAATGTCGCGCTGGAGGACCTGAACCTGAAACTCGATGGCAGCACCTTCACCGGTCGCGTTGCCGTGGATGATTTCGCCAAGCAGTCACTGCGCGTGCAGCTCAAGGGCGACACCTTCAATGCCGACAATTACCTGCCGGCCAAATCCGAAGCCGCCAAAGGCACGGCGGCCGCACGCCAGGCCGAAGTGCAAGGCAGCGAGGCCGGTGCAATGGCCGCCGGCGGTAACAGCCCACTGCCGGAAGCGCCGACCAAAGCCGCCTGGAGCAGTGACAAACTGCTGCCGCTGACCCGCCTGCGCAGCCTGGATATCAACGCGGACCTTGCGTTCGGCCAACTCACCTTGAGCCAGCTGCCGATCCAGAACGCGGTACTGAAAGCCTCGGGCATCGATGGCCAGCTCAGGCTCGACGCGCTGAGCGGTGGCCTCTACAACGGCACGTTCCAGGCCAACGGCACCCTCGATGTACGCCAGGACACCCCGCTCCTGGCGCTGCAAACCCATATCAAGCAGGTACCGGTAGAAAAAATCCTGCAGGCCCAGGGGAAAACCCCACCAGTCAAAGGCCTGGTCACCCTGGACAGCAACCTGACCGGGCGTGGCAACAGCCAGAAGGCCTTGATCGACAGCCTCAACGGCACCGCCGGCATCGTCATCAACAACGGTGTACTGCTCAACGCCAACATCGAGCAACAACTGTGTACCGGTATCGCCCTGCTCAACCGCAAAACCCTGAGCACCACGCCGCAAGGCAAGGACACGCCCTTCCAGGAACTGCGCGGCAACCTGACGTTGCGCAACGGCGTGGCCAGCAACCCTGACCTGAAAGTGCGCATTCCGGGGCTGACCCTCAACGGCAATGGCGATGTCGACCTGCGCGTGCTGGGCATGGACTACCGGGTGGGTATCATCGTCGAAGGCGACCAGCGCGACGTGCCGGACCCGGCCTGCCAGGTCGGCGCCAACTTCCAGGGTATCGAAGTGCCGCTGCGCTGCCGTGGCCCGCTGGAACTGGGCGCCAAGGCCTGCCGCCTGGACAAGGACGGCCTCGGCCAGGTCGCCATCAAAGCGGCGGGCAACCGTCTCAACGAGAAACTCGAAGAGAAGCTCGACAAGGTCAATCCCAAGCTCAAAGACGCATTGAAAGGCCTGTTCAACCGATGAGAAACGAGCAGTTTTCACAGGCGGTGCTGGACTGGTACGACCGCCACGGTCGCCACGACCTGCCCTGGCAACAGGGCATCACGCCGTATCGGGTGTGGGTGTCGGAGATCATGCTGCAACAGACCCAGGTCAGCACCGTGCTCAATTACTTCGACCGGTTCATGGCGTCCTTGCCGACGGTCCAGGCACTGGCCGCCGCGCCGGAAGACGAAGTGCTGCACCTGTGGACCGGCCTGGGTTACTACACCCGGGCGCGCAACCTGCAAAAGACTGCAAAGATCGTGGTCGCCGAATACGGCGGCGAGTTTCCCAGGGATGTCGAAAAACTCACCGAGCTGCCCGGCATCGGCCTGTCCACCGCCGGCGCAATCGCCAGCCTGAGCATGGGCCTGCGTGCGCCGATCCTCGACGGCAACGTCAAGCGCGTGCTGGCACGCTTTACCGCACAAGAGGGCTACCCTGGCGAACCCAAGGTCGCCAAGCAACTGTGGGCGACCGCAGAGCGCTTTACACCACACGACCGCGTCAACGCCTACACCCAGGCGATGATGGACATGGGCGCCACGCTATGCACCCGCAGCAAACCCAGTTGCCTGCTGTGCCCGCTGGAAAAAGGCTGCGAAGCCCACATGCTTGGCCTGGAGACGCGCTACCCGATCCCCAAGCCACGCAAGACCATCCCCCAGAAGCGCACGCTGATGCCGATGCTCGCCAATGCCGAAGGCGCGATCCTGCTTTACCGTCGCCCCTCCACGGGCCTGTGGGGCGGTTTATGGAGCCTGCCGGAACTGGACGACCTGGAAGACCTGGATCATCTGGCCAACCAGCACGCGCTGGCCTTGGGCAAACATCAGGAACTGCCGGGGCTGATCCACACCTTCAGCCACTTCCAGCTGGCCATCGAACCCTGGCTGGTCCAGGTCGAGGAAAGCGCCCATCACGTGGCCGAGGCCGACTGGCTCTGGTATAACCTCGCCACCCCACCGCGCCTGGGCCTTGCCGCCCCGGTGAAAAAACTGCTGAAGCGCGCGGCTGAAGTATTGAACGCAGGAGAGTCGTCATGACCCGCACCATCATGTGCCGCAAGTACCACGAAGAACTGCCCGCCCTCGAACGCGCCCCTTTTCCGGGTGCCAAAGGCCAGGACATCTACGATAACGTCTCCGCCAAGGCGTGGGCCGACTGGCAAAAACACCAGACCCTGCTCATCAACGAAAAACGCTTGAACATGATGAACGCCGAAGACCGCAAATACCTGCAGGGCGAAATGGACAAGTTCTTTTCCGGCGAGGATTACGCCAAGGCCGACGGCTACGTACCACCTGCTCAATAATTGATCAAAAACCGGGGTCTGCACGTAAGCGACGGTAATAATTAAATATTTTTTGAAAACTTGCTTGACGACCCCCTGAAAAACCCGTTTAATGCGCCCCGTTGCCCAGATAGCTCAGTCGGTAGAGCAGGGGATTGAAAATCCCCGTGTCGGCGGTTCGATTCCGTCTCTGGGCACCAAAATACCGAGAAACCCCAAGGAACAATGTGTTCCTTGGGGTTTTTTATTGCCTGCGATTTAATGGCGGCCGGCTGCGTGCGGTCACGATGTCGCAGCAGCACGATTGAGGGTTGTTTTTCTCTGGACTCAATCGTCCAGCCTTTACCCAATTCCCAGTTGTAAGGTTTTTTCCATGACCCGCTTCTTGCTCTGCACGCTCTTGCTACTGACCGCAATGGTCAGTGGATGCGCCACGCAAATGGACGTAGCAATCAACGCAACGCCTGACCCCGACTACCACTTCGACCGCCAGGCCACCGTACTGGTGACGTCCACCGGCGGCAGCGACGAAAACGCGCTCAACGCCCGCTACTACCTGCGCGACATGGTCAGCGCCATGAAAGACCAGGGCTTTCGCACTGTCTTCACCGACACCACCCTGCCCAAAGACCATGCACCGATCAAAATGACCGTCACCCTGGACGTCGACAGCAAGCAAGTCACCTACCGCTATACCGCCACCGAATACGGCCAGGTGGCAAACAGCACCACCACGCAGTGCAAGAAGAACAAAAAGAAAACCGACCAGCTGACCTGCACCAGCACCCCAAACACCACCTACGGCCCCGTAGGCACCTCTGAGCGCACCGGCTACACCACCCTCACCACGTTCAGGGCAACCGCCCGGGATGAGGCGAGCAAGCGCGCGGTGTACGTGCTGCGGGCATCGTCCTATAACGACGACTGCCAGGCCGCGAAGGTAGAAGCCTTTTTGGTGGAACAGGGGCTGCGCAATCTGAATTTCCAGGATCGGGTGCAGCGTAATTACACGGTTACGATGCCGGAGGGGTTTCGTTGTAAATAAGTGCTACGTGGCCTGGGGCAGAGCTTTTCTCCAACGCTTTTCACTTATCTGAGCCGTGTTTTTGAGATGACGTAAGCCCTCTTGAGGCCCTTAGCTCCTATAAAACGGGCATCAGGCCGCTCACTTTTCGAGATAATCGAAAGCCTGCTAGAGATAATTTCCGATAAGGCCGAGTTTGCTCATCAAAGTGGACGGAACAGCGCAAGGCTCTGACCCATTGCGAGAAATCGCGAATATCGAAAGGGCGATGGACTAAAAACAGGAAAAACAGGGGTAAGACCACGTTTAGTGCTCCGCCAGAAGAATAGTGGTCTGACCCTGAGGGATCCCCACAAATTCACCCTAAGCTCTGCGCTTGATGGCGCACCTCATCACGCAGAGCCCGCTCCAATATTTCCATG
>NZ_CVTN01000061.1:0-17840 GCF_900004915.1 Pseudomonas sp. 31 R 17
CGTGGAGTGGTGTGGGTACCTATGCCAGTCAGTTAAGCGTACACCGCCCTCTGTAGGAGCGAGCTTGCTCGCGAAAAACGTCAACGATAACGCGCGTTTCCTGAATGAACGCGGTGCCTGTGAGTTTTTCGCGAGCAAGCTCGCTCCTACAGTATCAGGGCAAGCGCCCTCCTTCGGTGCAGCTTAAATCCGGGTGAAGGTGCCGGTGCCTTTGAGGATGTTCTGCAGGGTCTGTTCGACCTCGGCCAGGTCGGATGCGGCCGTGGCATGAGTAATCTCAAGGTGGTCCTTGCCCCCCAGCGCATCGGCATCACCGGCGGCCAGTTCTACCGACAGAGTGGTGTCGCTCAGCGTTACCTTGAGCCCGGCCAGCGTCGATGGCTCATAATCCCAGGTCAACTCCACGTCGTCTTCGTCCGGGTAACGGCTGAGCATGAACATCTCGCCGTTCTTGCCGTGGCAGCAGAGCATGGCCATGTTGTCTTCTTCGTCGTCGCACGGGGTGGCCATCAGGGCGTCGGTTTTCAGCTGCAGCATGGGGAATCCTGTGTGGAGGAGGGGCGTTTGCGCCGAGTGATTGTGCCATTGCGGCGAATTTTATGCTGCGCGATGTGTCAGACTGAGGGGCATGACCTGACGAGCAGTGTCGGTCACTTCTGGCACTCGCGGGCTTGAAAGCAGGTGGTTTTTTACCCGAAAAAACCCGGTTGCCCAAGTTGCAACCCCACACCTGCTTGCCGATGACCGAATATGTCGCAGCACCGCAAGCAGCGCGCTTCCCACACTCGTTAAGCTGCGCAACGGATGTGCTCCGTGCCAGGCGCCTGACCTGCCCGTCGTACCGTCACCCGGCAAGGTGCGCATCCGGTGGAAGTTGTATGTGACCTGACTGTCTTGTCCAGCTTCACCCACCTGTCACTCTGAATCGTTTATCGTGACCGACGAACAGAGCTGACGGTCTCCCCGCAGGGGGATAACACGCGACGCTTCCATCAATAACAAGCCCAAGCGGAGTACCACAGATGGCGTTCTTCACCGCAGCCAGCAAGGCCGACTTCCAGCACCAACTGCAAGCGGCACTGGCGCAGCACATCAGTGAACAGGCACTGCCACAAGTGGCGCTGTTCGCTGAGCAATTCTTCGGCATCATTTCCCTGGACGAACTGACCCAGCGTCGCCTTTCCGACCTGGCCGGTTGCACCCTGTCTGCCTGGCGCCTGCTTGAGCGCTTCGATCACACCCAACCGCAAGTGCGGGTCTACAACCCCGATTACGAACGTCATGGCTGGCAATCGACCCACACTGCGGTCGAAGTGCTGCACCATGACCTGCCATTCCTGGTCGACTCGGTGCGTACCGAGCTCAACCGCCGCGGCTACAGCATCCACACCCTGCAAACCACCGTGCTCAGTGTGCGCCGTGGCAGCAAGGGCGAACTGCTGGAAGTGCTGCCCAAGGGCACCCAGGGCGAAGGCATCCTGCAAGAATCGCTGATGTACCTGGAAATCGACCGCTGCGCCAACGCCGCCGAGCTGAACGTGCTGAGCAAAGAGCTCGAGCAGGTGCTGGGCGAAGTGCGCGTGGCCGTGGCCGATTTCGAACCGATGAAAGCCAAGGTCCAGGACCTGCTGGCCGGTATCGACGCCAGCGCGTTCGCTATCGACGGCGAAGAAAAAGCCGAGATCAAGAATTTCCTCGAGTGGCTGGTGGGCAACCACTTCACGTTCCTGGGCTATGAAGAGTTCGTGGTACGTGACGAGGCGGACGGCGGTCATATCGAATATGACGCCGACTCCTTCCTCGGTCTGACCAAGTTGCTGCGCGCCGGCCTCACCGCCGAAGACCTGCGCATCGAAGACTACGCCGTCGCCTATCTGCGCGAACCGACCGTGTTGTCGTTCGCCAAGGCTGCCCACCCGAGCCGCGTACACCGCCCGGCGTATCCGGACTATGTGTCGATCCGCGAAATCAGCGCCGACGGCAAGGTCATCAAGGAACACCGCTTCATGGGCCTGTACACCTCCTCGGTGTATGGCGAAAGCGTGCGGGTGATTCCTTACATCCGCCGCAAGGTCGCGGAAATCGAGCGCCGCTCGGGCTTCCAGGCCAAGGCGCACCTGGGCAAGGAACTGGCCCAGGTGGTTGAAGTGCTGCCCCGTGACGACCTGTTCCAGACCCCGGTCGATGAGCTGTTCAGCACGGTGATGTCGATCGTGCAGATCCAGGAACGCAACAAGATCCGCGTGTTCCTGCGCAAAGACCCGTACGGGCGTTTCTGCTACTGCCTGGCCTACGTGCCACGCGACATCTATTCCACCGAAGTGCGCCAGAAAATCCAGCAAGTGCTGATGGATCGCCTGAAAGCCTCGGACTGCGAGTTCTGGACCTTCTTCTCCGAGTCCGTGCTGGCCCGCGTACAACTGATTCTGCGGGTCGACCCGAAGAACCGCCTGGACATCGACCCGCTGCAACTGGAAAAGGAAGTGGTACAGGCCTGCCGCAGCTGGCAGGACGACTACGCCAGCCTGGTGGTGGAAAGCTTCGGCGAAGCCCACGGCACCAACGTGCTGGCGGATTTCCCCAAAGGCTTCCCGGCCGGTTACCGCGAGCGTTTCGCCGCGCATTCGGCCGTGGTCGACATGCAGCACCTCAACAGCCTGACCGAAGCCAACCCGCTGGTGATGAGCTTCTATCAGCCGCTGGGCCAGGTCTCCGGCCAGCGTGAGCTGCATTGCAAGCTCTACCACGCCGACACCCCGCTGGCGCTGTCCGACGTGCTGCCGATCCTGGAGAACCTGGGCCTGCGCGTGCTGGGCGAATTCCCGTACCGCCTGCGCCATGCCAATGGCCGCGAGTTCTGGATCCATGATTTCGCGTTCATCGCCGCCGAAGGCGTGAACCTGGATATCTCGCAGCTCAACGACACCCTGCAGGATGCCTTCGTGCACATCGTGCACGGCGATGCCGAGAACGATGCGTTCAACCGCCTGGTACTCACCGCCGGCCTGCCATGGCGTGACGTGGCGCTGCTGCGCGCTTACGCCCGTTACCTCAAGCAGATCCGCCTGGGCTTCGACCTCGGCTACATCGCCAGCACCCTGAACAACCACACCGACATCGCCCGCGAGTTGACCCGGTTGTTCAAGACCCGCTTCTACCTGGCGCGCAAGCTCACCGCCGACGACCTGGAAGACAAGCAGCAACGCCTGGAACAAGCGATCCTCGCCGCCCTGGACGATGTCCAGGTGCTCAACGAAGACCGCATCCTGCGTCGCTACCTGGACCTGATCAAGGCGACCCTGCGCACCAACTTCTACCAGACCGACGCCAACGGCCAGAACAAGTCGTACTTCAGCTTCAAGTTCAACCCGCATGCGATCCCCGAGCTGCCCAAGCCGGTGCCGAAGTTCGAGATATTCGTCTACTCGCCACGCGTCGAAGGCGTGCACCTGCGCTTTGGCAACGTGGCCCGTGGCGGCCTGCGCTGGTCCGACCGTGAAGAAGACTTCCGTACCGAAGTGCTCGGCCTGGTAAAAGCCCAGCAGGTGAAGAACTCGGTGATCGTTCCGGTGGGCGCCAAGGGCGGCTTCCTGCCGCGTCGCCTGCCATTGGGCGGCAGCCGTGACGAGATCGCGGCCGAGGGTATCGCCTGCTACCGCATCTTCATTTCCGGCCTGCTGGACATTACCGACAACCTGAAGGACGGCGCCCTGGTGCCGCCGGCCAACGTCGTGCGTCATGACAACGATGACCCGTACCTGGTGGTGGCGGCGGACAAGGGCACTGCGACCTTCTCCGATATCGCCAACGGCATCGCCATCGACTACGGCTTCTGGCTGGGCGATGCGTTCGCCTCCGGTGGTTCGGCCGGTTACGACCACAAGAAAATGGGCATCACCGCCAAGGGCGCGTGGGTCGGTGTGCAGCGTCACTTCCGTGAGCGCGGCATCAATGTGCAGGAAGACAGCATCACCGTGGTGGGCGTCGGCGACATGGCCGGCGACGTGTTCGGTAACGGCTTGCTGATGTCCGACAAGCTGCAACTGGTCGCGGCCTTCAACCACCTGCACATCTTCATCGACCCGAACCCGAACCCGGCCACCAGCTTCGTCGAGCGCCAGCGCCTGTTCGAGCTGCCGCGTTCGGCCTGGACCGACTACGACACCAGCATCATGTCCGAAGGCGGCGGGATCTTCTCGCGCAGTGCCAAGAGCATTGCCATCTCGGCGCAGATGAAAGAACGCTTCGACATCCAGGCCGACAAGCTGACCCCGACCGAACTGCTCAACGCCTTGCTCAAGGCACCGGTGGACCTGTTGTGGAACGGCGGTATCGGTACCTACGTTAAGGCCAGCACCGAGAGCCACGCCGATGTGGGCGACAAGGCCAACGACGCGCTGCGCGTCAACGGCAACGAGCTGCGCTGCAAAGTGGTGGGCGAGGGCGGTAACCTGGGCATGACCCAACTGGGCCGTGTCGAGTTCGGCCTCAATGGCGGCGGTTCCAACACCGACTTCATCGACAACGCCGGTGGCGTAGACTGCTCCGACCACGAAGTGAACATCAAGATCCTGCTCAACGAAGTGGTGCAGGCCGGTGACATGACCGACAAGCAGCGCAACCAGTTGCTGGCGAGCATGACCGACGAAGTCGGCAACCTGGTGCTGGGCAACAACTACAAGCAGACCCAGGCCCTGTCCCTGGCCGCGCGCAAGGCTTACGAACGCGCCGCCGAGTACAAGCGCCTGATGAGCGACCTGGAAGGCCGTGGCAAGCTGGACCGCGCCATCGAGTACCTGCCGACCGAGGAACAACTGGTCGAGCGCGCCTCGACGGGCAAGGGCCTGACGCGTCCGGAGCTGTCGGTATTGATCTCCTACAGCAAGATCGACCTCAAGGAAGCGTTGCTCAAGTCCCAGGTGCCGGATGACGAGTACCTGACCCGTGACATGGAGACCGCGTTCCCGCCGAGCCTGGTGGCCAAGTTCTCCGAGGCCATGCGCCGTCACCGCCTCAAGCGCGAGATCGTCAGCACCCAGATCGCCAACGACCTGGTCAACCACATGGGCATCACCTTCGTGCAGCGACTCAAAGAGTCGACCGGCATGAGCCCGGCGAACGTGGCCGGCGCCTATGTGATTGTGCGGGACATCTTCCATCTCCCGCACTGGTTCCGTCAGATCGAAGCCCTGGACCACCAGGTTTCGGCCGACGTGCAACTGGAGCTGATGGACGAACTGATGCGCCTTGGCCGTCGCGCCACGCGCTGGTTCCTGCGCAGCCGTCGCAACGAACAGGACGCCGGGCGTGACACCGCGCACTTCGGTCCGCACCTGGCGGCGCTGGGTCTCAAGCTCGATGAACTGCTCGAAGGCCCGACCCGTGAAGGCTGGCAGAACCGTTACCAGGCCTACACCCAGGCCGGCGTACCGGAGTTGTTGGCGCGCATGGTTGCAGGCACTACCCACCTGTACACCCTGCTGCCGATCATCGAAGCCGCCGACGTGACCGGGCATGACGCCGCCGAAGTGGCCAAGGCCTACTTCGCCGTCGGCAGCGCCCTGGACCTGCCGTGGTACCTGCAGCAGATCAGCGACCTGCCGGTGGGCAACAACTGGCAGGCCCAGGCCCGCGAAGCCTTCCGCGACGACGTGGACTGGCAGCAACGGGCGATCACCATTTCGGTCCTGCAAATGGCCGACGCGCCGCAGGACATGGAAGCCCGCGTGGCCCTGTGGCTTGAGCAGCATCAGGACATGGCGGATCGCTGGCGCGCCATGATGGTGGAAATCCGTGCTGCGGTCGGCACGGACTACGCCATGTACGCGGTGGCCAACCGTGAGTTGCTGGACCTGGCGTTGAGCGGTCAGTCGGTGTTGCAGCCGGCGTGATCGAGCGGTAATGAAGAGGCCCCGTATCGCAGGATACGGGGCCTTTTTTATCCGTGGGGGGCACGCTCCTCCCCGGATATCGGTGTCACCAGCCTAGAATGACCAGCGGTTCGAGCACCTGGAATACCCGCGTAATGGTTCCCCGCAGTTGCGCCAGGATGATGTCGCTTTCGGCGGTGTCCTGCATTTGATGCTTGATGGCCTGATAATCGTCTTCGACCGATGGCAGGGGCAATGCGCCATCTACCTTGGTCAGGACCAGCTTCAACAACGCACAGGCCTTGGGCAGATTACGTTCAAGTCCGTAGGTGCGGTGTACCCGATTCTTATCCTGCGACAAGCCTGCCAGCGCATACGCGTACTCCAGCAGCCCATCGAGCTGGCCCATCATTGCCAGTTGGATAATCCTTTTTTGTTTTTCCTCAACACTGACCGCTTCGTCGGTAGTAAAGGCCAGCTCGTACACCGCCCTGGGATAATCTTTGTCGGCCGCTCGTTGAGTCAGTTCCACGATCAGTGCCTGGCGTTCCAGACGATTGGGTATCAGTTCCGGTCGTTTGGCGTAGGCGTCTTTCAATTCGTACATCGCTGCGATGTCGCCTTGATCAGCGGCTTTTTTCAGCCACTGCACGTCGTTGGTCAGCGTATACAGATAACGCTGTGCCGAGGGCGTATCGGCAAGGGGTGGTGTGGTTGCCAGCGTCCTGGCTCTGGCCAGGGATTCGCTGTCGCCCAAGCGCAGCAATGCTGGAATATGGTCTTGAGCGGCCGCCAGTCGCAGCCATTTGGCGGTCGCCTCGCTGACAAGGCGAAAGCCGCCGTCCAGGCGCGTTTCGCAGGTGGCGATGGCGTATTGCGATTCCACGTCGCCTGCGGCGCCGGCGATGGTCAGATGAAACCTCGCCTTGTCATAACTACCCAGTGCGTAAAGGCCAAGCCCGATCTGCTTGGCTGTTGCATTGAGTTCAGTCAAGGCTGTGTTGACCTCGGCCGGGAGTGCCGCGGACTGCTCTTTCAACTGCGTGAGCAGGTTGAACAGTGAGGTTCGGGTTTGTGATTCGATGGGCATGGTTCGTACCTGTGATAAGCACTGAAATTGTGCGAGACACAGGTTATGCAGAGCGTGTGGGGCCAAGGTGCTAATTACTTGACGCGCTGCGGCTGGCTACCTTGCCTGTGAGAGGCGGTGCGCTCCCACAGGTTGATCGTTATGCAGGTCGGATCAGTGGTTTTTCAGGAGCTGTGTTTCCAGGTGGTCCAGGTGCTGCGTCATCAGCGCTACGGCGGTGCCCGAGTCGCGCTGCGCCAGCGCATCCACAATCGCCACATGCTCCTGCCACGCACAACAGGTGCGGGTTCGACGTTCGTACTGGGCAATGACCAGCGAGGTCAACGGCACCAGGCTATTGAGGAACTGCGCCAATGGCCCGTTCCCGGCGATAGCGGCCAGTTGTAAATGGAATTCACCGGACAACCGGATCGCCGGCCCGCGCTGGTCGCGTTCGATGCAGTCACGTTCGCGGGCGATCAACTCGCGTAACTGGCGTACCTGTGCCGCTGTCGCCCGGGCGCAGGCCAATTGCACCACGGTCATTTCGGTCATGCGCCGGGCTTCGAGAATCTGCCGGGTTTGCTGGGCGTCCGGCGCCGCCACCTGGGCCCGCTGGTTGGGGCGCAGGATGATCACTTGCTGTTGTGACAACTTGGCCAGGACGCGGCGGATCACGCTGCGGCTCACGCCAAAGCGCTCCCCCAGGCTTTCTTCGGTGAAGCGGCTGGCGGGGGCTATGCGTTGCTCGAGAATGGCGTCGAACAGCCGTGGATAGATCTCATCTGCCGAGGGCTTCTTGCCCGGCACCCGGCGCAGGCAGGGCAGGGGGTCGCGTTGCAGGGCGTGGACGTTCATGGCCTGTCTCCAATTATTCAGCTGCCCAGATGGTCATCCGGGATGTTCAGGCGAATGCCCATGCGCAAGCCTTCCTGCAGGATGTGCCGACGCATTTCGGCACTGGCCAGGGCGCTGTTCTTGTTGCGGATGGCGCGCACCACGGCTTCGTTTTCCTGCAGGCGTTCAGCCAGGTGCTCCGGGGAATTGCGCAACACCTGGGCGCTTTGCTTGAGCGCCGTGCTGGTTTGCTGCACCACGTTCTGGAAGATCGGGTTGGAGGTCAGGGCGAACAGTTCTTCGTGAAATTCGATGTAGGCGTTCATGCCTGCCTCGGCGTCGCCCGCATCCAGGGCTTCGCGCATGTCCATCAGGGTCAGGCGCAGTTGGCCGATTTCCTTGCTGCTGATGGATTGGGCAACCAGGCCGACGATGAAGGGTTCCAGGGTATAGCGCAGTTGCAGGATGTCTTCGAGGCTGGCATCGGCCACGGCGTCGCTCGACTGTGGCTCGCTGACGCTGGTTTCCAGCACCACCACGCCCTTGCCGGGCATGGAGCGCACCAGGCCAAGGGTTTCCAGCACGATCACCGCTTCGCGCAGGCTCGGGCGGCTGATGCCCATCTGCTCGGCCAGTTCACGCTGGCCGGGCAGCATTTCACCACGCCGCCATTGCCCGCGTGCGAGGGCGGCGCGCAGTTTTTCTACGACTGAATTGACGACGGTTGAGGTGCTGATCACGTCGATGTCTCCTTGATGTTGCGAATACGGCAGTCAATCTTGTGATGAACCAATGTGGGAGGGGCAAGCCCCCTCCCACATTGGATTTGTGTTGTGCCTGAAAGCGGGTCAGAACTCCTGATGCGCCGGCAATACCGGTTTCTTGGTCTGGAAGGCATAGCCTTGCTGGCCGTCGAGTACCTTGTTGGCGCGCTGGATATCGATGTCTTTTTCCCAGCGGGCGATGGCCACGGTGGCGACGCAGTTGCCGATCAGGTTGGTCAAGGCACGGCCAATGCCCATGAACCAGTCCACCGCGAGTACCAGCACCAGGCCGACTACCGGAATCGCCGGGATGGCCGTGAGCGTGGCCGCCAGAATCACCAGGGCCGAACCCGGAATACCGTGGGCGCCTTTGGAGGTGATCAAGGAGACCAGCAGGATCGTGAGCAGGTCGGTCATCGACAGCGGGGTGCCGGTCGCGTTGGCGATAAAGACGATGGCCAGGGTCAGGTAGATCGAGAAACCGTCGAGGTTGAACGAGTAGCCGGTAGGAATCACCAGGCCCACGGTGGAGCTGCCAATCCCCAGGTGCTCCAGCTTGCGCATGATCTGCGGCAGCACCGCGTCGGACGACGCCGTGCCCATCACGATCAGCAGTTCTTCGCGCAGGTACTTGAGCAGCGGCAGCATGCGCAGGCCCGACAAGCGCATCACCAGGCCGAGGATCAGCCCGACGAAGGCCAGGCAGGTCAGATAGAACAGGCCCACCAGGCTGCCCAGGTGTTGCAGGGAGTCCAGGCCATAGGTGCTGGTGGTGAACGCGATCGCGCCGAATACGCCGATTGGCGCCAGGCGCACAATCATGCCCATGATGCGGAAGATCACATGGCTCAGCTCGTTGATCAGCCGCGAGATTCCGGAAGCCGCTTCACCCACCAGGTTCAGCGCACTGCCGAACAGCACCGAGAACAACAGCACCTGCAGCACGTTGTTGTCAGCGAAGGCACCGATCACCGAGTTGGGGATCAGGTCCATCAGGAACTGGCTGGTGCCCTTGATGTGCTGGCCCTTGTCGGCCAGTTCATTCAAGCCGGCGGACGAAAGCTGCTCAAGATGAATGTTGGCGCCGCTGCCGATGCCGGTGCTGAAGGCCATGATCAGGCCGAGCACCAGGGCGACGGTGGTCAGCACTTCGAAATAGATCACTGACTTCAAGCCAATGCGCCCGACTTTCTTCAAGTCGCCGGCGCCGGAAATGCCGCTGACCACGACGCAGAATACAATCAGGCCGATCAGCATTTTGATCAGCTTGATAAAGCCGTCACCCAGGGGTTTGAGTTGCGAGGAGAATTCGGGAAGGGCCAGGCCGCAAATGACGCCTAGCATCAGGCCAATCACGACTTGCAGAAAAATCGAACGCGAGCACCATCTGAGCATGGGAGGGATCTCTATTCGGTGCCCTGGTGGTTCCAGGGCTTAATTGTTGTGGTCTTACCGGTAAGTCCAGTGCGCGGCCAGTCTACGCCCGGTTTTTTTCAAACTACAAGTAAATATTCGGTGGCCGCTGGGGCCCGGTCTGACCAGTGAGTCGGTAAGCACGGTGCTTGAGCGGTTGACGCCGTGGAAATTTTTTTGCGTATCATCCGCGCTCGGTACACGAGGTGATGGATGGAACAATCAGGCCTGACAACGGATGAAGCCGGGCGCACCTGCTGCGCCTGGCGTAACGCCGCGCCGCAATACCTGCATTACCACGACCATGAGTGGGGCGTGCCGGTGGCGGATGACGTCCTGCTGTACGAGAAGATCTGCCTGGAAGGTTTTCAGGCCGGGATGGCGTGGATCACCATCTTGCGCAAGCGCGAGCAGTTTCGGCGGGCGTTCGACGGCTTTGATTTTCGCAAGGTGGCGCAGTATGGCGAGGCGGATATCGAACGCTTGATGGGCGACCCGGGTATCGTGCGCAACCGGGCGAAGATTGTGTCCACGATCAACAATGCCCGCCGCGCCTGCGAACTGGTGAGTGAAAGCGGTTCGCTGGCGCGCTGGGTATGGTCTTTCGAGCCCGGCCCGCAGGAGCGCCCGGCGGTGGTGGACATGGCGTACTGGAACGCCAACCCGACCTCGCCGGCTTCGGTGCGCTTGTCCAGGGCGCTCAAGAAACGCGGTTGGACCTTTGTCGGCCCGACCACGATGTATGCGCTGATGCAGGCGCTGGGGATGGTCAATGATCACCTGGAGGGCTGCATCTGCCGAGAACGTATCGAAGCACTGCGCCATCAGTTCGAACGACCCTGAGCGCTCGCCCGCGTACTCAGAAATATTTAAGCCAGGTGATATCCCTGCGCCGCGCCTTGAGTGCGGCGAACCATCGCACCGGCACATACAGCGCCAATGGCAGCACCAACGCCACCGCCCACACGGCGCCGACGCTGTCGAAACCGAAATAATTGCCGTGATTGAGCCCAAACAACGCGACACACGCGACATGAATCAGTTTGAGCACATACAGGTGCAGCAGATAAAAGAACATCGGCGCCGCGCCAAATACCGCCAGCATGCTGATCCAGCGCTTGTGCCCGGCACGTTCGAACGCCAGCAGCAACAGCAGGCCGCTGCCCAGCGTCAGCGCCAGGAACAACAACGAAGGTGGATACTTGGTGACGTTGAAGAAGCTCATCACGCTCTGCACGCCGCTGTCATAGGCCTGCCAAGGCTTGTCGCCATATCCGTTGAGCGCCCGCAACAGCACAAACCCCAGCAGTGCGCCAACGCCTGCGAGCAGCAAATAACGCTGGCGCACGGCGGGTAGCACGGTCGTCGAAAACCACGGACCGAGGCCGTAGCCCAGGGCAATCACGCCGATCCATGGCAGTACCGGGTACGTCACACGAATGCGCAGGGTGTCGGACACCTCGATAAAACTGCGCTCATGCAGGATCGACCACGCCACCTGCGCGGCCGAGCCGGGGATGAAATGCACACCGTCGAGCAGGTTATGCCCGGCAATCAATACCAGCGCCAAAGTAATCAGCAGCGAGCGCGGCAACCATACCAGCGCGGCGAGGGCGATCATGCTCACCCCGATCGCCCAGATAACCTGCAGATAAAGCAGGCCCGGTGGCCACTGGAAGGTCCAGGCGAAGTGCACCAGCGTGACCTCCAATACCACCAGAAACAGCCCACGCTTGAACAAAAATGCCGACACCGCGCGCCGACCCTGGTATTTCTGGCCGTACAGCCAGGCTGACATACCGGTGAGCAACACGAACACAGGCGCGCAAAGATGGGCGAGGGTGCGGCTGAAAAACAGCGCGGGCTCGGTGGTGTCGATGTTCATCGGGTCGCCGACCTGGCGGTGCAGCAGGAACGTTTCGCGTGTGTGGTCGAGCAACATGAACAGGATCACCAGGCCCCGCAGGGCGTCGATGGAAAGCAGGCGTTGGCGTAGCGCAACAGCATCGGTCATGGGGCAGTTCACAAGGCTGGGAAAAAAAGAGGCGTTATCATATAACATTATTGGCGCATTGCCGCGCTGTTTAAACGAGCGTATCGGAGGCATTGATGACACACAGGAACGTCCAATCGGCCGAGGCCGTGATCGACTTCTGGAAACAGGCGGGCCCAAAGCGTTGGTTTGCCAAGGACGACGAATTCGACGCGAGCTTTCGCGAGACCTTCCACGCCACCCATTTGCAGGCGGCCCGGCGCGAGCTGGAGGATTGGCTGGACACGCCCCACGGTGCGCTGGCCTTGCTGATCCTGCTGGACCAGTATCCGCGCAACGCTTTTCGTGGCACGGCGCATATGTTCGCCACCGACCCGCTGGCGCGCCTGTATGCGCGATGCATGGTGGACGCAGGATTGGATCAACTGATCGAACCCGAACTGCGCGCGTTTTGTTATTTGCCGTTTGAGCATTCGGAAGATCCGCAGGATCAGCAACGCTCCATCGCACTTAATCAGCCTCTGGACGCCAACACCTCTCACTGGGCCAGGGAGCATGCGCGGATTATCCAGCGGTTTGGGCGCTTTCCCCATCGCAATGCGGTGTTGGCCAGAGAGACCACCGATGAAGAACGAGACTTCCTCGACGCCGGCGGATTCGCGGGTTAAGTGATCAAGCTGCACTATTCCCGCGAGGAATGGCCCCATAAAAACGCCGCATTGTCTTTATCACCGCGCATCTCGTAGCGTGAAGCCTCATTTCAAGGAGATCGCCCATGAGCCACCGTCCGCTGCGCCTCTACGTTGATTCGCTGTTCGTCAGCCCCTATGCGATGTCGGTATTCGTCGCCCTGCGGGAAAAGGGTCTGGCATTCGAGACCGTGCCCCTGGACCTGGAGGCCGGCCAGCAGCAGGCGGCGGGCTACGCGCGATTGTCTTTGACCCAGCGGGTGCCGACGCTGGAGGAGGGCGAGTTCTCGCTGTCGGAGTCTTCGGCGATTACTGAGTACCTGGACGAAGCCTATCCCGAGACCCGCGGTTATCCGGTGGGCCCGCAGCAGCGGGCGAGGGCACGGCAGGTGCAGGCGTGGTTGCGCAGTGATTTGCTGCCGATTCGCCAGGAACGCTCGACCCTGGTGGTGTTCTGCGGGCAGAAGATGCCGCCGCTGTCGCCATTGGCCGAGGCTGCTGCGGGCAAGTTGATCAATGTGGCGCAGGAATTACTGAAGGCTGACCCGGACTACCTGTTCGGCACATGGTCAATTGTCGACGTGGACCTGGCGGTGATGCTCAATCGCCTGATCCTCAACGGCGACGCCGTGCCGGCGCCACTGGTGGCTTACGCCCGGCGTCAGTGGCAAAGGCCATCGGTGCAGGAATGGCTCAACCAGCCACGCCCTGGGGTGTAGGGCTGTCGTTCATTTGCGCGACGCGTCGGTCCAGGTCTTCCCAATCGGCCATACCCAGCACGCGCGTGGTGTTCAAACCGCGCAGGTAGCCACGCAGTTGCTGGGCACTGGCCGATTGCGCGGCGGCAACGCTGGTGTCACTCAACAGCACGTCTTCATACTCGACCAGGTAATCGGCGACGCGCTCGCGAAACTCCGGCAATACGGCTTCGCGGATGCGGTCGAAGGTTTTCTGGTGACGCTTCATGGCATGGTCCTTATAGGTTTTATGGGTTGGGCTACCTGACACTATCGGTTCAAATAATAGTCACCATCAAGGATCACAAGTTCTGTTTTTACGGCAAAAGCGCAAAATCCGCTCATTGAAACGCGGCTCAAGGAAATGCGCGATGAGGACTCTGATCCAGCTGGTTTTGATCACCCTGATGTTCGGCACCGCCGTGCTGACCAACCCGGCCGTTGCCAATGAGCTGCGTACGGGCCATTTGCTGTCACCCGCCGCTGGCGTAAACTCCGTGCAGTGTTGTACAGGTGCATGACACGTTTGCACCGCAGAGTGCCGCGCCGGTTGATACGCGGATCGACAGGCACCTATTTTGTTATTTTTCAGGAATGTTTATGCACGCTTTTTTCGCCCCGGCCCTGGCTCTTTCTGCCCTGGCGCTGACCGGTTGCATCACGGCGCCGAATGCCCCATCGCTGACCCTGCACACCGCTAAAACCCCTGAAGGCTATGTGCAATGCGTACTGCCCAAGCTTGAAAAGCACGGCATCACCTCGACCGTGACGCAGAACTCGCGCCACGCCAAGGTGCTGTTGACCAGCAAGATCGCGGCCGATGATGTGCTCGAAGCCTATAAATCCCAGGATGGCACCAAGGTGTTCCTGTACGAGCGCAAACCGCTGGCGTCGGCGATCAAGGCGTCACGGCTCGAGCAGGCTGCGCAGGATTGCCAGTAACCCCGGGCCCAGGATAAATGCAGCTCAAATGTGGGAGGGGGCTTGCCCCCGATAGCGGTGGGTCAGTCAGCTTATTTGTTACTGACACACTGCTATCGGGGGCAAGCCCCCTCCCACATTTGGATAGTGTTCGACTCAGGGTTTTGACTCATTGCTGAAGGCATTCACGGTCTTGACCAGGCCCTGCGCCGCCAACGCCACCAGTTCACCGCCTTTCTCCACCGTCGCCAATGCCGGGTCCGAGCCCATGCGCCCGTCGGGGAAGCGTGCGCGAAAGTCCAGCGCTTCGCGGATCGGGCCGGTGTTGGCGATTCGCGGCGAGTACTCGGCCGACTTGATCGAGTCCGGATAGGCCCATTGCGTCACGGCAATCTCCGACGGCGTGGCGTGGCTGCCATGGCCCACCGGGAATTGGCGCTGCGCCAGGTCGGTGACGCCTTCCAGGTCCCACCAGTTGACCAGCTTGAGGGCGAACCCGGCCGGGCGGCGGGCAAAGCTGGCTTCGGCGTAGAGTTCGGAAAACGCCGCTTCGATGGTGGCGATATTGCCGCCGTGGCCGTTGAGGAACAGGATCTTGTCGAAACCATGCCCGGCCAGCGAGCGCACCCAGTCGCCGATCGCGGCGATAAAGGTCGAAGGGCGCAGCGAGATGGTGCCGGGAAAGCCCAGATGATGTTGGGCCATGCCGATGTTGAACGTCGGGCCGACCAGGATATCAGCCTGCTTCTGCGCCTCGACGGCGATGATCTCCGGGCACATCCAGTCGGTGCCCAGCAGGCCGGTGGGGCCGTGTTGCTCGTTGGAGCCGATGGGGATGATCACCGTGCGGCTGCGCTGCAGAAACTGCCCGATCTCGATCCAGGTGGACGTGTGTAGAAGCATGCGACGCTCTCTTTTATCTGTGGGACAGGCTATCCGCCGCGGATTGTACGACTACTGGCCACCTGTTGGGGTTTGCAATTGAGATAGGTCGAAGACTTCAACCAGCGCTGGTCGGGGTACCACGAAAACATGAATTGTCCGTCCTTGAGCTTGTCCACCACTTGGCGCGCGACTTGCGGGCGCACCGCCGGGCAGCCCTGGCTGCGGCCGATACGGCCTTCGCGCTTGCTCCATAGCGGGCTGACGTAGTCGGCGGCATGAATCACAATGGCGCGGTCGCGGGCCAGGTCATTGAAGCCAGGCTCCAGGCCGTCCATGCGCAGCGAGTAGCCGTGGGTGCCAAGGTAACTTTCCTGGGTGCGGAACAGGCCCAGGCTGGACTGATGACTGCCTTCGAGATTGGAAAATTCGGTGGCGAAGTTTTCGCCGGACTTGGCGCCGTGGGCCACCAGGTCGCGCAGTACCAGGGTCTTTTTACGCAGGTCGAAAATCCACAGGCGACGGGCGGTAGACGGTTGGGAGTAGTCAATCACGGCCAGGCGATCGGAGCGTTCCTCGCCGTTATTGACCGCGCACTGCACCGCGCTCAGGGCGCTTTTCAATACGATGGGATTGAGTTCTGGAGCCGAGCGCGCCAGGCTGCTATACAAAGAAGCAGGGGAGCCATTGGCGGCGAGCGCAACAGCGCTCGGGAACGCCAGGCTCGCCGTGATCAGGCCCAGGGTGGTTAACCCGAGCCGGCGCATAAAAGTCAGCATCTACAAGCGAGTCCCCGCTGTGGAGTGGAGCTAAGTCAATTGTTCAAAAAACACGCATGTTACTTGAGCATTTGCCTGCTCGTTACACCACTGGTCGCCACAGCCGAAGCGCTGCCGCTGGAACCGTTGCCGGTCACGACTCCAGCACCGGTCGACCTGGCGCCGCTGCAACAGGCCCTGGCGCAGTTGCCCAGTGTCTGCCCGCAGCTCGCGCCGCGTATCGACGCCAGTGCGCAATTGCGCCTGCAAGCCTTTTACCAGCAGCAGGGCGACGTGCCGCAGTGGTCTTCCGAAGAGCGTCGGCAGGCCTTGCACGACCAGTTGCTGATGCTCGCCGACGATGGCCTGGACCCCAGCCACTATAGCCTGCCCGCTGCAGATGCCACGACCAATGTGCTGTGCAGCGATATTGCGATCAGCCAGCAGTACCTCCAGGCCCTGCAGGATTTGCACTTCGGGCGCCTGCAGCAATCGCGCTTCGAACCGCTCTGGCATGCCCAGCCGCCGGCCGACGACCCAGGCACCGCCGTGCTGGCCTTCGCCGCCACCGGCTTGCAGGACATGGCCCAGGCGTTCGATCAGGCGCGGCCCAGCGCGGATTTGTATCGCAGCCTGCGCAACGCTTATTCCAGTGCGCGCCAGCAGCCGTTGCCGCAGTGGGAGGCGGTGGGCAGTGGGCCGCTGTTGCGTCCGGGCATGGAAGACCCACGGGTGCCGGAACTGGCGCGGCGCCTCTACCGCGGCGGTTACCTGACCTCTGAACCCAAGGGCAGCGCCCGGCAGTACGGCCCCGAGCTGGTCGCTGCGGTCAAAGCCTTCCAGCTCAGCCATTCCCTGCAGGCCGACGGTGTGATCGGCGCCGGCACCGTGGCTGAACTCAATATCAGCCCGGCGATGCGCCGCGACCAGTTGCGCATCAACCTCGAGCGGTTCCGCTGGCTGGCCCGGGACCTGGAGCCCGAAGGCGTGGTGGTCAACGTCGCGGCCGCGCAACTGAGCGTGTACCAGAGCGGCATTCCCGTGTGGCAGACCCGCCTGCAAGTGGGGCGCGCCGAGCGCCAGACACCGCTGCTCAAATCGCGCATTACGCGGCTGACCCTCAACCCGACATGGACCATCCCGCCCACCATCATGCGCGAGGACAAGCTGCCGGCCATCCGCCTCAATCCGGAATACCTGCGCCAGCAGAACCTGCAAGTGCTTGACGCCGAAGGTCACCCGCTGACGCCGGATCAAGTGGATTGGGCGCGTCCCGGCAATATCCTGCTGCGCCAGGAGGCGGGGCCGCGCAACCCGTTGGGCAAGATCGTGATGCGTTTTCCCAACCCGTATTCGGTGTACCTGCATGACACGCCGAGCCAGCCATTGTTTACCAAGGGGCCACGGGCGTTCAGCTCGGGGTGCGTGCGGGTCGAACAACCGCTGCTGTTGCGCGACCTGCTGGTGACCCCGGCCGAACGTACGCGCACCGACGAGCTGCTGGCCACCGGCGTCACCCATGAATTCAGGCTGGCCACGCCGGTACCGGTGCTGCTGGGGTATTGGACAGTGGAAGTGGATCGCCAGGGAAGTCTGGTGTACGCGCCGGATATCTACGCGCGCGATCCGGTATTGATCAAGGCCATGGGGAGTGTGTTGTAGAGCTGAATGGCTTGGTACCCATGTGGAAGGGGGCTTACCCCCGATGGCGGCCTCGCAACCGACGGGTATCCATCTGGCGCACCTCGGTCCAAATGTGGGAGGGGGCTTGCCCCCGATGGCGGCCTCAGGGCCAGCCAGTATCTTGGATCAGCCGAGTACATATCCATTATTTAGGTAACGGCTGCTAATGGTTCCGCTTTTACAGCGGCTCACTTTTGAAAAGCGCAAAAGTAAGCAAAACGCTC
>NZ_CVTN01000061.1:17890-42433 GCF_900004915.1 Pseudomonas sp. 31 R 17
AACCCGGCGTCCTGCCGGGTTGCCCACGGATTCAAGCCTGCGTTCGGCCAGCGTGGTTTAACGGGGCGCCTGAGATCAAAAGCAGATCAAGATCGAGATCAAGAGCGACTCGCTTCGCATCGTGGTTACCGTTGGCTGCTACGGTCTGGAAAGTTGTGTAGATACCTATGCCTCGATGAGGGTGTGTCAGCTACAGATAAGCTGGCTGACACACCGCTATCGGGGGCAAGCCCCCTCCCACATTTGGATCTTCACCTATTCAGGCATTAATTGCTGTCGACATTCCAATATCAGCCGCGCGCCGCCCAGTTCGCTGGTGGCCACGTCCAGCTTGAAGCCGTGCAGGTTGATGATCGCCGCGACGATCGACAGGCCCAGGCCGAAACCGCCTTGCTGATCACTCTCATCGACCCGATAGAAGCGCTGGAACACCGACGCCCGTTCGGCCGCAGGAATCCCCGGCCCGGAGTCGAGCACTTCGATCCGTGTGCTGCCCACATCATTGACCGCGCGCAGGATCACCTTGCCGCCGGGCGGGGTGAACTTGATCGAATTGCTCAGCAGGTTGGCCAGGGCTTCGAACAGCAGGGCGCGGTCGCCGGTAATCCAGGGCAGTGAATCCGGGGTCTGCAGCAGCAGTTCCAGCTCGCCTTCCTCGGCCAGGGGCAGGTAGAAGTCATGCAGCTCGCGCAACAGCGGCAGTGGGTACATCAGCAAGAAACCCGACCGTCGCTGGTGGTCTTCCAGTTCCGAAATCCGCAGCAGGCCGCGAAAACGCGCCATCAGTGTGTCGGTTTCGGCAATCGCGTCATCGAGCTTCACCGCATGGGCCGAGTCTTCCTCCGCTTGTTGCTTGATGCGGTAAAGCTGCGCACGCAAGCGCGTCAGTGGGGTGCGCAGATCGTGGGCGATGTTGTCGCACACGCCCTTGACCTCGTTCATCAGCTTCTCGATGCGGTCGAGCATGGCGTTGACGATGGCCGCGAGCATGTCCAGCTCATCGCGCCGGTTCGACAGCGGCAAGCGGTGCGTCAGGTCGCCGGCGACGATGGCCTCGGCGCTCGCCTGAATGCCGCGAATGCGCCGCAGTGGGCGACGGCGCAGCAAGTGCCAGCCGGCGATGCCCGGGAGGATGGTCAGCGACAGCGCCCACAGCAGGGCATGCCAGATGATCCGGGTCACGCCGAACAGTGAGCCGTTGGCGCGCACCAGCACCAGCCAGCGCCCGTCTTCGGTGTGGGTGGCCACGGCGTCGCAGCTGTCCTTGGGCAGTTTCGGGTCGTCGGAATCGACACAGTTGGCCAGGGCGTGGATCTTGCCATCGAGCGGCAAGTCGGGCGGCACGGCGCGGATCGGCCCGCTCAAGGGACGAAACTGTTCGTCGAACAGGCCATAGGCATCCACGCCTTTCATGTCGAACGTCATGCTGGTGGTCAGCGCCTCCACCAGTTCTTCACCGTCGAAGCGCTGGAACAAATGCTGGCGCTGCATCAGTGAATGGCGCGACAGGTCGCTGAGGTAACCCGACACCTCGTAATACAGCACCCCCATGAGGATGCAGCTCCATGCCACGAACAGCGAACTGTACAGCGCCAGCAACCGACTGCTGGAAGAGCGCCAGCCTTTAGAGGGGTTCAGCAATGACATATCCCGAGCCTCGTACCGTGCGAATCAGCGGCGTGAGGCCCGGCGGGTCGATTTTCTTGCGCAGGCGACCGATGTGCACGTCGATCAGGTTGGTGCCGGGATCGAAGTGATAGCCCCAGACTTCCTCGAAGATCATCATCCGCGACAGGATCTGCCCGGTGTTGCGCATCAAGAATTCCAGCAGCTTGTACTCGGTGGGCAACAGGCTCAGCGGCTGGTCGGCGCGGCTGGCTTCGCGGCTGATCAGGTTCAGTTCGAGGTCGGCCACGCGCAGGGCGGTTTCGAATTCCTTGACCGTGCTTTTACGTCGCAGCAGCACCTCGACGCGGGCGGCCATCTCATCGGACGCGAAGGGCTTGGTCAGGTAGTCATCGCCGCCGGCGCGCAGGCCGCGCACGCGTTCGTCCACGTCGGAGAGGGCGCTGATCATCAGGATCGGCGTGGATACGCCGATGGTGCGCAGGGTGGTGACGATGGCCAGGCCATCGAGTTCGGGCAGCATGCGGTCGAGGGTGATCAGATCGTAATCACCACTGACGGCACGGACCAGGCCTTCGCGGCCATTGTCCACCCAGTCTACGTCCAGTCCATGGCTACTCAGCTCGGCGACGATCTCGCGGGCCGTTACGGCGTCATCCTCGATGGTCAAAATGCGGGTCATAGGATTACCTGGTGAGCGTTCACACTAGAAGTGGGGACATTTTGCCAAGAAGTTGCTGAATGTTTCCTAAATAAAACTTCATCTACGCAAATCAATGTGGGGGGGCTTGCCGCCGATAGGGGTAGGGCAGTTTGTCGATTCTTACCAGACACACCGCAATCGGGGGCAAGCCCCCTCCCACATTGGGTCTTCAACAGGAGAATGCATAACGCCCGCTCTCTACAGGCCATTCTTGCAACTTGCATGATTTTAAGAAGTTCAATTTAGTTAACTTGTTGAAATATAAGCATTTTATTTTTAACCTGGGCTGGCACGCTGCCTGCACTGTCCTTTTTGAGACTTGTAACACTATTTTTCATGCCTGGAGCAAAACAACAATGATCACATCCTCATCCACGCTGCAAGAGTCAAGCGCGCTCTCCGGGGTTTCCTGGGGGGCGATTTTTGCTGGGGCCGCCGCCGCCGCCGCACTGTCCCTGATCCTGGTGCTGCTGGGTTTCGGCCTGGGCTTTTCGGCGGTGTCGCCGTGGGCCGACAGCGGCATGAGCGCCAAGGGGCTTGGCATTTCCACGATTGTCTGGCTGGCATTCACCCAAATCGTTGCGTCGGGCCTGGGCGGTTACATTGCCGGCCGGTTGCGCGTGAAGTGGGCCAATATGCATGGCGATGAGGTGTACTTCCGTGACACCGCACACGGCTTCCTGGCCTGGGCGGTCGCGACACTGATCACGGCGATGCTGGTGGTCGGTTCGGTCAGCAGCGTAGTCAGCGGCGGCGTCAAAGCCGGTGCCAGCGTTGCATCGGGCGCCGCAAGCGGCATGTCCCAGGCCGCCGGCAGCATGGCCAAGGGCGCCCACAGCGGCGACTTCGGCTACTACGTCGACAGCCTGTTCCGCGACGACCGTCCTGCAGCCGTCGGCGATGACGCCGCCCATGCCGTGGTCGGTCGCATCTTTGCGCGCACATTGAGCAATGACGGCCAACTGGCTCCGGAAGACCGTAGCTACCTGGCCCAGTTGATCAGCCAGCGCACCAACCTCAGCCAGGCCGATGCCGAGGCACGTATCGACAAGGTCTACGGCGATGCCCGTAAAGCTGTCGAAGACGCCAAGGTCAAAGCCAAGCAAGCCGCCGACACCGCTGCCAAAGTCGCCGCCTACACCTCGCTGTGGACCTTCGTCGCGCTGCTGATCGGTGCCTTCTTCGCCAGCTTCGCCGCCACCTTCGGCGGTCGCCGCCGGGATGCCGTGGTGTACGTCGAAACCGAAAACTACATTCGTTAAATCAAGGAGAACATGATGCGCTCATTACTGCTGTGGTTCCTCGGCGTGCCAATTCCGCTGATTATCCTGATCGCCATTTTCATGCACTGATCCGGATTCATCGCGGTCCATTGTGGGAGGGGGCTTGCTCCCGATAGTGGAGTGTCAGTCAGCCGATTCGGCGACTGACACCCTGCTATCGGGGGCAAGCCCCCTCCCACATTTGGTTGGCGGTGAACCAGCCTTAGTCGTCGAACCCCACCTGCTCGTGAATCTCGTCCACCTTCAACTCCAACCGATACGCCACTGCAATGAACAACGCCTGGCACAGGCACAGCGTGGCGCTCAGTGAGCGGAAGGCGAACGAGGAGCCTTCATTGACCAACAGCACCGCGTTCGCCCGCTTGGCCAGGGGCGACAGGTTGCTGTCGGTGATAATCAACGTTTTGGCCTGGTGATGCTGGGCGATACGCAGGCAGTGCTGGGTCTCCTTGCCGTAGGGCGTGAAGCTGATCGCGATCACCAGGTCATTGGCGCGCACGCTGCGCATCTGTTCGCGATAGCTGCCACCCAGCCCCGAAACCAGGTGAATGCGCTTGTTGGTGTGCTGCAGGTTGTACACCAGGTAGTCGGCCACCGCGAATGAGCGGCGGACGCCGACCACGTAGATATTGTCGGCATTCACCACCAGGTCCACGGCCTTGTCGAAGGCCGCGTCGTCCAGTTCAAGCCCCAGCCGTTCGATGCCGGATAACGTGGCGTTGACGCACTCACGCGCCAGGTCGCCGCCGCTGGCCTTCTGCGACTTGTTGGCGATCATGCTGCGGATGCGCTGCTGGTAGTTCTGCACCGGCGTGGTCTTGTGGGTATATGCCTCGCGAAACAACGCCTGCATCTCACTGAACCCGCTGAAGCCGAAACGCTGGGAAAACCGCACGATGGCCGAGGGATGCACTTCGCATTCACGGGCGATGTCGCTGATGCGGTCGACCATGATCCGGTCGCTCTGCTGGCTCATGTAGCTGGCGATGCGCTTGAGTTGGCGCGGCAGGCTTTCGTATTCCTCGGTGATCAGCTGCAACAGGCGTTCGGCATTGATCGCAGGGCTGGCGATTGGATCTTCCAGGGGGGTCTCGGGATCGGTGCGGGACATGGGCAATCCTTCTGGCGTGTTCGTCTGGTGCGCTGATGAGTGGCGCAAGTCTACAGGGTAGGCACAAAAAAATACCTCGGCATCACGGCCTGCGCGGGCTGCTGAAACGATGCACGAAGGCTGTCACCGCATTATGTCGGCTTATTGGAAAAAATATTCCACTAAAAATAATTATGGAATAAATATTGATTGCCGCCGCCGGACGTTCTAGTCTGCTCCCACCAAAGAGCGTTTGCCGTCGCCACGGCGGCACAGCGCAGGCTGATAAAAATAACAGGAGCCAGCATGGGCCAGACTCGTTTTGCCAGTGGGCGTCAATTGGATCTGATTTGCCTCGGACGCCTGGGCGTCGACCTCTATGCGCAGCAAGTGGGGGCGCGGCTTGAGGACGTGTCCAGCTTTGCCAAATACCTCGGCGGTTCCTCGGCCAATATCGCCTTCGGCACGGCGCGGCTGGGGCTCAAGTCAGCGATGCTCAGCCGGGTGGGCGACGACCATATGGGCCGCTTCCTGGTGGAATCCCTGGCCCGTGAAGGCTGCGACGTCAGCGCCATCAAGGTCGACCCGGAACGCCTTACCGCCCTGGTGCTGCTCGGTCTCAAGGACCGCGAAACCTTCCCCCTGGTGTTCTACCGCGAAAACTGCGCCGACATGGCCCTGCGCGCCGAAGACGTCAGCGAAACCTTTATTGCCTCCAGCAAGGCGCTGCTGATCACCGGCACGCATTTCTCCACCGACGGGGTGTACAAGGCCAGTATCCAGGCGCTGGACTATGCGGCCAGACACAACGTCAAGCGCGTGCTCGACATCGACTACCGCCCGGTGCTCTGGGGCCTGGCCGGCAAGGCCGATGGCGAGACCCGTTTCGTTGCCGACCAGAACGTCAGCCAGCATGTGCAGAAGATCCTGCCGCGTTTCGACTTGATCGTCGGCACCGAAGAAGAATTCCTGATTGCCGGCGGCAGTGAAGACCTGCTCGGCGCCTTGCGTACCGTGCGCGCACTGACGCCCGCCACCCTGGTGGTCAAGCTCGGCCCGCAAGGCTGCACGGTGATTCACGGCGCTATTCCCGAACGCCTCGAAGACGGTGCGATCTACCCCGGCGTGCGCGTGGAAGTGCTCAATGTGCTGGGCGCCGGCGATGCCTTCATGTCGGGCTTCCTCAGCGGTTGGCTCAACGACGCCACCGATGAGCGTTGCAGCCAGTTGGCCAATGCCTGCGGCGGCCTGGTGGTGTCGCGCCATGCCTGCGCGCCGGCCATGCCGACACCTGCGGAATTGGAGTACCTGTTCAATAGCCCGGTGCCGATCACCCGGCCTGACCAGGACGCGACCCTGCAACGCCTGCACCGCGTCAGCGTGCCGCGCAAAACCTGGAAGCAGCTGTTCGTGTTCGCCTTCGACCATCGCTGGCAACTGGTCGACCTGGCCCAGCGCGGCGGCCAGGATCTGGCGCGCATCAGTGCGATCAAGCAGTTGTTTATCCAGGCCATCGAACGCGTGGAGCGCAAGCTGGGCGAGCAGGGCATCGAGGCCGATGTGGGCCTGTTGGCCGACCAGCGTTTCGGCCAGGATGCGCTCAACGCCGCCAGCGGCCGTGGCTGGTGGATCGCGCGCCCGGTGGAGGTACAGAACTCGCGGCCGTTGGCGTTCGAACACGGCCGCTCCATCGGCAGCAACCTGATCGCCTGGCCTGCGGAACAGGTCATCAAGTGCCTGGTGCAATTCCACCCCGACGATGAGCCGCTGCTGCGCCTGGAACAGGAAGCGCAGCTCAAGGCGCTGTACGAGGCGTCCATTGTCAGCGGCCATGAACTGCTGCTGGAAGTCATCCCGCCCAAGGATCATCCCTCCACCTATCCCGACGTGCTCTACCGCAGCCTCAAGCGCCTGTACAACCTGGGCATCTACCCGGCGTGGTGGAAGATCGAGGCGCAATCGACCGAGGACTGGAAAAAACTCGACGAACTGATCGAAGAACGCGACCCGTACTGCCGGGGTGTGGTGCTGCTGGGGCTGAACGCCTCGGCGGAATTTCTCGCCGACGGCTTCAGGCAGGCCAGCCAGAGCACCACCTGCCGAGGGTTTGCCGTGGGCCGCACAATCTTCCAGGAGCCGAGCAAGGCGTGGCTGGCGGGGGAAATTGATGATGAAACCTTGATCCAGCGGGTGCAGGCGACGTTCGAGCAACTCATTACTGCCTGGCGCAGCGCCCGAACCTGATCACAGTTCCAAATGTGCAATGCAATCAAATGTGGGAGGGGGCTTGCCCCCGATAGCGGAGTGTCAGGCAACACTTCTGTAACTGAACTACCGCTATCGGGGGCAAGCCCCCTCCCACATAAAGCAGATCCAAGTAATACCTGAAAATAATAAAGGTGCAGCCATGCCCGCAATCCGAATTGGCATCAACCCGATCTCCTGGAGCAACGACGACCTGCCGGCGCTGGGCGGTGAAACGCCGCTGAGTACCGCGCTGAGCGAAGGTAAAGAGATCGGCTACGAAGGGTTTGAACTCAACGGCAAATTCCCCAAGGACGCCAAAGGGGTCGCCGATGTGCTGCGCCCCTATGACCTGGCGCTGGTCTCCGGCTGGTATTCCAGCCGCCTGGCGCGGCGTTCGGTGGCCGAGGAAATCGAGGCCATCGCCGGACACGTCGAGTTGCTCAAGCACAATGGCGCGACGGTGCTGGTGTATGGCGAAGTGGCCGATTCGATCCAGGGCTCACGCGTCCGTCTGATCGAACGCCCACGCTTTCACAGCGAGCAGGCGTGGCAGGCGTACGCCGACAAGCTCACCGAACTGGCGCGCTTTACCCTGTCCCAGGGCGTGCGCCTGGCCTACCACCACCATATGGGCGCCTACGTCGAATCCGCCGAGGATATCGATCAATTGATGCGCCGCACCGGCCCGGAAGTCGGCCTGCTGTTCGACTCGGGCCATTGCTACATGGGCGGCGGCGAGCCCCTTGAGGTGCTGCGCAAACATATCGAGCGCATCTGCCATGTGCATTTCAAGGACGTGCGCAAACCCGTGGTGCAACTGGCGCGCAACCAGATGTGGAGCTTTCCCGACTGCATCGTCAACGGCACCTTCACCGTGCCCGGCGATGGCGATATCGATTTTGCGCCCTTGCTCGATGAGTTGTTGGCCGCCGGTTACACCGGCTGGCTGGTGGTCGAGGCCGAACAGGACCCGGCCGTCGCGCCCAGCTATATCTATGCGAAAAAAGGCTACGACACGTTGCGAGCATTGCTCGACGAGAGGACTTAACCATGAGCTTGCTGGTCAAGAGCAACAAGCGCGGGCAGACCATGGTCGCCCTGGAAGCGGGGCGCCTGGAGTATGTGGGTTTCAGCGCTTATCGCCTGAGCCTGGGAGAGACGCTGCCGGTCAGCGCCGGCGATCAGGAGCTGTGCCTGGTGCTGCTCAGCGGCCGGGTGAATATTGAAGGCGAGGGCTTCGACTGGCAGAACCTGGGGGATCGTCAATCGGTGTTCGAGGACAAATCCCCGTTTGCCGCCTACCTGCCGCCCGGCACCGACGCTCGGGTCACCGCCCTGAGTGATGTACAGATCGCAGTGTGCGCCGCACCCGGCGCGGGCGGTTACACACCGCGCCTGATCCGCCCGGAGCAGTGCAAACGCAGCGTGCGCGGCAAAGGCGCCAACACCCGCTACGTGTGCGACATCCTGCCCGACAGCGAGCCGGCGCATTCATTGCTGGTGGTGGAAGTGCGCACGCCGTCCGGGCATTCGTCGAGCTACCCGCCGCACAAGCACGACACCGATGACCTGCCGCACCAGAGCTTTCTGGAAGAGACCTATTACCACCAGGTCAACCCGCCCCAGGGCTTCGTATTCCAGCGCGTGTACACCGACGATCGCAGTATCGACCAGGCCATGGCCGTGGAAAACAGCGACCTGGTGGTGGTGCCCAAGGGTTATCACCCGGTCAGCGTGCCGTACGGCTACGAGTCGTATTACCTGAACGTCATGGCCGGCCCCAAGCGTGCCTGGCATTTCCATAACGACCCGCAGCACAGTTGGCTGCTGGACCTCTGAAACGGTTTTGCACGGAGAACAACAACAATGAAGTCGCCGCTACGCTTTGCCCTTAACCGGATGGTCGCACCCAACCTGTCCCTGCCGGATTTCATCCAGTTGGCCGCGTCGCTCAAGTGCGATGCCATCGAGATCCGCAATGATCTCAAGGACCGCCAGATCGAATACGGCACGCCCGCCAGCCGCGTGCGCGAGTTGTGCGCGGCGCAGGGCATCACGGTGCTGTCGATCAACGCGTTGTATCCCTTTGACGTGTGGAACGATCAACGCCGCGCCCAGGCAATCGAGCTTGCCACCTATGCCCGTGAATGTGGCGCCCAGGGCCTGGTGATGTGCCCGTTCAACGAACCGGGCGACACGCGCACCGATGCCCAGCGCGCCGCCGGTTTGCGCACGGCACTGAGCGAACTGGCGCCGATCCTGCGCGAATACGGCATCCTCGGCTTTGTCGAACCCCTGGGCTTCGAGGAGTCCGCACTGCGCCGCAAGCGCGTGGCGGTGGACGCGATCAAGGCCATCGGCGGCCTGGATGTGTTCCGTGTGGTGCACGACACCTTCCATCACCATCTTGCCAACGAGCATGAGTTCTTCCCGGAACTCACTGGCCTGGTGCACATCTCCGGCGTGGAAGATGCCGACGCGCCGCTCAACGCGATCCGTGACGGCCACCGCGTACTGGTGGGCGAGGGCGACATCCTTGGCAATGCGGCGCAGATCGACACCTTGCTCAGCACCGGCTACAGCGGCTACCTGTCGTTCGAGCCGTTTGCGAGCAGCGTGCATGAACTGGCGGATATCCAGCAGGCCTTGGGGGCAAGCATTGCCCACCTGAAAAAAAGTTAAGGGGCGCGACATGACCACCACCCGACTGACCATGGCCCAGGCCCTGGTGAAGTTCCTGGATAACCAATACATCGAAGTCGATGGCGTGCAGAGCAAGTTTGTCGCCGGCGTGTTCACCATTTTCGGTCACGGTAATGTGCTGGGTCTCGGCCAGGCGCTGGAGCAGGACAGCGGTGACCTGGTGGTGCACCAGGGCCGCAACGAACAGGGCATGGCCCACGCCGCCATCGGCTTTGCCAAACAGCACCTGCGCCGCAAGATCTACGCGTGCACCGCCTCGGTGGGGCCCGGCGCGGCGAACATGCTCACCGCCGCGGCCACCGCCACCGCCAACCGCATTCCGTTGCTGCTGTTGCCCGGTGATGTCTACGCCAGTCGCCAGCCTGATCCGGTGTTGCAGCAGATCGAGCAGTTCCACGACTTGAGCATCAGTACCAACGACGCGTTCCGCTCGGTCAGCAAATACTGGGACCGCATCAACCGCCCGGAGCAATTGATGAGCGCGGCGATCCACGCCATGCGCGTGCTTACTGATCCTGCGGAAACCGGCGCGGTCACCCTGGCGCTGCCCCAGGATGTGCAGGCCGAAGCCTGGGACTACCCGGATTATTTCCTGCAAAAACGCGTGCACCGCATCGAGCGTCGCCCGCCGACGCCCGCGATGCTTGACGATGCATTGGCCGCCTTCAAGGGCAAGCGCAAACCGCTGATCATCTGTGGCGGCGGGGTGAAGTACTCCGGCGCGAATGCTGCGCTGCAAGCCTTTGCCGAGCGCTTCGATATCCCCTTCGCCGAAACCCAGGCGGGCAAGAGCGCGGTGGTGTCCAGTCACCCGCTGAACGTTGGCGGTATTGGCGAGACCGGTTGCCTGGCGGCCAACCTGCTGGCGCCCGAGGCGGACCTGATCATCGGCATCGGCACCCGTTATACCGACTTCACCACCTCGTCCAAATCACTGTTCAAACAGGCCGAGGTGACGTTTCTCAACCTCAATATCAGCCCGTGCGATGCGTTGAAGCTCGACGGCGTGCAAGTGCTGGGCGATGCCAGGGTCGCCCTGCAAGCCCTGGCCGATGCCCTGGGCGACTACCGCGCCGGTTGGGGCGAGCAGGTGCGCGACGCCAGGGCGCAACTGGACGCCGAAGTGGACCGGGTGCATCAGGTTGAATACCAGGGCGATGATTTCGTCCCTGAAGTCGATGACCACCTGGACCGCGCGGTCCTGCGCGAATTTATCGAACTGACCGGCTCCTGCCTGACCCAGAGTCGCGTACTCGGCGTGCTCAACCAGACCCTGGCCGACGACGCCATCGTTGTCGCCGCCGCCGGCAGCCTGCCCGGCGATCTGCAGCGCGCCTGGCGCAGCAAGGGCGTGAACACCTACCACGTCGAATACGGCTATTCGTGCATGGGCTACGAGATCAACGCCGCCCTCGGCGTGAAGCTGGCCGAACCGAGCAAAGAGGTATACGCGCTGGTCGGCGATGGCTCCTACATGATGCTGCATTCGGAGTTGGCCACCTCGATCCAGGAGCGCCGCAAGATCAATGTGGTGCTGCTCGACAACATGGCTTTCGGTTGCATCAACAACCTGCAGATCGGCAACGGCATGGACAGCTTCGGCACCGAGTTCCGCTACCGCGACCCCGAGAGCGGCAAGCTCGACGGTGGCCTGGTGCCGGTGGACTTCGCCATGAGCGCGGCGGCGTATGGCTGCAAGACCTATAAGGTCAGCAGCGTGGAACAGCTTGAAGCGGCGCTGGCCGATGCGCGCAGCCAAAGCGTGTCGACCCTGATCGATATCAAGGTGCTGCCCAAGACCATGGTCCACGGCTACCTGTCGTGGTGGCGGGTGGGGGTGGCGCAGGTGTCCACCAGCGAACGCACCAACGCCGCCGCAAAAAAACTCAATGAACAACTGGCCAAGGCCCGGCAGTACTAATAACAAGAGGAGTGCATGTATGTCGTTGAAGCTTGGAGTGATCGGTACCGGTGCCATCGGCCGTGACCATATTCGTCGTTGCAGCCAGACCCTGCTCAACAGCCAGGTGGTGGCGGTCACCGATATCAACCTTGAACAGGCCGCCAGGGTGGTAGCCGATTTGAAGCTGGACGCCGAGGTGTACCCGGACGGCCACGCGTTGATCAACTCGCCGCAGGTGCAAGCGGTGCTGGTGACGTCGTGGGGACCGAGTCACGAAGAATTCGTGCTTGCCGCCATCGCCGCCGGTAAACCGGTGTTCTGCGAGAAACCCCTGGCCGTGACCGCCGAAGGTTGCCGCCGCATCGTCGAGGCCGAAGTGGCGCACGGCAAGCGCCTGGTGCAGGTCGGTTTCATGCGCCCCTACGACGAAGGTTACCGCGCCTTGAAAGCGGTGATCGACAGCGGCCAGATCGGCGAGCCGCTGATGCTGCACTGCGCCCATCGCAACCCGACGGTGGGCGAGAACTACAAGACCGACATGGCGATTACCGACACCCTGATCCACGAACTGGATGTACTGCGTTGGCTGCTCAACGACGATTACGCCTCCGTGCAGGTGGTGTTCCCGCGCAAGACCAGCAAAGCCCTGGCCCACCTGCGCGACCCGCAGATCGTCCTGCTGGAGACCGTCAAGGGCACGCGTATCGACGTGGAAGTGTTCGTCAACTGCCAATACGGCTACGACATTCAATGCGAAGTGGTGGGGGAGAGCGGCATCGCCAAATTGCCGGAGCCTTCACAGGTACAGATGCGCAGTGGAGCGAAATTGTCGAACGCGATTCTGATGGATTGGAAGGACCGGTTTATCGGCGCCTATGACGTCGAATTGCAGGCATTCATCGACAGCGTGCGCGCCGGTCAAGTGGGCGGGCCGTCGGCCTGGGACGGCTACGCGGCGGCTGTGGCGGCGGATGCCTGTATCGAAGCGCAGGGCAGTGGGCAGATTGTGCCGGTGAGCCTGCCGGATCGCCCGCATTTCTATGGCTGAACCACTGGAGAAATGCAGTTAAAAATGTGGGAGGGGGCTTGCCCCCGATAGCGGTGGATCAGTGACAAGAGTAGTTACTGGCACACTGCCATTAGGGCATAGGTACCTACAAACCACGATGCGAAGCGAGTCGCTCTTGATCTTGATCTGCTTTTGATCTCAGCGCCCCGTTAAACCACGCTGGCCGAACGCAGGCTTGAATCCGTGGGCAACCCGGCAGGACGCCGGGTTAGCCGCCCCGCGCCATGGATGGCGCGTGGCGGCGGCCCACGGATTCAAGCCGGAGAGAGGGCACACCGAGCCCAAGCGAGGTGCCGAGTGGTGGGGCAAGAGCGTTTTGCTTACTTTTGCGCTTTTCAAAAGTGAGCCGCCGTCAGGGCGGAACCCTAAGTGGCCGTTACCGCAGAAACGGATATGTACTCGTTCCAATCCAACATCCCGGCCGGCCCCGAGGTCGCCATCGGGGGCAAGTCGAATCGTCGCACCGCCCCTCCCACATTTGATTGGGTTTGCACTTCAAAGAAGGAATAAATCATGCGAATCGGACTAGTCGGCTACGGCCACGGAGGGCGCTTCTTTCATGCGCCGCTGATTGCGACGTTGCCAGGCGCGACCTTTGTCGGCGTCGTCACACGATCCCCCGAGCGCCGCCGGCAACTGGCAAACGACCACCCTGGCCTGCCAGCCTTCGACACCCTCGGCCAGATCGTCGAAGCCGGCGTCGACGCCCTCGTCATCTCCACCACCCTCAAAGGCCGTCCGGCCCTGGTGCTCGAAGCCATCGAACATGGCGTGGCGGTGGTCAGCGACAAGCCCTTCGCCGCCAACGCCGAGCAGGCCCAGGCCTTGATCACCGCCGCTGAACGCCAGGGCACGCTGCTCAGCGTCTACCAGAACCGGCGTTGGGACTCGGATTACTTGACCCTGCGCAAACTCATCGACGCCGGTGCGCTGGGTCAGATCAGCCGTTTTGAATCCCGCGTCGAACGCTACAGCCCCCAGGCGGTGGGCAATGCCAGCGGCGGCGGCTGGTTGCGCGACCTCGGCAGCCATCTGGTGGACCAGGCCCTGCAACTGTTCGGCCCGGTGGACCGGGTATTTGCGCAACTGCACTTCACGCCCGAGCATCCCAGCCTCGATCACGGCTTTTTCGTGGCGCTGACCCATGCCAACGGCGTGATTTCGCACCTGTGGGGCAGTGCCTTGCAAAACAGCCAGGCGCCGCGATTTCGTGTCAGTGGCACGCTGGGCTGCTACACCGTTGAAGGGCTGGACGGCCAGGAAGATGCGCTGATGGCCGGCAAGTCACCGAAAACCGAAGGCGAGCATTGGGGCGCGGAAGAGCATCGACGCTGGGGCTGGTTCGAACAAGGGTCGGAGCGGGAACGGGTGCCCTCGGAAAAGGGCTGCTGGCCGCAGTTCTACCGGCAGTTGCAACGTGCCGTGCAGGGTCAGGGGCCGCTGCCGGTAAATGCCTGTGACGCGCTGGAAACCACCCGTATATTGGACGCTGCGCGCCTCAGCGCCGAGCGCCAGCAGGTGGTTTCGACAAAAATAGAATAAAATTCTAAAACAGGTTGATATGGAAATTATTTTCCAATAAAGTCTTTTCCAGGTTGCATAAAGTACGTCTTGGGCTCGACCCCGACGACTCAACAAAAACAAGATCAAAAACAACCAGGTACCGTCAGATGAAAATCTTCAACGCTGTACTGCGAGTTTTACGCCCTGCCCACACGCCACGCGCATTGCCTCGCGCCCGGCCGTTCTACTTCTCCTTCCTCAATGTGCTGTGCGTCGAAAACCAGGGCGCGCTGGTCTGCTGCATTCCCGGCGCACCGGTGGTCCGCGTGCCTGCCGAACGCTGATAAACGCAACGTCCATAAAACCAACAAGAAAGTGGAGACAGACCGTTCATGAAGACCCCGATCCGTTTTACCGCGCTGGCCCTGTCGATACTGCTCGCCAGCGGCGTTGCCGCGGCCGCTGACATCAAGGTGGGCGTGAGCATGTCCGCCTTCGATGACACCTTCCTGACCTACCTGCGCGAAGACATGGACAAGCAGGCCAAGTCCTATCCCAAGGGCGACGGCGTGCAACTGCAGTTCGAAGACGCCCGCGCCGATGTGGTCAAGCAACTGAGCCAGGTCGAGAACTTTATCAGCCAGAAAGTCGACGCCATCATCGTCAACCCGGTGGACACCGCCTCCACGGCGAACATCATCAAGGCCGCCACCGCCGCGAAAATCCCATTGGTGTTCGTCAACCGCCGTCCCGACCAGAAAGACTTGCCCAAGGACGTGGTCGCCGTGACCTCCGATGACGTCGAAGCGGGCAAGCTGCAGATGCAGTACATCGCCGAAAAACTCGGCGGCAAGGGCAAGATCGTGATCCTGCTGGGCGACCTGGCGAACAACTCCACCACCAACCGCACCAAGGGCGTGAAGGAAGTGCTGGCCAAGTACCCGGACATCAAGATCGAGCAGGAGCAGACCGGTATCTGGCTGCGCGACAAGGGCATGACCCTGGTCAATGACTGGCTGACCCAGGGCCGCGAGTTCAACGCCGTGCTGGCCAACAACGACGAGATGGCGATCGGCGCGTCCATGGCGCTGAAGTCGGCAGGCACCAAACCCGGCACGGTGTTGATCGCCGGGGTAGATGGCACGCCGGACGGTCTCAACGCAATCACCAAGGGCGACATGGCGGCCTCGGCGTTCCAGGACGCCAAGGGCCAGGCCGTCGGCTCGGTAGAGGCGGCGCGCAAGATGGCCAGGCACGAGCCGGTGGAGCAGAACGTGGTGATCCCGTTCAAGCTCATCACCCCGGACAACGTCAAAGACTTCAAGTAGCCCTGAACTCACACCCCTAAGCCGGCAGGGCGGTCACGGCCGCCCTGCAGATGGAGTATCTCCCTATGCTCGCTCACGCCACTGTCGCGCCGCCGCCGGGTATCCAGCCGCTGGCGCAGGACGAACCCTACCTGCTGGAAATTCTCAACATCAGCAAAGGCTTTCCCGGCGTCGTGGCCCTGGACGATGTGCAGCTGCGCGTGCGCCCCGGCACGGTGCTGGCGCTGATGGGCGAGAACGGTGCGGGCAAGTCGACGCTGATGAAAATCATCGCCGGCATCTATCAGCCCGATGCCGGCGAAATCCGCCTGCGGGGCAAGCCGGTCACCCTCGAGACGCCGCTGGCGGCGCAAAAGGCCGGGATTGCGATGATCCACCAGGAACTCAACCTGATGCCGCACATGAGCATTGCCGAGAATATCTGGATCGGCCGCGAGCAGCTCAACAGCCTGCACATGGTCAACCACCGCGAAATGCACCGCTGCACCGCCGAGCTGCTGGCGCGCCTGCGCATCAACCTCGACCCCGAAGAACAGGTGGGCAACCTGAGCATCGCCGAACGGCAGATGGTCGAGATCGCCAAGGCCGTGTCCTATGACTCCGATATCCTGATCATGGATGAGCCGACGTCGGCGATTACCGAAAAGGAAGTCGCCCACCTGTTTTCGATCATTGCCGACCTCAAGTCCCAGGGCAAAGGCATCGTCTACATCACACATAAAATGAACGAAGTGTTCGCCATCGCCGATGAAGTGGCGGTGTTTCGTGACGGCCAATACATCGGCCTGCAACGCGCCGACAGCATGAACAGCGACAGCCTGATCTCGATGATGGTCGGCCGTGAGCTGAGCCAGTTGTTCCCGGTGCGCGAGACGCCGATTGGCGACTTGCTGCTGTCGGTGCGTGACCTGAGCCTGGACGGCGTATTCAAGGACGTGTCCTTTGACCTGCACGCCGGTGAAATCCTCGGCATCGCAGGATTGATGGGCTCGGGCCGCACCAACGTCGCGGAAACTATTTTCGGCATCACCCCCAGCAGCAGCGGGCAGATCACCCTGGACGGCAAGCCGGTGCGCATCAGCGACCCGCACATGGCCATTGAGAAGGGCTTTGCGCTGTTGACCGAGGACCGCAAGCTCAGCGGCCTGTTCCCGTGCCTGTCGGTGCTGGAAAACATGGAAATGGCGGTGCTGCCGCACTATTCGGGCAACGGTTTCATCCAGCAGAAAGCCTTGCGCGCCTTGTGCGAAGACATGTGCAAGAAGCTGCGGGTGAAAACCCCGTCGCTGGAACAGTGCATCGACACCCTGTCCGGCGGTAACCAGCAGAAGGCGCTGCTGGCGCGCTGGCTGATGACCAACCCGCGCCTGCTGATCCTCGATGAACCGACCCGGGGTATCGACGTGGGCGCCAAGGCCGAGATCTATCGCCTGATCGCCTTTCTCGCCAGCGAAGGCATGGCGGTGATCATGATTTCCTCGGAACTGCCCGAAGTGCTCGGCATGAGCGACCGGGTGATGGTGATGCACGAAGGCGAACTGATGGGCACCCTGGATCGCGCGGATGCGACCCAGGAAAAAGTCATGCACTTGGCCTCCGGTATGACCGTGGTCCACTGACTCCAGAATAAGAAGGTGATGGGTTATGAATGCAATAACAGATAACAAGCCGGCCACGGCACCGGTCAAGCACCGTCGACGCATGCCTACCGAATTGAGCATCTTCCTGGTGCTGATCGGCATCGGCCTGGTGTTTGAATTGTTCGGCTGGATCGTGCGCGACCAGAGCTTCTTGATGAACTCCCAGCGCCTGGTGCTGATGATCCTGCAGGTGTCGATCATCGGCTTGCTGGCCATTGGCGTGACCCAGGTGATCATCACCACCGGTATCGACCTGTCGTCCGGCTCGGTGCTGGCCTTGTCTGCGATGATCGCCGCCAGTTTGGCGCAGACTTCCGATTTTTCCCGGGCGGTGTTTCCGTCCCTGACCGACTTGCCGGTGTGGATCCCGGTGGCGATGGGCCTGGGTGTGGGCCTGCTGGCGGGAGCGATCAACGGCAGTATTATTGCGGTCACCGGTATCCCGCCGTTCATTGCGACCCTGGGCATGATGGTCTCGGCCCGTGGCCTGGCGCGTTACTACACCGAAGGCCAGCCGGTGAGCATGCTCTCGGACTCGTACACGGCCATCGGCCATGGCGCGATGCCGGTGATCATCTTTCTGGTGGTGGCGGTGATTTTCCACATCGCCCTGCGTTACACCAAGTACGGCAAATACACCTACGCCATCGGCGGCAACATGCAGGCGGCGCGCACCTCGGGGATCAACGTCAAGCGTCACCTGATCATCGTCTACAGCATCGCCGGTCTCCTGGCAGGCCTGGCCGGCGTGGTGGCTTCGGCCCGCGCGGCGACCGGCCAGGCGGGCATGGGCATGTCCTATGAGCTGGACGCCATCGCGGCGGCAGTGATCGGCGGCACCAGCCTGGCGGGCGGGGTAGGGCGCATCACCGGCACCGTGATCGGCGCGCTGATCCTCGGCGTCATGGCCAGCGGCTTTACCTTCGTCGGGGTGGATGCGTATATCCAGGACATCATCAAGGGGCTGATCATCGTGGTGGCGGTGGTGATCGACCAGTATCGCAACAAGCGCAAGCTCAAGCGCTGAGCCTACCTCGAGGACAACACCGGTCAAATGTGGGAGGGGTCTTGCCCCCGATAACCATAGGTATCTACACAACTCTGTAGCGCCCAACCGTAACCACGATGCGAAGCGAGTCGCTCTTGATCTTGATCTGCTTTTGATCCTGGGCGCCCCGTTAAACCACGCTGGCCGAACGCAGGCTTGAATCCGTGGGTAACCCGGCAGGACGCCGGGTTAGCCGCCCCGCGCCATGGATGGCGCGTGGCGGCGGCCCACGGATTCAAGCCGGAGAGAGGGCACACCGAGCCTAGGCGAGGTGCCGAGTGGTGGGGCAAGAGCGTTTTGCTTACTTTTGCGCTTTTCAAAAGTAAGCCGCTGTAAAAGCGGAACCATTAGCAGCCGTGACCGCAGAAACGGATATGTACTCGGTCCAATCCAACATCCTGGTCGGTCCAGAGGCCGCCATCGGGAGCAAGCCCCCTCCCACATTTGGACCTCGGAGTGTCAGGTAGATACGCGTTAGCTCCCTCGCCACAGGTGCGGTCTCGCACCAAAATTGTGTAGATACCTATGCCCCGATAGCGGTGTGTCAGCTTGAACATCTGTGTCTGACTGACCGCTATCGGGGGCAAGCCCCCTCCCACATTTTTAGTTCTATGCCGTCCTTATCAACCGTTTGTCTTCTATATAGCTCCATAAACTTGAATTTCTTGCTATAAACGCACTCCGATGACCGTTCGCCAAGCCCGTCCTGGTGCTTTTGGGGGTTGATCGGGAAAAAATGCCTGTCATTTCAGTTGCTGCGCCTTCAAGTCGGCCTTAGACTGCCGCCCCTCGTAAATTGAGTGCCGGGTGGCGCTTGGAATCGATGGCGCCTTTCCGAGACCTGCAGAGGTCGGCCGGAACGCTCCCTTATTCGCCTTAATGCACGTATTTTTTATAGAGAAATCAATGACAAAGGAAAAGTTGCTGGCCATGCCGGCGGATGACTACATGAATGCCGAACAGCACGCTTTTTTCGAGAAGTTGCTGCAAGACATGAAAGTGGAACACCACGAGCGCATTGAACAGAACCGTATCGCCATTGAAAGCCTGGACACCCCGGCCGATCCGGCCGACGCTGCTTCCGTGGAAGAAGAGCGCACCTGGCTGGTCAATGCCATCGACCGCGACCAGCGCATGTTGCCGCAACTGGAACGTGCCCTGGAACGCATCAAGGAAGATTCCTTTGGCTGGTGTGATGACAGCGGCGAGCCTATCGGCCTCAAACGCCTGCTGATCAGCCCGACCACCAAATACTGCATCGAAGCGCAAGAGCGCCACGAGCAGATCGACAAGCACCAGCGTCAAGCCTGACGCGGTTGCACGGGGGCCGTATCATCGGCCCCCGCAGAGTTTTTGCGTGACACCCCCGTTATTGATCTACTGCAAGCCCCTGTACTAAAGGCCCATGGATAATGGCCTGTTAGTGGCGTTTAATGCAGACACAATAACGACAAGCAGTGGGGTAACGACAATGGCTGGAGATGGATCTCTGATGGGCGCAGCAGTACCACCGCAACCGGTGGCGCGGGTGCTGCCCGGCTGGCTGATACCGCTCGCGCAGAGTACTGTCCTGGTGCTGCTACTGCTGGGCCTGGCCTTTGCCGGCTGGCCGATCTACCTGTGCCTGCCGCTGGCCTTGCTGGTGATCTGGCTGCCCCGCCTGAAAAGTCCCAAACCCTCTGTGGCCCACGTTGCGGCCGGCGATGCGATTGGCGAGCTGGCGCGCGACCTGTCCCATACCACCAGCCATAATGCACTCTCCGCTGCGGGCGTGGCCTATTCGGTCAAGCAACTGGCGGCGCGCCTGCAATCGCAGTTGAGCGCCTCCCAGCAAATCGTCAGCAGCGCGCAGGTGATGATCGGCACCGAACAGGTCACCTCCCAGCTCAGCCGCCAGGCCCTGGGCGCGTCGAGCCAGGCCCGTCAGCGCAGCAGCGAAGGCCGTGAAGTATTGGTGCAGTCGATCACCCGCATGCATCAGCTCAGCCAGCGTGCCGATGCCAGCCGCACGCTGATCGAAGCCCTGAGCCAGCGCAGCGAGGAAATCCAGCGCGTGACGCTGGTGATCCAGTCCATCGCCAGCCAGACCAACCTGCTGGCGCTGAATGCGGCGATTGAAGCGGCGCGGGCCGGAGAGCACGGGCGCGGGTTTGCGGTGGTCGCCGATGAGGTGCGCGGCCTCGCCGGACGTACGGCCACGGCCACCGATGAAGTCGGGGTGATGGTCGCCGACATCCAGCAGCGCACGGCCCAGGTGGTGGAGCAGATTCGCCAGCTGTCGGCGGACCTGCACACCGGTGTAGAGCAAGTGGAAGATGCCGGCGAACACCTGGCGAGCATCGCCGGCCTGGCGGCGGATGTGGAACAGCAGGTCAGTGAAATCGCCCAGGGCACCGACACCAACCGCACTCAACTCGACAGCCTGTTCCACGCCGTGGAGCAGATGCGCAGCGACCTGGCGGTCAGCGACCAGCAAACCCGCCAACTCGCCGACGCCGCCGTGCAGATGGAAGGGCAGGCGGAAACTATCAGCGAGCGCCTGGCGCAGGTCGGCCTGGATGACTATCACCAGCGCATCTACGACCTGGCCCGCGAAGGCGCCCGGCGAATTGGCGAACAGTTCGAGGCGGATGTGCTGCACAGCCGGGTCAGCCTGGAAGATCTGTTCGATCGCAACTACACGCTGATTCCAAATACCCACCCGAGCAAATACAAGACACGTTTCGACGCCTACACCGACCAGGTATTACCCGCCATTCAAGAGGCGCTGTTGCCGCTTCATGAGGGTTTGGTGTTTGCCATTGCCTGCACGCCCCAGGGCTACGTGCCGACACACAACAAAGCGTTTTCCCACGCATTGACCGGTGATGCCCAGGTGGACGCGGTGCAGAACCGCACCAAGCGCAAATTTGACGACCGTACCGGCCTGCGGTGCGGTAGCCATCAACAAGCCATGTTGCTGCAGACCTACACGCGCGATACCGGCGAGCTGATGCACGACCTGTCAGTGCCGATCATGGTTCGGGGGCGGCATTGGGGTGGTTTACGCCTGGGCTACAAGCCGCAAGGGGGCAGATCCGCGTAGCGGCAGGCAGCAAGCGCGCTCCTGCGGGAGGAGCGGCGTGCGGTCAGTGCGTTTGAATCAAGCGACAGGAGACTCATGCAGCAGGGCGTTGAGGTCATCGACCGCAGGCGCCCATTCGGCATCGACATGCAGTTGTTCCTTGAGGAAGCTCGCCTGTTGCTCGCTCCAGAAAGGCGCGTCGACGAGTTTCACGTCATCCGGCAGACGGTGCTCGGCGGTGAAGCGTTCGATGCCTTCCTGACTGGAATCCAGGCCTAACTGGTCGAAGAGGGTTTCAAGTGTCGGGGTCGTGGTGTCCATCATATTCTCCATGCGGGCTGATCATCGTTCTGCATGTGAGGAAGATGGCGCGCCAGAGTTCTATCGGATTGTCACGAATTGAGTGCGCCTGAATCCACGGCGGCTTTCAGGGCCCTGGCGGCGTCTTTGCCGGCAATGGCGGCAGCGTCGACAGTTTTGAACCAGCGGTCTTTTTCGACCTGATGCGTTGTTACTGTGGTCAACGGCGGTTTGGCCCGCATGATGATGACCGCTTGAAACTCTCCGTCCACTTCCCTCGCATCGCCATGGATAAAAAATTCGCCAATATCAAATTCCGTCACGTATAGCCTTCCCTTCGCGGTAACTGCACTGATGAAACCTGACCCGCAGGGGGCAAACTTCAAGGACGGGTCAGTATGGCAGTTGTTGAAGGGCCGCTGTGCAGTAAAGTGTGCACTACACTCAGCCAGCTGACGAAACGAGTGTGCCGTGCAGGCCATACAGGTTGGCTTCCAGCGCTTTTGCCAGTGCGCAGGCCTTGCTGTGATCGCTGCGAAAGCCTTTTATCCTGCCGCTGGTCACTTCCTGGATATGAAAAAAGTTTCTTCCGGCCGGCACCACTCGATAAAGCACGGAATGGGAGTACCCATCGGGTGTGGGTAGGCAGTAGTATTGGTGTGCGTCCGGACATGATGAATGAGTGTGAAAAGACGCAGTGTCGTGTTGACGTCGTTGCATGCTCAGCTCCTGTCGATCGACCTGGTTGATATCAGCGGCTGGTTTTGACCGGTGTTGCTGTTTAGTATTGTCGTCGGCAACGCGCACCTGGTTCCATGGCCGGGTATTTTCTTTTGTGATGCGTGTCGGAAAACAGTGTTTTTAATCGGGTTATTCTCTGAAGTTGTTCGACTCGTATTCTCGGGTCGTTGAACCTGTGATTTGCTGTGTCGCCGGATGACCTCGCACAAGGGCCACCGCGGCTGTCTGTACGGCTCTTATGGTTGTCTTCAGGTTTTTAACGAGTATGTCTTTCGTGCCGTAACGGCCGTTTTTTTGTGCTGCCCGCTCAAGCGGTCAGTGCTTTATCGATGTGGGGGCGTTTCCTTGGCAGTCAGTAATCTGGATATGCACGCGTTATTCGTGCTGGGTGATTTACGCGCAAAGTTGGTCAAGCAGTTTCAATCTCGTTTTGTCTACGTTACCGAACAGACCCCGGAAGGTATCTACATCGCCGAGATCGACACTGAAGCGGCGTTGGTCGTGGACGACAAGCCACGCCTAGAGCTCAAGGTGGGCGATCATTTTCGCGCGGCAGTATTGCCCAGCCGTGAAGGTGGCAAGTTTGAACTCAAGTTTCGCGATATCAAGTTGACCGTGTATGGCCTGGGCGACTACGCCTTTGTATCCTCGGCCGAGGGCGAAGGCATCGTGTTCAAGGAAGGCCACAGCGTCATGCTGGTATTTGCTGCCCACCAGCAACTGCAGGAAGGCCTGACCAAAACCCTCAAGGCCGTCACCGGCAAGGCCGCCAAGTGGCGCAAGGGCGAACTGGTGACGTTCAAGGCCAGTGAGTAAGCGCAATCACGGCGAACTTCTTTTATCTCCCGGAACCTCTACTACAGTTGAGTTGACTTAACTACGAGAGAGGCTTCGCGCATAGCAGCAAAGCCGTCCGCTGATGGCTGCGATATCGCGAGGTGCAAAGGAATGAAAGGATTGAGAACGCTGTTGGCTGCATCGCTGACGAGCCTGGGCTTGTCCATGGCGTCAGTGCCGGTATCGGCCGCCCAGGCGCCGGTGCACTTTGCCGACCTGAACTGGGAAAGCGGCAGCCTGATCACCGAGGTACTGCGGTTCATTGTCGAGAAGGGCTACGACTTGCCCACCGACACCTTGCCCGGTACCACCATCACCCTGGAAACCGCCCTGGCCAAGAACGACATTCAGGTGATCGGTGAAGAATGGGCGGGCCGCAGCCCGGTCTGGGTCAAGGCCGAGGCTGAAGGCAAGGTGGTGGGCCTGGGCGATACGGTCAAGGGCGCCACCGAAGGCTGGTGGGTGCCGGAGTACGTGGTCAAGGGTGATCCGGCCAAGGGTATCAAGCCGCTGGCCCCTGACTTGAAAAGCGTACAAGACCTGGCGCGCTACAAGGATGTGTTCAAGGACCCGGAGTCACCGGACAAGGGGCGGTTTCTCAATAGCCCTATCGGTTGGACTTCGGAAGTGGTCAACCGGCAAAAGCTCAAGGCTTACGGCCTGGACGACAGCTATGTGAACTTTCGCAGCGGCTCGGGGGCGGCCCTGGATGCGGAGATCGCTTCGTCGATTCGTCGGGGCAAGCCGGTGCTGTTCTACTATTGGTCGCCCACGCCGTTGATGGGCCGCTATAAGTTGATTCAACTGCAAGAGCCGCCGTTCGATGCGCAGGCCTGGAAGACGCTGACGGATGCGGACAATCCTGATCCCAAGCCGACGCGGTCGCTGGCGTCCAGGTTGAGCATCGGGGTGTCTACGCCATTCCAGAAAGAGCATCCGCAGATTGTGCAGTTTTTCGAGAAGGTCGAGTTTCCTATCGAGCCGCTTAATCAGGCGTTGGCGAAAATGAGTGAGAATCATACGCCGCCTCGGGAGGTTGCCCAGGCGTTTCTCAAGGCTCATCCCGAGGTGTGGAAGGCGTGGTTGACGGAGGATGTGGCTCTCAAGGTTGAGTCGGCCCTCAAGTGATTGACAGTATTGCTACCTGATGGCGTTCCAGATGTGGGAGGGGCTTGCTCCCATGACGGCGGGGCAGCCTATAGCTGTCTGACTGATGCACTGCAATCCAAATGTGGAGACTTGCTCCCATGAAGGCGGGACAGCCTATAGCTATCTGACTGATGTACTGCAATCCAAATGTGGGAGGGGGCTTGCCCCCGATGGCGGCCTCTGGGCCGACCAGGATGGTGGATTGGACCGAGTACATATCCGTTTCTGCGGTAACGGCTGCTTAGGGTTCCGCTTTTACAGCGGCTCACTTTTGAAAAGCGCAAAAGTAAGCAAAACGCTCTTGCCCCA
>NZ_CVTN01000061.1:42483-42734 GCF_900004915.1 Pseudomonas sp. 31 R 17
CAAGCCTGCGTTCGGCCAGCGTGGTTTAACGGGGCGCCTGAGATCAAAAGCAGATCAAGAGCGACTCGCTTCGCATCGTGGTTACCGTTGGCTGCTACGGTCTGGAAAGTTGTGCAGATACCTATGCTCCGATAGCAGTCAGCCAGATACCAATGTTCAAGCTGACACACTGCAATCGGGGGCAAGCCCCCTCCCACATTTTTTGCGCGTGCTCCCATGACGGCGGGGCAGCCTATAGCTGTCTGACTGAT
>NZ_CVTN01000061.1:42784-43390 GCF_900004915.1 Pseudomonas sp. 31 R 17
TTTTACAGCGGCTCACTTTTGAAAAGCGCAAAAGTAAGCAAAACGCTCTTGCCCCACCACTCGGCACCTCGCTCAGGCTCGGTGTGCCCGAACGAAGGCTTGAATCCGTGGGCCGCCGCCACGCGCCATCCATGGCGCAGGGCGGCTAACCCGGCGTCCTGCCGGGTTACCCACGAATTCAAGCCTGCGTTCGGCCAGCGTGGTTTGACGGGGCGCCTGAGATCAAGATCAAGAGCGACTCGCTTCGCATCGTGGTTACCGTTGGCTGCTACGGTCTGGAAAATTGTGCAGATACCTATGCTCCGATAGCAGTCAGCCAGATACCGATGTGCAAGCTGACACACTGCAATCGGGGGCAAGCCCCCTCCCACATTTTTTGCGCGTGCTCCCATGACGGCGGGGCAGCCTATAGCTGTCTGACTGATGCACTGCAATCCAAATGTGGAGACTTGCTCCCATGAAGGCGGGACAGCCTATATCTGACTGATGTACTGCAATCCAAATGTGGGAGAGGGCTTGCCCCCGATGGCGGCCTCAGAGCCGACCAGGATGTTGGATTGGACCGAGTACATATCCGTTTCTGCGGTAACGGCTGCTATGGGTTCC
>NZ_CVTN01000061.1:43512-59682 GCF_900004915.1 Pseudomonas sp. 31 R 17
CAAGCCTGCGTTCGGCCAGCGTGGTTTAACGGGGCGCCTGAGATCAAAAGCAGATCAAGAGCGACTCGCTTCGCATCGTGGTTACCGTTGGCTGTTACGGTCTGGAAAGTTGTGCAGATACCTATGCTCCGATAGCAGTCAGCCAGACACTAATGTGCAAGCTGACACACTGCAATCGGGGGCAAGCCCCCTCTCACATTGCTTGCATTTGAGCTTTAGAATCGGGTTTGTACAGCCACCTCGAACGTTCGCGGTGAGCCGAGGTAATACGCCGGTGATACGTGGGCGAATTCGGCATACACCTCATTGGTCAGGTTGCGCACCCGGCCGGTTATCGAGGTGTGTGTGTCCACTTTATAGCGCAGAAAACTGCCGAACAGCGTGTAGGCCGGGACCGTCTGGGTGTTGGCATTGTCGGCATACACCTGGGCGACATGGCGCGCGTCGACGCCGCCTCGCCAATTTTCTGAAAAATCATAGGTCAGCCATAGATTGCCCACGCGCTTGGGCACGTTGGTCGGTGTATTGCCTTGACGCGACACCACGGAGCCGCTGGCGGTTTTCTCGTTGAAGTCGTCGTATTGCGCGTCGACCCAGGCGACGTTGCCTTCAGCCAGCAGTCGGGGGGTGATGCGCAGCGAACTGGCCAGTTCGATGCCCCTGGATGACTGCGCACCCACGGGAATGCTGCGGGTGGGGTCCAGTGGGTCGGTTACCGCAAAGTCCTTGCGCTCGATCCTGTAGACGGCAAGCGTGGCGGCGCCGCGACCCTCGAGGTAGTCGAACTTGCTGCCTATTTCCCATTGCTTGCCGGTCGATACGTCGAACACCTGAGTCGTGGTGCTCGGCTGTTCGGCGGCGGTGCTGTATTGCACGTAGACGTTGGCGGAGGGCATGAACTGGTAGGTCAAACCCACGCGCCCGGTCACCGGTTCCCAGCTGCGCTGGAGGTGCCTGGGGTTGGCGGCTGTCACCGTTCTGTGGTTGGTCACGTCCAGGTCGATGGCGTCGTAGCGCAGGCCGGTGAGCAGCGACAACGTGTCGGTCAAACCCAGGCGGTTTTCCACGAACAGCGCTTTTGTAGTCACTGCACTGGTCTTGTCTTTGACGAAACCGGGTCGGGTGCCCGGTATGTCGTAGAAGTAGCCGGGCTGATAGCCGTTCGGCTCGACGGTGCTGTTGCCCGGCACGTTCAGCGGGCTGTTGGTGGTGCTGTTGACCTTGTATTCGAAGCCTGCGGACCAGCTGGTGGCCAGGCCGAAGACGGTGTCCTCATGGCGCAGCTCGAACTGGTTGCCGTTCTGCTCACCCTGATGCCGCACCTGATAGGCGGTGGAGCGGTTCACCGCGCTGTTGTCGGCGTTGTACTGGTAGGTTTCCAGGTTGCGGTAATCGCGCTGGCTGTCGAGGTGGTAGAGGGTGTTTTTCAGGGTGGTGCTGTCGTTGATCCGGTAGTCAATGATCGAGCGTGCCCAGCGTGTGCGCTGCTCATAGCGACCGTCCGCGACGTTGTAGTTGTTGAAGCGGTTGTGCCGGTCGATCTTCAGCTCGCCGGCCTTGGGGTTGAGCACGGGAGTGCCCCAGTAGGGGCTGTCTTCGTGCTCGTCCTGATATTCCAGCGCCAGGGTGTGGGACAGGTCCGGGGTCAGGTCGCTGAGCAGGGAAAACGCCACGCTCCAGGCCTCGCGCTGGTCGCGGTCGATGTAGCTGTGCTGGGTGTTGCGGCTCACATCCAGGCGTGCGTAATGCTGCACCTCGGCGCCGGGCTCGGTGAGCGCATGGTTCAGGCCCAACGCCAGGCCTGCGGTGTCATGGCTGCCATAGGTCAACTGACCTTCGACGGCGTGTTCCTCACGGCTGGCCAGCCTGGTCACGTAGTTCAGCGAACCGCCTACGGAGCCTGCGCCATTGATCAGGGAGGAGGGACCGCCGACCAGTTCGACACGGTCGTAGATCCACGCATCCACCGGCCGCGCGAGGCCGGTGGCGACGTTGATACCGTTGAACATCTGGGTGATCTGGCTGCTGGTGAACCCGCGGTATGAGACGAACCCGCCAAAGCCCGGTGGCGCGCTGGCGTTGACGCCGGGCAGGGTATTGGCCGCATCGCGAAAGGTCTTGGCGCCATGGCGCTCGATGTCGTTGCGCGTGGCAATGGCCACCGACGCCGGGGTTTCGCGCATGCTCAATCCCAGCCGCGACGCCATGCCGCTGGGTTGATCCAGGGCCAGGCCGGGATCGACGGTTTGCTCGCCTTCGATGGTGGTCGGGGCCAGCTCAAGGGCTGGGGCGCAAACAGGCAGGCAGCCGCACAGGCCCGCCAGCAAGGGTAAATGTTTCATGGTTGAATCCTGAAAACTTGGCGTGAAAACAACGCACGACCGCGCGTGTTTCCGCATGGAAACAGGGGCAGTGCAGAGGGACAGCGCAGGGATCAGGCGAAGGCGGGCGGCGCGCGCGGGTGGGCCGTGGGCCAGGTGAGACGGGCGGGGATGTCGGCGGCAAGTACCACGGCCGCAGGCGGGGCGTGCGGCTGTGGCAACACGGCTACATTCAGGTGACTGCTGAGCGCGGGGCCCATGCCGCCGGTGGAGCACAGGGGGCAGCCGAACGCCTTGGACAGTGTTGGCAGGCTCTCATCGGTAGAGTCTGATTGCACGGGCGCCTGGGTGCGCGGGTCGACCGTACAGAACTGACCGCTGATGCCGTTGAGCTGCATCCCGACCATTTGCCCGTGCCCGATGCTGCAGGCGAACACATTGAACAGGACGCAGCCATACAGCATCCAGGCAATGAGCGAGCGGTCGGTTCGGGCAAGGTTCATGGGGCGGCACTTTACCATCAGCTACCGACGAAATACCTGCAAAAAATATCAGGGCGTCTATGCTCATGCCCACCATTTCTGGGGACGCCCGCCATGAGCTTCGTCGTTGCGCGCTGGATCGTCGGGATTTTCACCTGCATCAGCATGGTGCATTTGTACTGGGCCGCCGGCGGAAAATTCGGCAGCCTGGCCGCCATACCGCAATTACCCGGCGAATTCGCCGGCGGGCCAAGGCCGGCTTTCAAGCCCTCGACGCTGGGTACATTCCTGGTGGCAATGGGATTGGTGGCGATTGCGCTGCTGGTCTGTCTGCGCGCCGGACTTTATTTTTCGCCCGTGTCCCATGGGGCGCTACAATGGGGGATCAGTGCGATTGCCGTGGTGATGTTTGCCAGGGCGATCGGCGATTCGGAGCTGGTGGGTTTTTTCAAGAAGGTGGTGGGCTCAAGATTCGCCAGGTTGGACACCTACTTTTATTCACCGCTGTGCCTGGTCTTGGGCGCTGGCCTGTTGGTCGTGGCATGGGCCTGAGATAAGGCAATCTGATGGCCCCTCTGTAACAAAATTCTCGCCAGAATCACTTTTATTTTCAGGTGGTTAGGTGAGGAAGCCAATGCGCTCTGTGGGAATCATGCTGGTTGCTTGTTCACTGGCCGGCGGCGCGGCAGCCGTGCAGGCACGAGAGTTGCGCGAGGGCGACAAATATATGTGCAGCTGGGGCGCGGGCACGGCCGCCAGGGCCCAGGAATTGAAGCTCTCGGGGGTGTCGCTGTACGCCGCGCGGCAAAAGATCCAGACCCTCAAGTTCAATAAATCGTGGATGCGCATGATGGCCATGGGCATTACCGAGCAGACCTATGACAGCCGCTCACGGCTCAAGCCCGAGGCGATTCGCCAGAGTTTCTACCAGGATTGCCTGCGCTATAAAGTGGCGCGCAAATAAGCGCCTGTCGCAGGTTCCTGCGCAGCGGTTTACAAATCCACGACAAATGCCGTGTAAGTATTTGCATACAATCACCTCCTTGATCGGGAGGCGTGTATGCATGTGCTTATTCGAGCGGCGACCGTCGATGACGTCGACACGCTCATTACAATCCGTACGTCTGTGGTGCAAAACCACCTGAGTGTCGAACAGATGGCTGACCTGGGGATCACACCGCAGGCACTGACCGACACCCTGCGCACCGCCCCGTGCGCCTGGGTCGCGGAAGTGGACGGCCAGGCGGCGGCCTTTTCCATGGTCGATCTGGAGGCTGGCGAGGTGTTCGCGATGTTCGTGTTGCCCACGCACGAGAACCTGGGGCTGGGCCGGCAGTTGATGGCCGAAGCCGAGGCGGCATTGTTCGAACATCACGACCGCCTGTACCTCATCACCGATGGCCGCGATGAGATCCGCGCCAACGGGTTCTATCAGCGCCTGGGTTGGCTGAACGCTGGCGTTGCAGACGGTGACGACGTCCGTTACGAAAAGCGCAGGGCGCGCTGACTTATGAGCGCTTCGGTCTCCCAGTCAGCCAACAGCTTGCGCAACTTCGTGGTGGGCGTGCTGGGGGTTGCGGCGCTGCTGGGTTTCTATTTTGTACAACTCAATGCCGAGGCGGACCGCCAGCGTGAAGCCGCCGCCGAGCAGTTGGCCTTGTGCGTTCGTTTGAAGCGGGTCGCCGGTGCGAACGCCTCAACCCATTTCGAACTTGGCAAGGCATGCGAGCAAGTGAACATAGAGTTTTTGAACCGCGTAAAAGTGGAATAAGTAATAACCTTATTTATACAATGGATTAAGTTCGGTATCGTTCGCTGACTTGCACCAAAAAGTGGCACAGGCAGGCCTCTCACCTTAAAAAACATGTGGTTATTGAATGACTTACAACGGTTTAATCCGACGAAAGGAATAAAATAATCTTGTGAGCCGATTTTGCAGTCGCTACTATAGCCGGGCGTTCACCTCCCACGGTTTATGCATTTTTAAATCCCAAGTTTCCATCAGCTACTTGGGATTTTTTTTGCCTGGAATTTGATCTTCGCACCCCAGTGCCGACACAACTCGCCCGGCAGAGCGCCGTATCAGAGGCGGCGCAGAAAGGACTTGACGATGTGTCGGGTGGCGTCGGTAGTGTCCAATTCGTCGAGGGTACCGTAGGCGTACCACTGGCATTCGACGATCTCGTTGCACGGCCGTGCCTCGTCGATATTCACTACCGAAGCTTCAAACACATGATGCAGGGTGTCGCGGGCCTTGAGCTCCTGCAAGTACAGCAAGCCGTCCACGTTCAACCCCGTCTCTTCTTCCAGCTCGCGTTGCGCCGCGCCCACCGGGCGTTCACCACGCTCTACCTTGCCGCCCGGCAATGCCCATTTCGATCTGGCCTTGCGTACAAAGAGGATGTGCCCTTCGTGTTCGCAGATGACGGTGGCCCGTATTTTCATCGTTTATACCTGCTACGGGATATTTGTCATAAAAGTGTAATGCAATTGTCATGCTAAGTGGTTATGGCGCGTCGGGCCGTGTATGTGGATACTGCCCGACTGATTTGAACGAACGAGGAGAGCAGATGAGCACCGTACGTTGGGGCATGATCGGCTGTGGCAGTGTGACCGAATTGAAGAGTGGACCGGCTTTCTACAAAGCGCCAGGCTCGGCCCTGGTCGCCGTGATGGGACGCCGTGAGGAAGCCGTGCGCGATTATGCGACACGCCATGGCATTGCCCGCTTCTACACCGATGCCCAAGCCCTGATCGACGACCCCGAGGTGGACGCGGTGTACATCGCCACGCCACCCGACAGCCACCTTGAATACAGCTTGATGGTGGCGGCGGCGGGCAAGCATTGCTGCGTCGAAAAGCCCATGGCGTTGAACGCCGAGCAGAGTGCGTTGATGCAACGCACCTTCGAGCGCGCCGGGCTGCATCTGTTCGTCTCCTACTATCGGCGCTCATTGCCGCGTTTCCAGCAGGTGCGCACCTGGTTGCAGGAAGGCCGTATCGGCGAGTTGCGCCACCTGACCTGGACCCTGTGCAAGCCCGCAGCCCCGGCAGACACCCACCCGGCCAACTGGCGCACGGATCCTGCGATTGCCGGCGGTGGTTACTTTGCCGACCTGGCCAGCCATGGCTTTGACCTGTTCCAGTACCTGGCGGGCGATATCGTCGAGGTCTCGGGCTTTACCGCGCGGCAGGCCGGACGCTATGCGGCGGAGGACGCAGTGACGGCCTGCTGGACCTTCGCCAATGGCGCATTGGGCATGGGCTGCTGGAACTTTGTCGCTGACCGCCGCGAAGACCGGGTCGAGCTGATCGGCAGCCGTGGACGCATCACGTTTGCGGTATTCGAAGACCAGCCGCTGCGCCTCGAAGGGGAGACCGACGAGGTGCTGGAGGTGCCGTGCCATGCGCATATCCAATGGCACCACGTACTGGCGATGAATGCCCATATCCGTGGCGATGCCAAACATCCTTCGCTGGCGATCGAGGCGTTGAAGACCGATCGCATCCTGGACAAGGTGCTGCAACGTTACTCCCAACACCCTTAGTCAGCGCGATAGCGTGATGCTTCATTTTTTGGAAGGATATCGCGATGAAATACTGGATGCTGGTGTGGCTGTTGATCGTGACTGGCGTGACGGCGGAGCCACGCAGTCAAGGGCAGGCGGGGGAATTTGATTTTTATGTGTTGTCGCTGTCATGGTCGCCGACGTTTTGCCTGACGCACCCGAACAATGAGCAATGTTCGGGCAAGGGCTACGGCTTTGTACTGCATGGGCTGTGGCCGCAATATGCCAAAGGCGGGTGGCCGGCGTCCTGCGCGACGCAATCGCGGTTGAGCGATGAAGCGCTGGAAAAAGGCGCCACGCTGTTCCCTTCGCGTGCGTTGCTCAAGCACGAATGGGCCAAACATGGGACCTGCAGCGGGCTTGAGCCGATGGAGTATTTGGAAAAGTCCGACACGGCGTTGGGCGCGGTGGTCATTCCGCAACAACTGCAGCCGTTCAACACGCCACCGTCATTGTCGTCCGGCGAGATCGAGGCACTGTTTCGCGACAGCAACCCGCGCATGGGCAACCACGGCATGGCCGTCATCTGCAAAGGCAAGGTGTTGTCTGAGGTGCGCGTATGCCTGACCAAGGACCTGGCCTTCGCCGGCTGCCCGCGCAGCGTGAAAAGCCAGTGCCGGGATGGTGATATTCGGATTCCGGCGCAGCGCTGATTCCGAATGTCTAGCGCTGTCCGAGGGGCATTTTGTTCAATACCTCAGCCATTCCAGCCTTTACCGTAATGCCATCCCTGTCTGGCATCACGAAAAGGAACTGCAATGAGCTTGACTCTTTCCATGGCCGCCTTCGCCCTGGCCACGTCCATCACGCCGGGACCGGTCAATGTGGTCGCCTTGAGTGCCGGCGCGCGCTTTGGGTTCGCCGCCAGCCAAAAGCACGTGCTTGGCGCGGCTGTCGGTTTTACATTGCTGCTGGTGTTGATCGGCCTGGGCTTGCACGAAGTGCTGCTGCGCTGGCCGATCCTGACCCAACTGATCCAGTGGGGCGGGGTGGCATTCTTGTTGTACATGGCCTGGAAGCTCGCCGTGGATGATGGGCAGTTGCACGCCGATGGCGCCGCCACTGCGCCATCGATGCTGTATGGCGCGATCATGCAGTGGCTCAACCCCAAAGCCTGGCTGGCCTGTGTGGCGGGGATGGGGCTGTTTGCGGCGGACGGCGAGGCCAGGCAAGTCTGGCTGTTTGCCAGTCTCTACCTGGTGATCTGCTACCTGTCGGTGGCGTGCTGGGCCTACGCCGGAACCTTTCTGCGGCGCTACCTGCACAATCCCAAGGGGGTCAGAGTCTTCAACCGCTCCATGGCCGCGTTGCTGGTGGCCAGTGTGGGTTATTTGCTGATGGCTTGAGCGTTTCGCGGTATTGCCCGGGCGTGGCGGCGAAATGCTGTTTGAACGCACGCTGGAAATGCGCCTGGTCGGCAAAACCCGCCGCCAGGGCGACGTCGGCGATCAGCGCGCCATTGCGCAGTTGAGTGCGGGCGAACTGGATGCGGTGGTTGACCAGGAACGCATGGGGCGTCAGCCCGTAATAGTGCTTGAAGGCGCGGATAAGGTAGGACGGCGACAGCTCGGCCGCGAGGCAAATGTCCTCGAGCTTCAAGGCCTCGGTACAGTGTTCACGGATGTAGTCGGCGGCCCGCTCCAGCTTGTGATTGACCTCGCGCATGGGGGTGAGGGAAGGGTTCAGGCGTTGCTGCACTTCGCTGAAGTAGCCCACCAGCGCGCTCTGCTTGTGCAGCAGTTCGGCCCGTTCATCCACCAACAGCCGGTACAGCGCCAACAAGCCGTTGTACAACGCTGTGTCCCGCGTATGGGGCGTGTTGAACGCACGGTAACCCTGGTCGGTGCTGAACCCCAACTGATGCTGCAGGTCGGTCAGCCAGGGCGTGTCGAGGTAGAGCATATGGTAGGACCAATGCTCGTTTTCGATGGGATTGCACGCATGCACGTCGCCGGGGTTCATCAACACCACGGTGCCGGCGCTGATCACGAAGGTCTGTTCGCCATAGTGGTAATAGCTGCGCCCGGCGGTGATAGCGCCAATGGAAAAATGCTCATGGGCGTGGCGGGTGTAGGTGACCTTGCGCCCATCGGCAATGGTGCGCGCCTCGATGAACGGCAGACGCTCGTCGCGCCAGAAACGCGGCGAGTGCGCAGGGTGAGCGGGGCTGTTCAACGACATGGCGATGGCTCCTGCCTGTTATGCGGGCACCAGAAAGGCCGCTTCCAGCAATTGCCGAGTATAGGCATGTTGCGGGTTGGCGAAAATCGTCGCGGCGTCCCCTTGCTCCACCACCTGGCCCTGCTTGACCACCATCAACTGATGACTCAGCGCCTTGACCACCGCCAGGTCATGGCTGATGAACAGGTACGTCAGGTTGTACTTGGCCTGCAAGCTGCGCAGCAGTTCCACCACCTGGCGTTGCACCGTACGGTCCAGCGCCGACGTCGGTTCGTCCAGCAGGATCAGGCGCGGCTTGAGCACCAGGGCGCGGGCGATGGCGATGCGCTGGCGCTGGCCACCGGAAAACTCATGGGGGTAGCGATGCCGCGATTGCGGGTCCAGGCCGACCTCCTTGAGCGCGGCGATGATCGCGGCTTCCTGCTCGGCCGGCGTGCCCATCTTGTGAATGCGCAACCCTTCGCCGACGATCTCGCTGACGCACATGCGTGGGCTCAGGCTACCGAAGGGGTCCTGGAACACCACCTGCATTTCCCGGCGCAGCGGGCGTACCTGTTGCTGGGTGAGCCGATCAAGCTGCTGGCCTTCGAAGCGAATCCCGCCCTGGCTGCCAATCAAGCGCAGGATCGCCAGGCCCAGGGTGGATTTGCCCGAGCCGCTTTCGCCGACGATGCCCAGGGTCTGCCCCTGGGGCAGGCTGAAGTTGATGCCGTCCACGGCCTTGACGTAATCGACGGTGTTGCGCAAAAAGCCTTTTTTGATCGGGAACCAGACTTTCAGGTCGTCCACTTCCAGCAGCGTTGGCCCCACGGCATTGCCGGCCGGCCCGCCGCTGGGCTCGGCCGCCAGCAATTCCTGGGTGTAAGGGTGTTGCGGCGCCTGGAACAGCGTCTCGCGGTCGGCCTGTTCGACGATGCAGCCCTGTTGCATCACGCACACACGGTGAGCGATCCGGCGCACCAGGTTCAGGTCGTGGCTGATCAGCAGCAACGCCATGCCCAGGCGCGCCTGCAGTTCCTTGAGCAGTTCCAGGATTTTCAATTGCACCGTCACGTCGAGGGCCGTGGTCGGCTCATCGGCAATCAGCAGTTCCGGCTCGTTGGCCAGGGCCATGGCGATCATCACGCGCTGGCGCTGGCCTCCGGAGAGTTCGTGGGGCAGCGCCTTGAGGCGTTTGTGCGGTTCGGGAATACCCACCAGTTCCAGCAGTTCCAGGGTGCGCCGGGTGGCAACCTTGCCGGTGAGGCCCTTGTGCAGGCCGAGCACTTCGTTGATCTGTTTCTCGATGCAGTGCAGCGGGTTCAACGAGGTCATCGGCTCCTGGAAGATCATCGCGATGCGGTTGCCGCGAATGTGCCGCAGGGTCTTTTCCTTGAGCGTCAGCAGGTCTTGCCCGGCGTAGTTGATGGTACCGGAGGGATGCCGCGCCAGAGGGTAGGGCAAGAGGCGCAGGATCGAATGCGCCGTCACCGATTTGCCCGAGCCGCTTTCGCCGACCAGGGCCAGGGTTTCGCCGCGTTTGATATCGAAGCTGACGTGATTGACCACGCGATGCTGATGCTCGCCCGTGACGAACTCGACACTGAGGTCGCGGATTTCGATCAGATTGTCCTGATTCATCTCATTTCCTCGGGTCGAAGGCATCGCGAGCGGACTCGCCGATAAACACCAGCAGGCTCAACATGATCGCCAGCACGGCGAACGCGCTCATGCCCAGCCACGGCGCCTGCAGGTTGGATTTGCCCTGGGCCACCAGTTCGCCCAGTGACGGTGAGCCGGCCGGTAGGCCGAAACCCAGGAAATCCAGGGCGGTGAGGGTGCCGATGGCGCCGGTGAGGATGAACGGCATGAACGTCATGGTCGAGACCATCGCATTGGGCAGGATATGGCGGAACATGATCGCGCCGTTCTGCATGCCCAGCGCGCGGGCCGCGCGCACGTATTCGAGGTTGCGCCCGCGCAGGAACTCGGCGCGCACCACGTCCACCAGGCTCATCCAGGAGAACAACAGCATGATGCCCAGCAGCCACCAGAAGTTGGGCTGCACGAAGCTGGCGAGAATGATCAGCAGGTACAGCACCGGCAACCCGGACCAGATCTCCAGGAAGCGTTGCCCGGCGAGGTCCACCCAGCCGCCATAGAAACCCTGCAGGGCGCCGGCGATCACGCCGATGATCGAGCTGAGCACGGTCAGCGTCAACGCGAACAGCACCGATACGCGAAACCCGTAGATGACCCGCGCCAGGACGTCGCGGCCCTGGTCATCGGTGCCCAGCAGGTTGACGCTCGACGGCGGCGCGGGGGCCGGCACTTTCAGGTCGTAGTTGATGCTCTGGTAGCTGAACGGGATCGGTGCCCACAAGGTCCAGGCATCCTTGGCCTTGAGCAGTTCCTGGATATACGGGCTCTTGTAGTTGGCTTCCAGGGGGAACTCGCCGCCGAAGGTGGTCTCCGGGTAGCGCTTGAGCGCCGGGAAATACCAGTCGCCGTCAAAGTGCACGGCCAGGGGCTTGTCGTTGGCAATCAATTCGGCGCCCAGGCTCAGCACGAACAGGATCAGGAACAGCCACAGTGACCACCAGCCACGCTTGTTCGCCTTGAACCGCTCGAACCGGCGGCGATTGAGGGGGGACAGGTTCATCTCAATGCTCCCGGCTGGCGAAGTCGATCCGCGGATCGACCAGGGTGTAGGTGAGGTCGCCGATCAGTTTCACGATCAGCCCCAGCAGGGTGAAGATAAACAGCGTACCGAACACCACCGGATAGTCGCGGTTGATCGCCGCCTCAAAGCTCATCAGGCCCAGGCCATCGAGGGAGAAGATCACTTCCACCAGCAACGAGCCCGTAAAGAAGATACCGATAAAGGCCGAGGGGAAACCGGCGATCACCAGCAGCATCGCGTTGCGAAACACATGGCCGTAGAGCACGCGGTGGTTGGTCAGGCCCTTGGCCTTGGCGGTGACCACGTACTGTTTGTTGATCTCGTCGAGAAAGCTGTTCTTGGTCAGCAGGGTCATGATGGCGAAGTTGCCGATCACCAGGGCGGTCACGGGCAGGGCCAGGTGCCAGAAGTAATCGAGAATTTTGCCGCCCCAGCTCAATTCGTCGAAGTTGTTCGACGTGAGCCCGCGCAAGGGGAACCAGTCCAGGTAACTGCCGCCGGCAAACACCACGATCAGCAGGATGGCGAACAGGAACGCCGGGATCGCATAGCCGACGATGATTGCCGAACTGGTCCACACATCGAAGTGACTGCCGTGACGCGTGGCCTTGGCGATGCCCAGGGGGATCGACACCAGGTACATGATCAGGGTGCTCCACAACCCGAGGGAAATCGACACCGGCATCTTCTCCTTGATCAGGTCGATGACCTTGGCGTCACGGAAGAAGCTGTCGCCGAAGTCCAGCCGGGCGTAGTTCTTGACCATGATCCACAAGCGTTCCGGCGCCGACTTGTCGAACCCGTACATTTTCTCGATTTCCTTGATCAGCGCCGGGTCCAGGCCCTGGGCGCCACGGTAGCTGCTGGAGCCGGCCACCGAAACCTCGGCGCCGCCACCGGCAATGCGGCTGGTGGCACCGTCAAAGCCTTCGAGCTTGGCGATCATCTGCTCCACCGGGCCGCCCGGGGCGGCCTGGATGATGACGAAGTTGATCAGCAGGATCCCGAATAGCGTGGGGATGATCAGCAACAGGCGACGAACAATATAGGCCAGCATTCAATCGCCTCCGCTCGCCGCTTCGGCGCTTTGCGTGGTGTCCAGGGGAACCGCCGGTTTGACGTCGGGTTTGGCCCACCAGGTGGCGGTGCCGACGTCATAGCGCGGTGAGACTTTTGGGTGGCCGAGGTGGTCCCAATACGCCACACGGAACGTCTTGATGTGCCAGTTGGGAATCACGTAGTAGCCAAACTGCAGCACGCGGTCCAGTGCCCTGGCGTGGGCAATCAGGCTTTTGCGCGAGTCGGCGTCGATCAGTTGCTCGACCAACTGATCAACGGCGGGGTCCTTGAGCCCCATGTAGTTGCGGCTGCCCGGTTTGTCGGCGCTGGACGATTTCCAGAACTCACGCTGCTCATTACCCGGCGAAGTGGATTGCGGAAAGCTGCCGACCAGCATGTCAAAGTCCCTTGAGCGCAGGCGGTTGACGAACTGCGACACGTCGACCCGGCGAATCACCAGGTCGATACCCAGGTCGGCCAGATTGCGCTTGAACGGCAACAGGATGCGCTCGAACTCGGTCTGGGCCAGCAGGAATTCGATGGTCACCGGTTTGCCGGTGGTGTCGACCATCTTGTCATCGACGATCTTCCAGCCGGCTTCCTGCAGCAACTGGTACGCCTGGCGCTGCTGCGCGCGGATCATGCCGCTGCCGTCGGTTTTGGGCGGTTCGAACGCCTGGGTGAAGACGTCGGCGGGGATTTTATCGCGCAGCGGTTCGAGAATGGCCAGTTCATCCGGGCCGGGCAAACCGGTGGCGGCCATTTCCGAGTTCTCGAAGTAACTGCGGGTGCGCGTGTAGGCGCCGTTGAACAGCTGTTTGTTGCTCCATTCGAAATCCAGCAACAGGCTGATGGCCTTGCGTACCCGCACGTCCTGGAACATCGGTTTGCGCGTGTTGAACACAAAACCCTGCATGCCGGTGGGGTTGCCGTTGGAGATTTCTTCCTTGATCAAGCGGCCCTGGGCCACGGCCGGAATGTTGTAGGCGTTGGCCCAGTTTTTCGCGCTGAACTCCAGCCAATAGTCGAACTGCCCGGCTTTCAGGGCTTCCAGGGACACCGTGCTGTCGCGGTAATAATCAGTGATGCGGTTATCGAAATTATAGAAACCCTTGGCCACCGGCAGGTCCCTGGCCCAGTAGTCCTTGACCCGCTCGTAGCGAATCATGCGCCCGGCCTTGACCTCGGCCACCTTGTACGGGCCACTGCCCAGCGGTATTTCCAGATTGCCTTTGGAAAAGTCGCGGTTGGCCCACCAGTGCTTGGGCAGCACCGGCAATTGCCCGAGGATCAGTGGCAGCTCGCGGTTGTTGGTGCGCTTGAATTTGAACAGCACCCGCAGCGGGTCTTCGGCAACCACTTCATCCACGTCGGCGTAGTAGGTGCGGTAGAGCGGGGTGCCGTCCTTGATCAGGGTCTGGAAGGTGAACACCACGTCCTCGGCGCGGATTGGATGGCCGTCATGGAAGCGTGCCTCAGGGCGCAGGTAGAAGCGCACCCAGCTGTTGTCGGGGGCCTTCTCGATCTTGCCGGCCACCAGGCCGTATTCGGTAATGGGCTCGTCCAGGCTCTGCATCGCCAGCGTGTCGTAGATCAGCGGCAGATTGTCCGCCGGCACGCCCTTGCTGATATACGGGTTGAGACTGTCGAAGCCGCCCATGGCCGATTCGCGGAAGGTGCCGCCTTTGGGGGCGTCGGGGTTTACGTAGTCGAAATGCTTGAAGTCGGCGGGGTACTTGGGGGGCTCGTTATAGAGCGTCAACGCATGTTGCGGGGCGGCCTGGGCCGCGCCGCACAGCAACAGGCCGGCCAATACAGTACTGCGCAAGGACATCATTGGGCTTTCTCCGAAGCTTTCAGCCACCACGCGCTCAAGCCCAGGCTGTAGGGCGGCGTGGTGACAAAGGCGAACCGGTTGCGGTACGCCAGGCGATGATAGTTGATGTACCAGTTGGGAATGCTGTAGTGCTGCCAGAGCAGCACCCGGTCCAGGGCGCGACCGGCAGCCAGTTGTTCTTCGCGGGTCTGTGCCGCGAGCAGTTGTTCGAGCAGGTGATCGACCACGGGGTTGGCGATGCCCGCGTAATTCTTGCTGCCCTTGATGGTGGCCTGGCTGGAATGAAAATACTGCCATTGTTCCAGCCCCGGGCTGAGGGTCTGGTTGAGGGTGACCAGGACCATGTCGAAGTCGAACTGATCCAGGCGCTGCTTGTACTGTGCGCGGTCAACGGTGCGCAGGCGCGCGTCGATGCCGATACTGATCAGGTTCTCGACATAGGGCTGCAGGATGCGCTCCAAGTTCGGATTGACCAGCAGGATTTCCAGGCGCAGCGGTTGCCCGTCCTTGTTCAGCAGGCGTTGGCCGGACAGCTTCCATCCGGCCTCGCCAAGCAGGGCCAGGGCACGGCGCAGGGTTTCACGCGGGATGCCGCGACCGTCGGTCTGCGGCAGGCTGAAGGCCTGGGTAAACAGGTTGGCCGGCAACTGCTCGCGGTACGGCGAAAGCATCAGCCACTCGTGCCCGACCGGCACGCCCGTGGCCGAGAACTCGCTGTTGGGGTAGTAGCTCAAGGCGCGTTTGTAGGCGCTGCTGAACAGGGTGCGATTGGTCCACTCGAAGTCGAACATCAACCCCAGGGCTTCGCGCACCCTGGTCTGGCTGAAGGCCGGTCGCCGGCTGTTGATGAACAGGCCCTGGCTCTGGGTGGGAATCCGGTGGGCGATCTGCGCCTTGATGACCTCACCGCGATTCACTGCCGGGAAGTTGTAGCCGGTGGTCCAGTTCTTGGCCTGGTGCTCGATATAAATGTCGAATTCTCCCGCCTTGAAGGCTTCAAAGGCGACGTCGCTGTCGCGGTAGAACTCCACCTCGACCTTGTTGTAGTTATACAACCCCTGGTTGACCGGCAGGTCCTTGCCCCAGTAATCCTTGACCCGTTCGAACACCAACTGGCGACCAGGAGTGACCTTGCTGATGCGGTACGGCCCGCTGCCCAGCGGCGGTTCGAAGGTGGTGGCCTTGAAGTCGCGATGTTTCCAGTAATGCTGGGGCAGCACGGGCAACTCGCCCAGGCGCAGGATCAGCAGCGGGTTGCCGGCGCGCTTGAATACAAAGCGGATGCGATGGCGATTGAGCACATCGACCCGCGCCACTTCCTGCAGGTTGGTACGGTACTGCGGGTGGCCTTCGGTCAACAGGGTGCGATAGGAAAATGCCACGTCGTCGGCGGTAATTGGCGTGCCGTCGTGAAAACGCGCCTCGTGGCGCAGGTTGAACACCACCCAGCTGCGGTCTTCGCTGTATTCCACCGATTGGGCAATCAGGCCGTAGCTGGACGTCGGCTCGTCACCGGACGGCGCGTACTGGCCGGTGCCGACCATCAGCGGCTCGTTGAACTCGTTGACACCGTATTGCAGGAAGTTGGGGGTGGAAACCGGGCTGGAGCCCTTGAAGGTGTAGGGGTTGAGGGTGTCGAACGTGCCAAAGGCCATCACCCGCAGTGTGCCGCCTTTGGGCGCTGCAGGGTTTACCCAATCATAATGGGTGAATTTGGCCGGGTACTTGAGCGTGCCGAACTGCGCGTAACCGTGGCTCTCGGTAATCGTCGCGTTCGCCGCAAAGCTCAAGGCCAGACTTATTAGTAGAAGGAGGGGACGCTTCAAGTCAGAGATCCGATCCGGGCGGCTTGGGCTTTATGATCGGTACAGTAACAGCTTGTTCCGGATGGAAAAAGCCAGTTGGGACGATGGAGATCAATGTGGGAGGGGGCTTGCCCCCGATGGCGACCATAGGGCCGACCAAGATGCTGGATCAGACCGAGTACATATCCGTTTCTGCGGTAACGGCTGCTATGGGTTCCGCTTTTACAGCGGCTCACTTTTGAAAAGCGCAAAAG
>NZ_CVTN01000061.1:59732-83097 GCF_900004915.1 Pseudomonas sp. 31 R 17
ATTCAAGCCTGCGTTCGGCCAGCGTGGTTTAACGGGGCGCCTAAGATCAAAAGCAGATCAAGATCAAGAGCGACTCGCTTCGCATCGTGGTTACCGTCGGCTGCTACGGTCTGAAACGTTGTGTAGATACCTATGCCCCGATAGCAGGCAGCCAGACAGCGATGTGTAAGCTGACACACCACCATCGGGGGCAAGCCCCCTCCCACATAGGTTCCTCGGTGTTTCTGAGGCCTCAGCGCGGGCCCGACACCACCAGCATCTGCCCGGGCTTCAATGCCTGGCCGGTACGCGGGTTCCAGCGCTTGAGGTGTTGCATCTCGACATTGAAGCGCTTGGCGACCATGTACAGCGAGTCGCCTTTCTTGACCTTGTACTGCACCGGCTTTTTCGCGGCGGCTTTGCGCGTGTCCTGCATCACCAGGGTCTGGCCGACCTTGAGCGCCTGGCCGTTGAGCTTGTTCCAACGCTGCAGGTCGTGCACATCGACCTTGTTGGCCTTGGCGATCAGCGTGAGGTTGTCGCCGGTGCGCACTTTGTAGCTGCGGGTACGCCCGGCAACCGCCTTGGTCTCGACTTCGTCGAACACCGGCTTTTTCGGGCGCATGCTCAACAACTCTTCGGGCTTCATCATCGACAGGGTGCTGGTGAGCAGTTGCGCCTTGGAGGTGGGCACCAGCAGGTGCTGGGGGCCGTCCAGGGTGGTGCGTTGTTTCAGGGCCGGGTTGAGCTGGAACAGCTCGTCTTCATCGATTTCCGCCAGCGCGGCGACCCGGGACAGGTCCATGCTTTGCTTGACTTCAACCACTTCGAAATACGGCGTGTTGGCGATCGGGTTCAGGTTGACGCCATAGGCCTCGGGGGCCAGCACCACCTGGGACAGCGCCAGGAATTTGGGCACGTAGTCCTTGGTTTCCTGGGGCAGGGGCAGGTTCCAGTAGTCTGTCGGCAGGCCAAGCTTCTCGTTGCGCTCGATGGCCCGGCTGACCGTACCTTCACCCGCATTGTAGGCCGCCAGGGCCAGCAGCCAGTCACCGTTGAACATGTCATGCAGACGGGTCAGGTAGTCCAGGGCGGCGGTAGTGGAGGCGGTGATATCGCGGCGGCCATCGTAGGCGCGGGTCTGGCGCAGGTTGAAGTAGCGCCCGGTGGAGGGGATGAACTGCCACAGGCCGACCGCATCGCTGCGCGAATAGGCCATTGGGTTGTAGGCACTTTCAATCACCGGCAGCAGCGCCAGTTCCAGGGGCATGTTGCGCTCTTCAAGGCGCTCGACGATGTAATGAATGTAGAGGCTGCCGCGTTCCCCGGCGTTCTCCAGGAAGGACGGGTTGCTGGCGAACCACAGGCGCTGTTGCTCGATGCGCGGGTTGACGCCGACGCCGTCCTGCAATTGAAAGCCCCGACGCATGCGTTCCCAGACATCCTGGGGCACTTCGGGGCTGGGCTTCTCTGAAAGCCAGATAGGTTTTTGCTTGATCTTGGCAGCAAGATTGGGTTTGGGTTGCACGGTGGATTGTGCAGCGTAATGAGTCGATTGGCAGCCCGCCAGAGTTGCGGAAACGGCCACCGCCACGGCTTGAGCCAGGCGGGTCAATGCGTCTGAAGAAATGGATTTACGAATAGATGACGACATTGGCTGGAAGTAAGTTCCGGGCAAAAATGTCGGGCGATTCTAGAAAGCGCTTTGGTTCCGGTCAACCATTCAGAAATTTCGTATCAGATCGCTTCGGCTTAGAACTTATCTTTCCAGGCCCTCAAGCTAGCAAACACCTCGGCCCCAGCGCGGTTGTCGCGTCCATTCCGTTCGTCCGCTTTTTGTTTAACGGATGTTTCAGAGGTGCGCAGGAAAGGGTTAGTACGTTTTTCAAGCGCCAGGTTGGACGGCAGGGTCATCTCGCCACGCGCCCGCAACTGAGCGACTTGCGCCACCCGTTCAGCGATGTCGGTGTTATGCGGTTCCACGGCTTGGGCAAACTTGAGGTTACTTTGTGTGTATTCATGGGTGCAGTACACCAGGGTGTCGGCGGGCAGGGCGGCCAGGCGCTCGAGCGAGGTATGCATCTGCTCCGGCGTGCCTTCGAACAGGCGACCGCAACCGGCGGCAAACAGCGTGTCGCCACACAACAACACGCCTTGATGGTAATAAGCGATGTGGCCGAGGGTGTGGCCGGGCACGGCGTACACGGCGAAGTCCAGGCCGAGCACGGTGATGCGGTCGTTGTCCTGCAAGTCGACGTCCCGGGCCGGGATATTTTCGTTCGCGGGGCCGTAGACCTTGGCGCCGGTGAGCTTTTTGAGTTGCTCGACACCGCCGACATGATCATGGTGATGGTGAGTGACCAGGATGTCGCCGAGTACCCAGGAAGGGTTCTGCTCAAGCCAGGCGATGACCGGCGCGGCGTCACCGGGATCGACCACGGCGCAACGTTGGGTTCGCTCATCCTGTAACAACCAGATGTAGTTATCGGTGAAGGCGGGCAGGGCACTGATCTGTATCATTCTTCGATTCGCCAAGCTGAACACATTGGTGCATCTTAGAACGTCTAGGCGAATTGGAGAATGCAATGACTGATAAAGCGTTCGCCCAGGCCGATCCCGAGTGGCTGGCTCTGATCGGTGCCGCCCGCGAATGGCTGTCCGGGCCGCTGGGGCAATTGCTGCTGGATGAAGAGCGGCGCATGCTCGAAGACGAGCTGGGCCGGTTCTTCGGCGGCTACCTGGTGCATTACGGCCCCTCGGCCGATTCGCCACCGAGCGCTCCGCAGGTACAACGCAATGTACGCCTGGGGGCGCCGTTGCCGGGCGTGGAAATCGTCTGCGAGGAGCAGGCCTGGCCGTTGAGCGAACACGCCGCCGATGTGGTGGTGTTGCAGCACGGCCTGGATTTCTGCCTGTCTCCCCACGGTTTGTTGCGCGAAGCCGCGAGCAGCGTGCGCCCGGGTGGTCATTTGCTGATTATTGGCATCAACCCCTGGAGCAGTTGGGGCCTGCGTCACCTGTTCGCCCATGACGGTTTGCGCCAGGCGCGTTGCATTGCGCCTTCGCGGGTCGGCGACTGGTTGAACCTGCTGGGCTTCGCGCTGGAGAAACGCCGCTTCGGGTGCTATCGTCCGCCGCTTGCGTCCGCCAAGTGGCAGGGTCGCCTCGCTGGCTGGGAACGCCGCGCAGGCGCCTGGCAACTGTCGGGTGGCGGCTTCTATTTATTGGTCGCACGCAAGATCGTGGTCGGCCTGCGCCCGGTGCAGCAAGTGCGCCGCGAACCGCTCGGCAAGCTGGTGCCAATGCCGCTGGCCAAGGTCAACCGCGAACAACGTCAACCGTAAAACCTCATTTTGATTCAGGCCGAATAACCGATGACCGATAGTGTAGAACTCTTCACCGATGGCGCCTGCAAGGGCAACCCCGGCCCCGGCGGCTGGGGCGCATTGCTGGTGTGCAAGGGCGTGGAGAAGGAGTTGTGGGGCGGCGAAGCCAATACCACCAACAACCGCATGGAGCTGATGGGCGCCATTCGCGGCCTCGAAGAGCTCAAGCGGCGCTGCAACGTCCTGCTGGTGACCGACTCGCAATATGTGATGAAGGGCATCAACGAGTGGATGGTCAACTGGAAGAAGCGCGGTTGGAAAACGGCGTCCAAGGAGCCGGTCAAGAATGCCGACCTGTGGCAGTTGCTCGATGAGCAATGCAACCGCCATGACATCACCTGGAAATGGGTGCGCGGGCATATCGGCCATCCAGGCAACGAGCGTGCCGACCAACTGGCCAACCGTGGCGTGGATGAAGTGCGCGGCTACAAGCAGAGCTGATGCCGGCTGACGTGTTAACATCGCGCCCTTTGATCTACACACCGTTGAGAGCTGAACCCTGATGGCCATCCGATCCGTTGTACTCGATACCGAAACCACCGGCATGCCGGTGACCGATGGTCACCGGATCATCGAAATCGGTTGTGTCGAACTGATGGGGCGCCGTCTGACCGGTCGTCACTTCCACGTTTACCTGCAACCGGACCGCGACAGTGACGAAGGCGCGATCGGCGTCCACGGCATCACCGACGAATTCCTCAAGGGCAAGCCGCGCTTTGCCGAAGTGGCCGATGAGTTCTTCGAGTTCATCAACGGCGCCCAACTGATCATTCATAACGCGGCGTTCGACGTCGGCTTCATCAATAACGAATTTGCCTTGATGGGGCAGATGGACCGAGCGGATATTTCCAAGCATTGCTCGATCCTCGACACCTTGATGATGGCCCGCGAGCGTCACCCCGGCCAACGCAACAGCCTTGATGCCTTGTGCAAGCGTTATGGCGTCGACAACTCCGGGCGTGAACTGCACGGCGCCTTGCTCGACTCCGAGATCCTGGCTGACGTTTACCTGACCATGACCGGTGGGCAGACCAGCCTGTCGCTGGCCGGTAATGCAACCGATGGCAGCGGTTCGGCGGAAGGCTCGGGCAATCGCCCCTCGGAGATCCGTCGCCTGCCGGCAGACCGCAGGCCCACGCCTGTCATCCGAGCCAGCGAGCAGGATCTGGCCGAGCATGTCGCGCGGTTGGAAGCGATTGCCAAGGCGGCCGGCGCGCCAGCGTTGTGGACCCAACTGACACAACAGTAATCCTGGCACAACGCAGTAAAGGTGGGAGGGGGCTTGCCCCCGATAGCCATAGGTATCTACACAACTCTGTAGCGCCCAACCGTAACCACGATGCGAAGCGAGCCGCTCTTGATCTTGACCTGCTTTTGATCTTGATCTCAGGCGCCCCATTAAACCACGCTGGCCGAACGCAGGCTTGAATTCGTGGGCAACCCGGCAGGACGCCGGGTTAGCCGCACTGGGCCAGGGATGGCCCATTGCGGCGGCCCACGGATTCAAGCCGGAGGGAGGGCACACCGAGCCCAAGCGAGGTGCCGAGTGGTGGGGCAAGAGCGTTTTGCTTACTTTTGCGCTTTTCAAAAGTGAGCCGCTGTAAAAGCGGAACCCTAAGTGGCCGTTACCGCAGAAACGGATATGTACTCGTTCCAAGCCAACATCCTGGTCGGCCCAGAGGCCGCCATCGAGAGCAAGTCGAATCGTCGCACCGCCCCTCCCACAGTTTACTTCCCTCGTCGTCGAAAACTTCATTCGCCACATTCGCTTCCAGCCTCTACCCTGAGTGCAAGCCCTCAGGAGTAGGCGCGCTCATGTACAAAGACCTGAAGTTTCCCGTCCTTATCGTGCACCGTGACATCAAGGCCGACACCGTTGCCGGTGACCGGGTTCGAGGCATCGCCAGGGAGTTGGAGCAGGAAGGCTTCAGCATCTTTTCTGCCGTGGACTACGCCGAAGGGCGGTTGGTGGCGTCCACCCACCATGGCCTGGCGTGCATGCTGATCGCAGCGGAAGGCGCCGGGGAAAACACCCACTTGCTGCAAAACATGGTCGAGCTGATCCGCCTGGCGCGGGTGAGGGCGCCCAACCTGCCGATCTTCGCCCTGGGCGAGCAAGTCACCCTGGAAAACGCCCCGGCTGACGCCATGAGCGAACTCAACCAGTTGCGCGGCATTCTGTATCTGTTCGAAGACACCGTGCCGTTTCTGGCGCGCCAGGTCGCCCGCGCTGCGCGCACCTACCTCGATGGCCTGCTGCCGCCGTTCTTCAAGGCCCTGGTGCAACACACCGCCGACTCCAATTACTCATGGCATACCCCGGGCCATGGCGGTGGCGTGGCCTATCGCAAAAGCCCGGTGGGGCAGGCGTTTCATCAGTTCTTCGGGGAGAACACGCTGCGCTCGGACCTGTCTGTTTCCGTGCCCGAACTGGGCTCGCTGCTCGATCACACCGGGCCGCTGGCCGAAGCCGAAGCCCGCGCCGCCCGCAACTTCGGCGCCGACCATACGTTCTTCGTGATCAACGGCACCTCCACCGCCAACAAAATCGTCTGGCACTCCATGGTGGGCCGCGACGATCTGGTACTGGTGGACCGCAATTGCCACAAGTCGGTGCTGCATTCGATCATCATGACCGGCGCGATCCCGTTGTACCTGTGCCCGGAGCGCAATGAACTGGGGATCATCGGCCCCATCCCCTTGAGTGAGTTCAGCCCCGAATCGATCCGCGCCAAGATCGACGCCAGCCCGCTGGCCCGGGGCCGCCCGGCGAAGGTCAAGCTGGCGGTGGTGACCAATTCCACCTACGACGGCCTGTGCTACAACGCCGAACTGATCAAGCAGCAATTGGGCGACAGTGTAGAGGTGCTGCACTTCGATGAGGCCTGGTATGCCTACGCGGCGTTTCACGAGTTTTTCGCCGGGCGCTATGGCATGGGCACGTTGCGTACGCCGGACAGCCCATTGGTGTTCACCACGCACTCCACCCACAAGTTGCTGGCGGCCTTCAGTCAGGCATCGATGATCCATGTGCAGGATGGCGGTGCGCGGCAGCTGGACCGCGACCGTTTCAACGAAGCGTTCATGATGCATATCTCCACGTCGCCGCAATACAGCATCATCGCCTCGCTGGACGTTGCGTCGGCGATGATGGAAGGGCCGGCGGGTCGCTCGCTGTTGCAGGAAATGTTCGACGAGGCCCTGAGTTTCCGCCGTGCACTGGCCAATCTGCGTCAGCATATTGCCGCCGACGATTGGTGGTTTTCCATCTGGCAGCCACCTTCGGTGGCCGGTATCGACCGGGTCGCCACGGCTGACTGGCTGCTGCACCCCCAGGACGACTGGCATGGTTTCGGCGACGTGGCTGAAGATTATGTGCTGCTGGACCCGATCAAGGTCACGCTGGTGATGCCCGGCCTCAACGCCGGTGGCGCCTTGAGCGATTGCGGGATTCCCGCCGCCGTGGTCAGCAAGTTCCTCTGGGAGCGCGGCCTGGTGGTGGAGAAGACCGGGCTGTATTCTTTCCTGGTGTTGTTTTCGATGGGCATCACCAAAGGCAAGTGGAGTACCTTGCTCACCGAGTTGCTGGAGTTCAAGCGCAGCTATGATGCGAATGCCAGCCTGGCCAGTTGCCTGCCTTCGGTCTATGCCCAGGGCCCGGTCCGTTATCAAGGCCTGGGGTTGCGCGATCTGTGCAACCAGTTGCACAGTTGCTATCGCAGCAATGCGACAGCCCGGCACCTCAAGCGTATGTACACGGTGTTGCCGCAGATCGCGATGAAACCGGCCGACGCCTACGATCAGTTGGTCAGGGGGGAAGTGGAAGCCGTTTCCATCGATGCCTTGCCAGGACGCATCGCAGCCGTGATGCTGGTGCCCTATCCGCCGGGCATCCCGTTGATCATGCCGGGCGAGCGCTTTACCGAGTCAACGCGTTCGATCGTCGATTACCTGGCGTTCGCCCGCACGTTCGATAGCAGTTTCCCCGGCTTTGTCGCTGATGTGCATGGGCTGCAACATGAAGATGACGGCAGTGGTCGTTGTTACACCGTCGACTGCATCAAAGGTTAAGGAACGTTATGCAAGCTGTCATGAACCCGAAGTATCCAGGGCTCAGTGTGCGCGTCGCCGATGAAGGCTTCGACGCTTATGTATGGGGCAATGACTTCAGCTTCGAGGTCAGTGCCTATGGTGTGCCGCAGATGGACAAGCGCGTCGATCAGTGGCCGCTGGAACGCATCCTGCCGTACCGCAAGTGCTACGGCATCGACCCGGAAGAATTCGCCAGCTTTCGCAACGCGCCCGACAGCGCGATCTTCATGGCCTATCTGGATGATCGTGCCGTCGGACACGTCGTGGTCAGTACCAACTGGAACGGCTTTGCCCACGTTGACGAGCTGGCGGTGGCGCTGCCTGCACGGCGTCACGGCGTCGCCAAGGCGCTGTTGGATGTGGCGCAGTTCTGGGCACGCAAGAAAAACCTGCCGGGCATGATGCTTGAAACCCAGAACAACAACCTCGGTGCCTGTCGCCTGTATGAGCGTAGCGGGTATGTCATGGGGGGCATCGATCAACTGCGCTATCGCGGGATCGACCCGCAAACCCGTGAAGTGGCGATTTTCTGGTATCGGCTGTTCAAGACTGAAGTCAGTTCGATCTGAGGCGGCGTCTACACGGGTTTCATGTCGTTGGACAGCAGGTTTTCGGCCTTCTGGGTCACGATCTCCAGCAGTGCGCTCAGGGCCGGTGACGGGGCTGCGGCGTGCAGGGTCAGTGCATACAGGTTGACACTGATCGGTGGTGAAATGGGGCACACATCCAGCCCCGCGTCCCGTGCACCGAAGGCGGTGAACGGGTCGACCACCGCCAGGCCTTCGCCCGCCTCGACCATGCTGCGCATCATCTGGTACGTCTGCACCCGCGTCTGCACCACCGGCAGCGGGCGCAGGGCTTGCAGCTTGGCGTCCAGCAGGCGGCTCAACGGGTCCTGGCCCTCCAGGCCAATCATCGACTGCCCGGCCAGATCCTGCAGCGCGATGTACTTCTGCCTGGGTTTGAGCCAGCCATGGGGGGCGAGCAATTGGAGTTTGCCCTGGGCCAGTACGCTGCCTTGAATGTGCGGGTGCTCCGGATCGTGCAGGCTCAGGCCCACATCGGTTTCATGCAGCAACAGGCTGCGCACGATTTCCCGGGTCGGCTGGCTCGACAGGTTGCACGGCGTGTCCTGGAAGCGTCGGCGCAGCAGGGCGATGCTCTGTGGCAACAACTGGTTTGCCAGCGGCGGGGTGCACAGCACGCGCAAGGTCGGCGCGTGATGGTGTTTCAAGCGGCTGGCCAGGCGCTGTATCGGCTCCAGCGCTTCGTACAGGGGCGCGATCTGCGTCTGCAACTCCAGGGTTTCACGGGTGGCTTGCAGGCGCCCGCGGACACTGGCAAACAGCATGAAGCCCAGTTGCAGCTCGGCATCCCTGAGGGTGGCGTCCACCTCGCCCACGGGCAGTTGCAGCCACTCGGCGGCCGTGCCGAGGTGCCCGGTCTGCAAGATGGCCTGAATCACTTCGATATGACGTAAACGCATGGCCGGAGTCTATGTGCAGCGCGTTGGGGATTCAATGGCGCAGGCCTTTGTGCGCAAAAAAGACTGCGAGCGTCGCGCCGGTCTATGGCGTTGCGCCACGACCCTACTAGAATGCGGTGTCTGATCAGCAACGACCAATGCCGGTGACCCGGTACTTACAACAAAAACAGGTCTGGTCTCAAATGCCTCTACCCTCGACGCTCTTCGGGGTAACGGCCAAGCAATTCCTGGTCCTGGTGACCGTAGGGTGCATGGCGGCTTACTTCTTCAATAATCACGCCGAACACGCACCGGAGGACCTCGTACTTGAAGCGTTTAGTCGCTCCCAGGAACAGGTCGGCGAGCAGGTGGGCGCCGTGCTCGGTATCACGTTGATCAGGCAGGTGCAGGCCTATCCCGCTTACGACCGGCCGGGCTACACGCGCTCGATGTATGCGGTTGAGGGGGAGAGAGGGCAGGTGGTGGTAACGCTCAAGCAAGGTGAGCAGGGCATTGAGGTGACGCAAATCCATGGCCCGTAGCAACCCCGGCCCGGTCGCCTGGACCGGGCAGGAGGTCAGGGCCAAGTCTTATGAGGCGAGGGTGGTCTTCGATTCGCGTACGAGGATGGTGCCCGACTGAACCAATCTGAACTCATCACCCTCCAGCTTCTCCATCCGGTCGCCAATGGCCAGCTTGTAGGTGGTGGTAGGCGCCGAGCCAGCCAGGTCGCCGTGCGCCGGGTTGGATTCCTGGAACTCATGCACCGAATACACGCGGCCTTCCGCGTCTCTGGCATGAAACTGTCCGACTAGTACTGCTGCCATCTGTTTAGAACCTCTGGAGATAAACACTCGATTTGCGGTTCTGTAGACCGTCAGGGAGCGGGGTAGTTTACCTATAAGAAAAAAATACTATTCGTTTAACGTTTCAGACATTTCCCACACATGGGATTGCGCATCAACCTGTGCGGCATTCTCAAAACCCGCTGGTGCACGCGCGATGAAATCTTTATAACTACAGGCTCCTTTAGTCAGACGTCGGGAAACCTCAATGAGCAAGGTCTACACGATTGCCGTCCTGGTTGGCAGCTTGAGAAAAGACTCGATCAACCGCAAAGTCGCCTTGGCACTGGCCGAGCTTGCGCCGGCCAACCTGAAGCTGAACATTGTTGAAATTGGCGATTTGCCGCTCTACAACGAGGACATAGACGGGCCAGGCGCGCCGCAAGCCTACAGCACTTTCCGTCAACAGGTGAGTTCATCCGACGCGGTGTTGTTCGTGACGCCCGAATACAACCGTTCCGTGCCGGCGCCGTTGAAGAATGCCATCGATGTCGGGTCCCGCCCGTATGGGCAGAGTGCCTGGAGCGGCAAGCCCGGCGCGATCATCAGCGTATCGCCAGGCGCCATTGGTGGCTTTGGTGCCAACCATCACCTGCGCCAGTCCCTGGTGTTTCTTGATGTGTGGTGCATGCAACAGCCTGAAGCCTACCTGGGCGGAGCGGGCAGCGTGTTCGATGAGGCCGGCAAGCTGTCGGAAAAGACCCGGCCGTTTTTGCAGGCGTTTATCGATGCCTTCGGCAAATGGGTCGAAAAACAACAGGGCTGAATCGGACCATGAGTCCGGGTGCGGGAGGGGTTTGCCCCTCCCGCCGTTGGATCAGCGCAGCCAGTTGGTGCGCGCCAGCTCGATCACTTCATCGCCACGCCCGCTCATTACCGCCTTGAGCATATACAGGCTGAACCCCTTGGCCTGTTCGAGTTTGATCGTCGGCGGCATCACCAACTCCTGGGTGGCCGTGACCACATCCACCAGTACCGGGCCGTTGTGGGCCAGCGCTTGGCGCAGGGCCGGCTCCAGATCTTCGGATTGCTCCACGCGAATCCCCAGGATCCCCATGGCATTGGACATGGCCGCGAAATCCGGGTTTTTCAGCTCGGTGCCCGTGTCCAGGTAGCCTGCGGCCTTCATCTCCATGGCGACGAAACCCAGTGATGCGTTATTGAACACGATCACTTTGACGGGCAGGTTCAATTGCGCCAGCGAAATGAAGTCCCCCATCAACATGGTGAAACCGCCGTCACCCGACATCGAGATCACCTGCCGACCCGGGAACGCCGCCTGCGCGCCGATGGCCTGGGGCATGGCGTTGGCCATGGAACCGTGGTTGAACGAGCCGATCAGGCGGCGCTTGCCGTTCATCTTCAGGTAGCGCGCGGCCCATACGGTCGGTGAACCGACATCGGCGGTGAAAATCGCATCATCATCGGCCAGTTCGCTGAGCAGGCGAGCCACGTATTGAGGGTGGATCGGTCGATCCGCCTTGGACGGTTGCGCGAGGTCATCCAGGCCCTGGCGCGCTTTCTCGTAATGCTTGAGGGAAGTTTCGAGGAAGCTGCGATCGGTCTTGCGGGTCAGGCGCGGCAACAGCGCGCCGATGGTTTCACTGACATCGGCGGCGATGCCCAGGTCCAGGGTCGCGCGTCGGCCCAGGGCCTGGGGGTCGCGGTCAACCTGGATAATTCTGGCGTCGGTCGGATAGAACTGACGGTACGGGAAGTCGGTGCCGAGCATGATCAGCGTGTCGCAGTCGAGCATCGCGTGGTAGCCGGAACTGAACCCGATCAGGCCGGTCATGCCCACATCGAACGGGTTATCCCATTCCACATGCTCCTTGCCGCGAAGCGCATGCACCACCGGCGCGCCGAGGGCGTCGGCCAACGCCACCACCTGGTCATGGGCACCGGCGCAACCGCTGCCGCACAGCAGCGTGACTTTCTCGCTGCTCTGGAGCATATCGCTCAAACGCTGCAAGTCGGCCTCGGCCGGCAATGTGCGCGGTGCATGCAGCGCCGGCCAGGGCTTGAGCTTGTCGTCTACCTCCAGCAGCGACACGTCTCCTGGAATCACCACCACCGCCACGCCCCGGTTGAGGATCGCCGAACGCATGGCGCGATGCAGCACCTGGGGCATCTGCTCGGGGTTGCTCACCAGCTCGATAAAATGGCTGCATTCCTTGAACAGTTCCTGGGGATGGGTTTCCTGAAAATAATTCAGGCCGATCTCCGAGGACGGAATCTGCGCAGCAATCGCCAGTACCGGCACATGGTTGCGATGGCAGTCGAACAGGCCATTGATCAAATGCAGGTTGCCCGGCCCGCAACTGCCGGCACACACGGTCAGCTCACCGGTGGCTGCGGCCTCGGCGCCGGCGGCGAATGCGGCCACTTCTTCGTGGCGCACATGCATCCACTCGATGCTGTCCATGCTGCGCAGGGCGTCGGTGAGGCCATTGAGGCTATCGCCGGTCAGGCCCCAGATGCGCTTGATACCCGCCTGTTCAAGGGTGGTCGCCAACTGCTGGGCCAGGTTGATTTTCGCCATGAAGCACTCCAATCGTCAGTGAGGTTGAAAAACTGCTGATCAGTAGGGGACAGTTCAATCACGGCGAATGCTCCGCGTTTAATGTGAAGATTGCGTCATGCTCGCGCGGTACTGCCGCGTACGCCGCGCGGTAAACCACTGGTCACACACCAGCGCCAGCCACGGAGCGGCCTTGGCGTTGGGCAGGCGCCCGCGGCTCAGGCGGCGCATCTGGTCGCGCACCAGGGCGAGGGTGGCGAGGGCGGCCAAGGGTTTGCGTTTCCAGTCGATGGGTTTGAGCTGCGGGTTGAGGTCGCGGCCCTTGCGCCAGTGCCTGATCAGTTGCGGCTCGAGGGTCAGGGCGGTGGCGATGCCGGCCATGGCAATGCCGCTGTCGAGCACGTGTTGCACGACGGGCAGGCGGCGGATACCGCCGGTGACCATCAACGGCATCCTGGCGATCGTGGCCAGTTCCTTGGCGAACTCCAGGAAGTACGCCTCACGGGCCAGGGTGCGGCCGTCCCGTGCTTCGCCCTGCATGGCCGGCGCTTCGTAGCTGCCGCCGGACAATTCCAGCAGGTCGATGGGCAGCGGGTTGAGCAGTTCGACCACGGCACGTGCATCGGCGGCATCGAAACCGCCGCGTTGGAAGTCGGCGGAGTTGAGTTTTACCGCCACGCAAAAGGATGGGCTGACGCTGGCGCGCACGGCATGGATCACCTCGAGCAGCAGGCGTGCGCGGTTCTCCAGTGAACCGCCCCAGCGGTCGGTGCGATGGTTGCTCAAGGGTGAGAGAAACTGACTCAGCAGGTAACCGTGTGCACCGTGGATCTGCACCCCGGTGAACCCAGCTTTCTCGGCCAGGCGGGCGCTGGTGGCGAAGCGTTGGATCACGTCCTGGATGTCGTCTTCGGTCATGGCCCTGGGCGTGGCGAACATCCTGGAAAAGCTGCCCAGGTCCAGCGCGATGGCAGACGGCGCCAGTGCCTGTTGGCCCAGATTGGCCATGGTCTGGCGCCCCGGATGGCTGAGCTGCACCCAGAAGTGCACGCCCTTGGCCCGCGCCACATCGGCCCATTCGCGGAAGCTGTCCAGGTGTTGCTCGTTTTCCAGCGCAACGCCGCCGGGGCCGGTCATGGCGCGGCGGTCGATCATAACTTTGCCGGTGAGCAGCAGGCCGGGTTCACCCTCGGCCCAGGTCGTGTACAACTGCTTCAATTCGCGAGACGGTGCCTGATTCAGATCAGCCATGTTTTCTTCCATCGCCGCCTTGGCGATGCGGTTGGAAATAACCTGGCCGTTGGGCAGTTGCAAAGCTTCCGCAAGGTGGCGCAGATCGAGGTGATGCAGGCGCAGTTGGCTCACAACAAGGCGCAATTATTGGGCGTGATCGAGGCGGTACGGGCGCAGCCGGAAGGCGTGCCTTGCGCCATGGGGCAGAAGCAGCTGCTGGCGTCGATTAAAACCTAACCGTGAAAATGCGCTGATTTGCAGAACAAGCAGATCCAAATGTGGGAGGGGGCTTGCCCCCGATTGCGGCGGGCCAGTCATATTGATGTTGACTGACACTCCGTCATCGGGGGCAAGCCCCCTCCCACATTTTTACTCAGCGGCGGCGGAACAGCGGTAGCGGCTCGTCCGTTGCAGCCTGATAGGTCACCGAAAAATCCTTGAGGCTTTCCAGCGCTTCGTACGGGTCTTTGTCGGCGCGCAAGGCGAAGGCATCGAACCCGCAACGGCGCAGGTAGAACAGCTGGTCGCGCAGCACATCGCCAATCGCGCGCAATTCGCCTTTGTACCCATAACGTTCACGCAGCAGGCGCGCGTTGGAGTAGTTGCGCCCGTCGGTGAAGGCCGGGAAGTTCAGGGCGATGACCTGGAAATGCTCGACGTCTTCACCGATTTCTTCGGCTTCTTCATCGGCATCCAGCCACACGCCCAGGCCGCCGTCGCGGGCCTTGAGGGCGTGGCCGTGTTCGCGCCACAGGGCCAACGGCACGATCAGGTCGTCGCAGTTGGAGATGCCGTCGAAGCTCGCGTCCTTGGGCAGCAGGTGCCAGGTTTCGTCGAGGACTTCGTTGTTCTTAATGATTCGCTGCATAGACGCGCTCCTTGAACAGGTCGATGCCGATGCGCTGGTAGGTGTCGATGAAACGCTCATCTTCGGTGCGCTGTTCGATGTAGACGTCGATCAGCTTGCCGATCACCTCGGGCATGGCTTCCTGGGCGAAGGATGGGCCGAGGATCTTGCCCAGGCTCGCATCGCGGCTGGCGCTGCCACCCAGGGACACTTGGTAGAATTCTTCGCCTTTCTTGTCCACGCCCAGGATGCCGATGTGGCCGACGTGGTGGTGACCACAGGCGTTCATGCAACCGGAAATGTTCAGGTCCAGCTCGCCGATGTCGAACAGGTAGTCCAGGTCGTCGAAACGGCGCTGGATCGATTCGGCAATCGGGATCGACTTGGCGTTGGCCAGGGAGCAGAAATCGCCGCCCGGGCAGCAGATGATATCGGTCAACAGGCCGATGTTCGGCGTGGCAAAACCACCTTCGCGCAGCTCGCCCCACAGGGTGAACAGCTGGCTCTGCTCGACATCCGCAAGAATGATGTTCTGCTCGTGGGACGTGCGCAGTTGGCCGAAGCTGTAGCGTTCGGCCAGGTCGGCGACGGCGTCCAGCTGCTTGTCGGTGATATCGCCAGGGGCCACACCGGTGGGCTTGAGCGACAGGGTCACCGCCACATAGCCCGGCTTCTTGTGCGCCAGGGTGTTGCGCGTACGCCAGCGGGCAAAGCCCGGATGCTGTTGGTCGAGGGCGGCCAGCTCGGCGTCCTGGTTGGCCAAAGCCTTGTACTCAGGGTCGACGAAGTGCTTGGCGACGCGATGCACTTCGGCTTCGGTCAGGGTGGTCTGGCCGCCGCGCAGGTGTTCCATTTCGGCGTCGACCTTCTGGGCGAATACCTCAGGGGTCAGCGCCTTGACCAGAATCTTGATCCGGGCCTTGTATTTGTTGTCACGACGACCATAGCGGTTGTAGACCCGCAGGATGGCATCGAGGTAGCTCAACAGGTCCTGCCACGGCAGGAACTCGTTGATGAACGCACCGACCACCGGCGTACGGCCCAGGCCACCGCCGACCAGCACGCGGAAACCCAGCTCGCCGGCAGCGTTGTGCACCGGCTCAAGGCCGATATCGTGCACTTCGATGGCGGCGCGGTCCGAGGTCGAGCCATTGATGGCGATCTTGAACTTGCGCGGCAGGTAAGCGAATTCCGGGTGGAAGGTGGTCCACTGACGGACGATTTCACACCACGGCCGTGGGTCGATCAACTCGTCGGCGGCGACGCCGGCAAACTGGTCGGTGGTCACGTTGCGCAGGCAGTTACCGCTGGTCTGAATGGCGTGCATCTGCACGGTGGCCAGTTCAGCCAGGATGTCCGGCACGTCCTCCAGGGCCGGCCAGTTGAACTGCACGTTCTGGCGGGTACTGATGTGGGCATAGCCTTTGTCGAAGTCGCGGGCAATTTTGGCCATCATCCGCGCCTGGCGCGAAGTCAGTTGGCCGTAGGGCACGGCCACCCGCAGCATCGGCGCAAAGCGCTGAACATAAAGGCCATTTTGCAGGCGCAGAGGGCGGAACTCTTCTTCGCTCAGTTCACCTGCTAAGTAGCGTCGGGTCTGATCACGGAACTGCTTGACGCGGTCCTCGATGATGCGCTGATCGTATTCGTCGTATACGTACATATAGGTCCTGTTCTCGGCAAATCTGCGCGCACGGCCGCGCACTCCCAACGGAGCCGGCGCACGATACCAGTTTGCGTATATGCGCAAAAGTGATGTTTGGGTATATGTAAATAACCAAACTGACTAATGAGAACCGTTATCACGATACCCACATTTGTCATGCGGGCAATCATGATCTTTACTGTCGTTGAGCCGTGCTGCAATCACCTATAAAACCGACAAGAGGCGATGCGATGAGCAATTCCACCAAAGTGCGTAAACCTGACAGTACCGTGGATGCGTGGGCCATTTTGTTCCTGATCATCCTGGTGGTCGGAACCGCCGTGTTCTGGGTCAGCCACCAGTGAATAAGGGGCGTTGATCGCGCTGCACTTGGCAACTGAATCACACCCCGGCGAAGTGCAGCACCAGCTTGACGATACCGAACAAGGTCAAGGCAAATACCAGCGTGAACAGAATGCCCAGCCCAACAAAATGGCTGGGCTTGCCGTGGGTGAAATCGCGGGCGCGGTTCTTGCCGCTCTGTACACCGAACGCCGCGGCGACCACGCTGTGCAGCATCTGCCAGAAGGTCGGTGGTTTGTTATCGATGGGATCGTCCATAGCGCCCTCGTCAGCCAGGTTGTCCTACACAGCATAGACAATCCTTTGGCTATCTCACGCCAGCACCTCCAGCCCGAGGAACAACTCTCGGTCCAACGGGGCTTTGATCTCGGCTTTATCCAGATTGATCACTGCGCGGTTGTCGGCACGCGCCTGTTCGATCAGTTCGCGGCGCGTAAACCGACGCTCTGCCTTGGTTTTCAGATGGCCGAAAGTGGGTTCCAGAGGCGATGTGTCGATGGCCGGATAATGGAAGTGGGCGTACCACAGGTCGGCGTCTTCGAGCGGCATTGCGGCGCGGATTTTGTCCGTGTCGCGGATCGCGTACTCAGTGAGATAGTCACCGGCCAGCAGTTGAAAGCGCTCGCGCCGCAGGTTGATATCGACAAAACCGTGTTTCCACAAATAGGCGATGTTCGAGGCGTTGGGGCGCTGAAGCTTATACCCCTGGCTGCACAGCTTGTGGGCCAGGCGGTTAACGGTGCGGGCCTCTTCAAGGTATTCGTCGCGCAACGCCTTGGCGGCTGCCTCCTCGGGCCGGTCGCGTTTGAGCTCTTCAGCCAGGGCGTCGAATTTTTCTGCGTGTTGGGTCAGCATGACTTCCCACTCTCGAGGGTTGATGCTTTCGGCGCGCAGGCCCTGCGAGAGTTTTTTCTGTTGGTATTCAATGCTGCGTTCAATCCCGACTCGCTCACTCCTGATGGTGAGCGCTTGTGCCTTGATGGTCTTCAGGGAGCGACGTACCGGCGCAGGCGCAGGCACTCGCGCCGCACTCGCAGGCTTGATCACCTGCCAGAAGCCGCTGTCGGCGTGTTCGTGGTAACTGGCGACGGTTTCGCCGGTGAGAGGGTCGGTTACGTCAACCACGTTGCCGGGGGTATCGGCCCGACCCTGGCGCAACTCGCCCACTACGCTCTTGCTGTCCAGGGTTTTGATCACCCGTCGGTTGGCAGACTTGTGCCGGATGGGTTTGTCGAGGAGGCCCGCCGGAGCGAACCCTTCGTCCACCAGAATCAAGTTGGCCAGTTGGGTATCCAGGCTGGATCGCGCCGCGGCCAAACCTTCCAGAAATTCGTCTCGGTAGTCTTCCCGCACGAAGTTGGAGCCCTGTTCTCCCAATGACTTGACCGCGTTTTCCAGTCGTTCATAGCGTTCGAGCACATTCTTGAGCACGTCAATCTGTTCCGCTCGGGAGTAGCCGGAGGTCGTACGCATTTCGGTATGCGCCAGTACGCTGACTGCCGTCTGCGGGTCGTTGAGGTCGCGTACAAAAGGAAATTCGGTCAGGCTTCGGGAGGGGTGGCTGAGGTCGAGGACCAGGTCGATAAGAAATATCAACCTGTGTTGTTTTATGGTGATCGTGGAGATGTATTGGTCGGCGGGCCTTTCATGCAATAAAAACTGACGCAGTACCGGGGATGCCTGTTCCAGAAGCGTCTCCATTTTCCCTGCCGGCTCCAGCATTTGTTTGAGCAAGGCTATTTGCTCTTTCCTGATGGCGAGAATTTCCTGGTAGGCGTCTGCAATGTTTTGGGCGAGTTGGCTATTGGAGCGCTCAGCGAGCTCACTCGCGCTCTCACCGCGCTCGGTTTCAAGGGTGTCCAGGAGTTTTTGCAGCAGGATCTCGTAGTGGGCGCCCGAGGCGTCGTACATGGATTTGACCGCGATATTGCGTCGCCTTTCGTATGCAGGTTCGCTTCTGTCGGCTTCCATCAGTGCTTCGGCTTTGGCGGCGATCTTTTGCATGGTGACCATCGAGGCCTGTGCGTCTTCCAGATAGATATCGAGCGCTGCATTCCACCGCGCCCTTGCGGTTGCCGTGGCAAGTCGCCGTTGCTCATGGCGCTCCACGATTTTTTCGCGCAGGCCTGGAACGGTGATGTGCGTGGCGAGCAGTAACCAATCCTTTCTCAGGCCTTCTCTCTGTTTGATCAGGTTTTTACGGGCATCATCCATTGCTGCTTTGCGCCTGATGGAAGGGCCCATCGATTGTACGACTTGTGTGTTGAGCTGCTTCAATTCACCGTTCAGCACCTTCAACCGCTCATTACGGTCGTGGTCGCGTTTACTCAAGCGCTCCCGGGGCATGCCCCCCTCCAGCCGTGCTCCTCGGTCCAGACGCCAGTGCCCTTGGCCATCGCTGACCAATTTGAAACCGGGATGCTGCGGATGTTGCGGATGAACCACATACACCTCGCCGAACCCCGGCACGACGCTGACCTGAAACAGCAGCCCGCCGACGCTGGCATGCCAGGTGCCGTTGATTAGGTACAGCCCCTGGAGTGGGCCGCTTGCCTGGGCGATTGGCAGGGCGTCGGGCCAGGGAACGTGGACGTCGCTCAGCGCCTTGAACAGTTTCGCACTGGCCTGGGGGCTGGCCAGTGAGCGGCTGAAGTCCAGCGCAGTGTGGCCGGAGGCCGGGGGTTCACCGGGTAACGACACGGCGCCATGACGCACCGCAGTGGTGCCGGGTGAGTAGGGCAGCCCAACCGGGCGCCGCCAAGCCGCCAAGTGCAGCCCGCGATCGACTGCTGCGCGCTCCGGCAACGGTTGGCTCGGCCTGCCCGACGGCGTGGCGGCGTGCAACAGCACCATTGCGGTGTTGAGCAACAGATCGATCAACGCCCGTTCACGGGTGGTTGGGTCGTCGCTGTCCAGACCTGCCAGATCCTGCTCCAGGCTGGCGACCAGCACCATGAACCAACCCACCAACATGGCGGGTCCCTGTACCAATGGCAACAGCAAGGTATTGAACAGCAACCAGGCGCCTTCCATCACGATGGCCCAGCGGCTCTCGCTGTTGGAAACCGATTCGCGATCAGCCAGGTCGACCAGTGCCCGTGCGGTGCTGCCATATAAATGGTTCAGCAGTCGGCCGTTGACCTGTGATTGAAGCCACTCGCCAGCGCCTTCATCGACCGCCAGGCTCGCGGGAGCAGGTTGCTGGGGCGGGCTGAACTCATCCCCCGGCAGGAAGCGGATAAGGTGGGGTTCTTTGATGCCGTTGTGGTCGTAGATCGGACGAGCCCTGTCGGTCAGCCAGGTCAGCACGCTGTCTTGCAGCTCGCCGGGTTCGGCCAGCGCGTCCAGCATTGCCTGGCGTGTCGGGTATTGATGCAGGCAGTCGGTATACAGCGGCTGATACAGCAGGTGCGGGCCGGCACTGGTGTCTCTGGGTTCGATGATAAAGGCGTTGTTGACTTCATCGGGCTGGGCACCAGTCTTGCGGCACAGGGCCAAGGGGCGCAGGACGATCTCCTGTCCATCGACAAGTCGGTCCGAGGGCTTCTCGCCCATCAACGCCTTCACATAGCGATAACCCGTCACGGTTATGCCGTGCTGCTGCCGGATCTTGTATTCCAGTGCCTGCATCGGCAGCTTGACCTTGAGCTCACGGATAAACAGCGTTTCACGGCGCCGCGCATCGGCGCTGTCGGACAGCAGCAGGTCCTTGATTTTTTGAGGGTAGGTGCGGCCTATGTCGACACGCTGGATCAAGCCGGCACTGCCCAGCAGGTAGTTTTCGTCAAGCCAGGTCGGCAGCGCCCGGGCGCCTTTGGCCGAGAGCTTCAGGGTTCCTTTGGGTTTGCCGGCCAGGTTCTTCAGGGCCAGTTGCGTCAGCGACATGTGCACATGGTCGATAATACCGGCGCCTCCCGGATAGCCGGCAGCGACGGAAAAGTCCAGTACCACCTCGTCGGGGTCGAAGTCGCCATGATCGATTTGCATCTGCTTGCGCAATGCAGCGCGGCTGAAGCTGTGGATGTTTTCAATGCCCTCGTCGAACGAGCGCCCCTGGTTCTGTCGCAGCACGCTTGCCATGTCCTGTTGGTGCCTGTGGTAGGCAAAACGATCATCGGCGCTGGCTTGCGTGAGCCATTCAGGCAGTTGGTCGACTATCTTCTGCAGGGACGGGGCCGCAGGTGTCTTGACCTGGGTAAAGAAAACCGCCGGGTCCGTGAACGTGTTCAGGCGTTGCTCAAGCGTTTTTTCGTCCGGGCCCTGGAACGTCAGCGCCGCGAGGTCTTCCAGCTGCTGATTGAGGATCAGGCCGGCCTGTTGTTCGAACACGTTGCCATCAGGCTCGTTGCGTCTCCAGGTGAGGTGGTCAAACTGGAATTGGCGCTGCATCCTGGCGCCCCAGGCTTCACTGAAGTCCTCGATGGAGGCAAACGCCTCAATCACGCCGTCCACGCTGTACAGCAGGACGGTTTGATCGCGTACCAACAGCAGGTCCGGGGTCAGCAGACGTGTTTCTTCTGCGCCTTTGGACAGTGTGCTTTCAATGAAATAGACATAGGTGGTGGGGGATGAGTGGGGCAGGCGCTCGACTCGCACCGGCCAGGTGGCGACGGCTGTCAGCATGTCCTGCTGGTTTTTGCCCAGGCTTGATTGACCGGCCGCTGCTGCAGTCATTTGGCCGTTGAGAAACTCGCTCAGCCATTGCCAGCGACTGCGGCCGTGGCTGTCGATGGCGCTCCAGTAATCAGCCAGGTCGTGCTGGAAATGCAGGTACAGCGAAGCGCGCACCTGGTCGACGATGCCCGCGACGACCTGCATGTCAATAAGGGGTAGCGCTGCCGGCTTGAGGATTGCAGGCGGCCGTTGCGTCAGGTAGTACGGCAGCTCGCGCTTTGAGCGCCAGTCGAGCAGTTGCGGGTCCAGTACCTGCGCGATAGCGACTTCCATCAGCGGTCTGTAGGTATAAGCGCCGGAGGGGGTTGGGCTGGCAAGCTTGACCGCGAGCAAGTCCAGCTCCAGGGACGGGTAGCGCTCCAGAAGGCGGCTGCGCAGTGCATTGAATACCACTGAGTATAAGGCCGGGCGCGTGGCGAAGCGTTGATGGACCGCCTGGGCAGGTAATTGGCCCAGAGGCGTGGAGGTGTTTGGGGTGGGCATGACGAAGTCCTTTCCTGTCCTGAAGTCGATGATGGAGAGGCCATCAGGAAATCGACTTTCGCCATTGGCGGTGCGGTATTCGGATACCGCGAACAGGTCCGAGGCGGCGACCGCTCGCGTGCGGTGCCGACCATATATGCACCACCTGGCACCTTGAGCCCCGTGATGTTCTGTCATTCCATTTCAAAGGAGTGACGCCATGCCGGACTTATCCCCCCTTTCCGCCGTTGACAAGCCGCCCGCAGCGACTTTGAGTATTCACGGCGACTTTCTCGAAAAGGCCGTACCCCAATGGCTGGTCGAGGCGACGCCTGCCCGTCGGTTGGCGCTCAAAGACACCGTCCCGGTATTGCCGCAATGGTACAAGGACGCCACGCCTGCACAGCGCGACAGCATCAACGCAAGCTTCAAAGCCAGCACGGTTGCCCAGGTCCAATTGGACACAACCATGGCGACGTTCAAGGACGTCGACGCATTCACCAGGCCTTTGCTGCTCAAGGCGTTGAAAGACCAGTACCAGGTGCAGGCCGATGTCGACAAGACCTTCCTCTGTCTGCGCCGGCCACTGCAGATCAGTGTTGCCGAAGTGGAACTCGCCTCGTTCGAGGTCCTGAAACTGTCGATGCTGCAGGCGGCTCAACACAACTTCGAAGCCTGGGAGTGCAAGTCTGGCGCTTACCACAAGAGCTCAAGGTTTGTGCTGGAGACCGACACACCTGGCACCTTTGAGTCGGCCACCCTGGGCCTGACGGTCAGCCAGTTCATGACCCTGTGCCGCAGCCTTGATATTGGCGCGCAGTACCAGACTTACCTGAAGTCGTTCTTTGCCCCGGTCGACACACGCCCTGAACCGCCTCTTGAGCAACACTTCATCGCCAGCCAGAAGGCGGCCATGAAGGCGGCCGCCGACAACGCCGTGGTAAGTGGGGATATCGAGCCTGCGGATCACACCATGATCCTTTCGGTGATCAACGGTAACGTTTATCCCACGATCGGCAGCAAGCGGGTCTGGCTTCTCGACATGAGCCTGATGAAAAAAAGGCTGACGGGCTGCGTCTATTTTTCGATCGGTGATCGGTACAGCGACGAGTTGATCCTCTACATCCCCAATGACCCGGCTCACCCACTCAAACGCTATACCTCCCGCCAAGGCATGCGCGACGAGTTGGAGCGCCAGTTCACTGACCGTGCGGGCATGGCAGCTGACGACCCCGCGCCAACGGCATACCAGAAGTTTTTCAGCCAGTTCCTGCCCTATGATCAGAGGCCTTACTATTTCAGCCAGTTCACGCAAAAGTCTGCCGATTCTCCGAGTGGGCCATTGACCTCGCCCTGGCGATCGGTCGTGGAGTTCGTGTCCGGATTGTCGTCGATCACTCGTATCAAAGAGCTGCCCCCTGAAAAGCCGGCGAAGATGGAGCCGGTAAACGACCCTTACCTGGCGCCCGGTAACTTGATGCCTTACCGCGGTACAGGCACCTTTTCCGGGCTGCTCGACCTTTGGCCCTTCCTGTATGAAAAGCACCGTGCCAAGGTCCTGGCCGACGCCCGTGCCCATGCAGTGCCTACCGCTGACGTGGATGCCAAGGCGCGCGAGGCCAAACTGGCGCACCTGTTCGAAATCGGCATGCTGGCGCTCAACGCAGTCTCCATGTTCGTGCCGGTGTTGGGTGAAGTCATGCTGGCAGTGATGGCTGAGCAATTGCTCTCGGATACCATCGAAGGTGTGGCCGACTGGGCCGAGGGTGATAAACGGGCGGCCAAGGCGCATCTGGTGGATGTGGCGGAAAATCTCGCGCAGATCGCCGTCATGGCCGGTGTGGGAGTGGCGG
>NZ_CVTN01000061.1:83195-169502 GCF_900004915.1 Pseudomonas sp. 31 R 17
CCCGCCTCTGGAAGCCGGATTTGACCGGCTATGAAAGCCCCGTGACGCTGGAGGCGGCGTCAGGGCCCAACGCGAGGGGCCAATACACGCTCGATGGCAAGACCTATGTTCGCCAGGGTGGTCAGGTTTATGAGCAGGTTTTCGATGAGTCGATCAAGCAGTGGCGGATCAAGCACCCGACCCGCTCCGAGGTGTACCAGCCGATTCTGCACAGCAACGGCCGGGGGGCCTGGCGTCATGCCCTTGAGCGACCTGCCGAGTGGGACCGCTTGACGCTGTTGCGGCGCATGGGGCATGAAACCGAAGCGTTTTCCGATACCGAGTTGCTCAAGATCGCGGGTGTCAGCGGGGTGAGCGACAGTGCTTTGCGTAAGATGCACACGGACCTCGCGGCTCCGCCGCCGGAACTGCTGGACGCCATGCGCCTGTTCAAGGCCGACGCAGACAGTTCGCAGGTGATCGCGCAGTTGCGGGGCAGTCAACCGATCGACGACCGTTATTTATTTGCCCTGCCTTTAGTCACCGAGATGCCACGTTGGCCAAGGACCCGGGTAATGGAGGTATTCGAAGGGCCTGAATTCGCTGGCGACTCGGTGAAGTATGGTTCTGGTCGCCTGGCGCATGGAGCGGTTAAGCAGGCGCCGATCCGGATCACCCGCGCCGATGTACTGGGCGGGAAATTGCCCTCGGTGATTCTGGCCGCGCTGGATGAAGCGCAGGTGACCCGTCTGCTGGGCGGCGAAGGTGCCCGCGTACGTGATCTGCGGCCGCAGGAGTTCAGCAAGCAACTCGCCGAGTATGCCCAGGCCCGCAAACCGGATATTTTTGACAGCATTTACGCGGGTACCGAGCCACCGGGCAGCCAGGTCAAACTGCTGCAACGTATCTGTCCCGGGCTCAGCGAAGCTGCCGCCGAGGACACCCTGGCCCACGCTTGCGCCCTTGACCTCAAACGTCTGGAAGCGACACGCCGCGCGCCTTTGACCATGCTCGAGGAAGCGCGCTGGTACGCGCTTCAAGGGCGACAGACGCGGGCGTATGCCGGTTTACGCAGCGAAACCATGGCCTCGGCGGACAGCCGTCGGCTGGCGCTGCACACCCTCGAGAAACTGCCCGGTTGGCCGGACACCTTGCGCCTGGAAGTACGCGAAGACACTGACAGTGGCGTGCTACTGGACAGCATTGGCAGTGATACGGCCCGAAACAAGAAGTACCTGGTGAAAAAAGGCCCGCGCTTCCAGGCGCTCAATGAGCGTGGAGAAGAACTCAACAGCCTGCCCACCCAGGGAGATAACTTTTATGCCTCGCTCATGCATGCCATGCCCGATGAGGTGCGTCAGGGCCTGGGTGTGCCGGATGTGAGTCAAAACGCGCTGCTGCGCGACAAGATCATCGAGTCCGCAGACCTTTATCGGAACCAGACAGTACGGCTGCTGGAGCCGCAGCGCACAGGGTTCAAACCGCCTGTACGGGTCAAGGACAAGTTGCTGGGCTATTACGCCAGCGGACGAGGTGCGGGCCTGGGCCCGAGCCTTGAGTCACGCGTGCAGGATCTGTATGGCTTGAGCGAGGAACCGGCCGCGGACTATATCCGACGCCTGCGAGCGCAGGGCAAGGACAGCAGGGCAATCTACAACTATCTGCGAAACCGTCAGAGTGAATACGACACGCTGGTGAAGACACTCGACGAGTGGGCCGGTACCCAGGGCGGCACGGCTGCCGGCTCTACCCTCTTCAATGAAAAAGCCCGCTTGGCACATCAGTTGAAGGAGGCCTGGCGGATGGAGCCGCTGGCAGGAAAGGTGGCTGGCGCCGATCGCTTGCATCTCTATATTGAAGAGCATCTGCCGCCCTTGACGGCCGATTTTTCCCATATTCGTGATTTGACAATACTCGGAAGGGCGATGAACGATGCTGCGGTTGACGCTTTCCTCGTGCGGTTTCCCGAAGTGCAGACGCTGTCGATTGGCGATATGTCCCAATCTTGGGGGTCGTTCTTCCAGACGGCCCGATCATCGCTGACGACACTGCCCCCGGCGGTCTCCAGGATGACCAGTCTCAAAAGCCTGACGTTCAGTTCGGCAGCGCAGCACCTGGCGCCGGAGTTTCTCCCAAGGCTCAATACCTTGACTTCGCTGGAGGCGTTGCATATCGAATACCGCGGCTTCTCCATGGACGCACTCAAACCCCTTGACGTGTCCGCGTTGACGCAGTTGCGACGGTTGAAAATCGACGCGCCTCTAGGCCTTTCCCAGTGGCCGACCAATGTCGAGAACCTGCCTCATCTGGAGCGTCTCGATTTGAGCCGTACCTCAATCGGCGCTCTGCCTGACACGCTGTATAGCGGGCATGAGCGACTGTGGGCGGGGCTGTCGATGGACTGGTCGAAGTTCACCCGGGAAACCTTCCGACCGGCGTTTGAGTACGTCAGCGCTTATCAGGGCGAGCTCGGGCACCTGGTTGATTTGCACCAGATGGTCAGTGGCTATGCCAAGGGGGAGCTGGCCTCCCTGAGTAGCAGTAGTGTTTTGGCTGACGCACTGAATGAAAAAATAATGGCCGCCGCGAAAACCCCAGAGGCACGGATGGCCCTGATTGACGGCCTTAGCGATCAGTACGCCCACATTTTCGAGACGTTCTACTACCCGCCGTTCAATAAGACCGGGCGGCAGATGAGGTTGCGGTCCGGGCGATGGCAGGAGGGACCGAGTGCGCATGTGCTGACCGAGCTTCAAGCCAATTGGTGGGAGGCGGTGGGTGAACGATATGGCATAGCGGGCAAGGCGTCAGTGCTCGAATTACCAGGACCGGTGTATCCACTGATGGGCTCTGGGGGGCAAGTGAGCACCGTTGAGCTGCCCCAGTTACCGGCAGCCAGTTTTGCTCATGTACGCACGTTACGCATGAACTGGGTGGGGGAAACGCCCGAGCAGACGCGCGCGTTCATCGGTACATTCAGCGGCGTGCAATCTTTGGAACTCAACGGGGTTGGCTTGACTGAAATACCCATTGATGCTGGCGATCTTCCCGGCTTGACCCGGCTCGACATGGCCGATAACAGCCTGGTAATGCCGGCACTGCAGGCACAGCTCAATGACCTGGGCAGCCTGGAACTGCTGGATTTGAGCCGTAGCAACACGCCGCTCGAAGGCCTCGATGTGAGCGCGTTGAGGCAGCTCAAGGCCCTGAATATGCGCGGTTCAACCTTGCAGACCTGGCCGAGCGGCGCAGAGAGTCTGCCGCAATTGGCCTGGCTGGACCTGCGGGACAATGCGCTGGTGACCTTGCCGCCCCAGGTGTTGGCCAACGATACGATCCTGATGAAAACCAACGTGGCGGGTAACCCCTTCAGTGCCTCGGGTGAGGCTGCGCTGGCGGCTGCGCGCGAGCGGGTCGAGAGCGCCCAGGGCTTACCGGCCGGCGCATTGGCAGGTTTTGAAGCGCAACATGTACAGCAGGTGTTTCCCCCGCAGGAAACAGCCATGACGATGACCCGTTATCTGTTGCCATTGCCTGAGCCGATTGCAGTGGCCGAAGGGGCTGAGGGGTTTGCCCCACGACTGCAGCAGATGAGCCCATCGGTGACTGAACAAAGCGCGCGGCAATGGTTCGAGAAACTGCGCGAGGGAGGCATGGATGACTCCCAAATCGATAGCCTGTTGACTGCCTGGCACGAGGAGTACAGGTCTTTGACGCGCCAGCTGAACGGCTGGCTGTATAAATGCGAATTGGCCGATACCGATCTCGCCGACTTCAGCCAGATGGCCGACCAACGTCGACGGATCGCGCTCGATATCGTTGAGTGCTGGCAAACCAATGTGTCAGCCGAAGACGGTTATGCGTTGAGCCTGCACGGCCTGCAAGCCCGTGACCTGCCCGCCCTGACGCTGCAGTTCAATAATGTGCATACGCTGAACTTAACCGGTGTGCAGTGCACCGTGTCGGGCGCCGAAGGTTTTCTCCACAGTTTCCCCGCGTTGCGCAAACTGATGCTCAGTGGTAACAGCCTTGACGCCGTTCCTGAATCCGTGGCGCGCATGACTCAGCTTGAGGAGCTGGAGCTGGCTTCCAATGCCATCAGCGATCCTCAGCCTTTGTATCGTCAAGTGGGGGGCGATCACTTGCGCCGGTTGGACCTGTCCAGGAATGACCTGCGCGAGTTCAGCACCGAGGCCTTCACTCGGCTTGAGCGCCTGGACCTTAGCCACAATCGCCTTGCAGACTGGCCAGCCGGCGCATTGGATACGCCGAGCCTGCGCACCCTGAACCTGTGCGGCAATCACCTGGAAGCATTTCCCGACGAATTGCTCGATGGCAGCCACGACGCACTGGTACAGGGCACCGACCTGTCCGAAAACGGGGCCCTTTCACGTGAAAGTTTCGAACGGCTAAGGGGGTATGGCACGGGCGATGTGATGGGGTGGAGCAGGAGCGAGATCGACGGATGGATTGAAGGGTTCGAGGGGGAAGCCCATGGGGATGACGACGGCGATGCTTACCAACCGCTGGAAGTTATTCTTGATCCGGTTGGGGATACAGGGGAGACGGTGTTGGCGTCGTGGCTGGCGCACTCGCCGCAGGACCTGGCCGCCTCCAGGCGGCAGTTGTGGCAGCAATTGGTCGATGAGCCGGGCCATGAGCGGTTTTTCCATCTGCTCGAACGACTGCGCGATACCGATGAGTACCGGTATGTGGCGGCTGATCTGACCCGGCGGGTATGGACGGTGATCGAGGCGGCTGCCGGCGATGCGCAGATGCGCGAGTTGTTGTTCGTGGCCTCTGAAACCCACGGCACCTGTATCGACGGACGCATCCTCACGTTCAGCTCAATGGAAGTGCTGGTGTTCGAATCGAATGTGCTGAGCGGGGTTGCGACGCTCGATTTGCAAACACGGGGCCAACGCCTGCTGGAATTGTCCCGGCGATTGTTCCGCTTGGACCGGGTGGATTCATTGGCCGAGACCAATGCCGCAGGGCTGGACCGGGCCGAAGTGAGGCTGCAATACCGCATCGGCATGACGCGTGGCTGGCCCGACGGGCTTGAGCTGCCGGGTCAACCCAGGCACATGACCTATGCTCGACCGATCAGCGGGCAGTTGGTGATCGATACCCGTGCCCGGGTACTTGCGGCCGAAGCGTCGGATGCGTTCTATGAAAGCCTGGTTGCCCGCGACTATTGGGTCAAATACCTGGAGCAGCGCTACCCCGATGAGTTTCAGACCCTGCAGAGCAATGCTGTCGCGGGTCATGAGGAGTTGGAGACCAAGTATGAGGACAGGAAGCCGAACACCGATAGCGAGAAGTCCTACTATGACGAACTGTTCGACTTGGCCGCTAAACGAACTCGCGCTCGGGTGAGTCTGCTGCAGGATTTGTCGCGCAGGGAGGTCCCGGCGTTACCACAGCCAGGCCCGGCGTCGCCACAGCCGGGTCCGTCGTCGCGGCAGTGACGAGCCGGGCGGGCCGTCAGTTGTCGTAGCCCAGGTTCGGCGCCAGCCAGCGCTCCGTCACGCTCAGGTCCTGGCCCTTGCGCGCGGTGTAGCTGGCAACCTGATCCTTGTCGACTTTGCCCACGGCAAAATACTGTGCCTGCGGGTGGGCAAAGTACCAGCCGCTGACTGCTGCTGCCGGGAACATCGCGTAGTGCTCGGTCAGGAACACGCCGCTGCGCCCGGCGTGCATTTCGCGGGCTTCGGGGTCCAGCAGCTGGAACAGCTGGGCTTTTTCAGTGTGATCCGGGCACGCCGGGTAGCCGGGGGCAGGGCGGATGCCGCTGTACTGCTCCTTGATCAGCGCGTCGTTGTCCAGTTGCTCGTCCCTGGCGTAGCCCCAATAATGCTTGCGCACTTGCTGGTGCAGCCATTCGGCGCAGGCTTCGGCGAGGCGGTCGGCGAGGGCCTTGACCATGATCGAGTTGTAGTCGTCGCCCGCGTCCTGGTAGGCCTTGGCCACTTCCTCGGCGCCGATGCCGGCGGTGGTGATAAAGCCACCGATGTAGTCGGTCACGCCGCTGTCCTTGGGCGCGACGAAGTCGGCCAGGGAGAAGTTCGGCTTGCCGTCGGTCTTGATGATCTGCTGGCGCAGGTGATGCAATTTGGCAATCGGCTGGCCGTCGTCACCGTAGACTTCCAGGTCATCGTCCTGCACCTGGTTGGTCGGCCAGAAACCGAACACGGCGCGGGCGCTGATGAGTTTTTCGTCGATCAGCTTCCTGAGCATTTCCCGGGCGTCGGCGTACAGCGCGGTGGCGGCTTCACCCACCACTTCGTCGTCAAGAATGCGCGGGAATTTGCCGGCCAGGTCCCAGGAGATGAAGAACGGTGTCCAGTCGATGTACTCGGCCAGGACGTTGAGGTCGATATTGTCCAGCACTTTGGCGCCGGTAAAGGTCGGCACCACCGGGGTGTAGCTGCTCCAGTCGAACTGCGGCTTCTTGGCGATGGCCGCCGGGTAGCTCAGGCGCTCGGTGCGGGCGCTGCGGTTGGAGGTGCGCTCGCGCACGTCGATGTATTCCAGGCGGGTCTTCTCGACGAAACCGGCCTTCAGTTCCTTGGACAGCAGCTGGGTGGCCACGCCCACGGCACGGGAGGCATCGGTGACGTAGATCACCGCGTCATTGCTGTACTTGGGCTCGATTTTCACCGCCGTATGCGCCTTGGAGGTGGTGGCGCCACCGATCATCAGCGGCAGGTGGAAGTCCTGGCGCTGCATCTCGCGGGCCACGTGCACCATCTCATCCAGGGACGGCGTGATCAGGCCGGACAGGCCGATAATGTCGCACTTCTGCTCTTTGGCGACCTGCAGGATCTTCTCCGCCGGCACCATCACGCCGAGGTCGACGATGTCATAGCCGTTGCACCCGAGCACCACGCCGACGATGTTCTTGCCGATGTCATGCACGTCGCCCTTGACCGTGGCCATCAGGATCTTGCCCTTGGCTTCCGGCTTGTCGCCTTTCTCCAGCTCGATGAACGGGATCAGGTGGGCCACGGCCTGTTTCATCACCCGGGCCGATTTCACCACTTGTGGCAGGAACATCTTGCCGGCGCCGAACAGGTCGCCAACGATGTTCATGCCCGACATCAGCGGGCCTTCGATCACTTCGATCGGGCGCGCAAACGACAGGCGCGACTCCTCGGTGTCCTCAACGATATGGGTAGTGATGCCCTTGACCAGCGCGTGTTCCAGGCGCTTGTTGACGTCCCAGCCGCGCCACTCTTCGGTCTCGGCTTCCTTGACGCTGCCGTCGCCCTTGTACTTGTCGGCAATGGCGAGCAGAGCGTCGGTGCCGTCCGGGGTGCGGTTGAGCACCACGTCTTCCACTGCATCGCGCAGCTCGGCGGGGATCTGGTCGTAGATCTCCAACTGGCCGGCGTTGACGATGCCCATGGTCAGGCCGTTGCGGATCGCATACAGCAGGAACACCGAGTGGATCGCCTCGCGCACCGGGTTGTTGCCGCGGAACGAGAACGACACGTTGGACACGCCACCGGAGGTCAGCGCATACGGCAGTTCGTCGCGGATATAGGCGCAGGCGTTGATGAAGTCGACGGCATAGTTGTTGTGCTCTTCGATGCCGGTGGCGACGGCGAAGATATTCGGGTCGAAGATGATGTCTTCCGGCGGGAAGCCGACTTCATTGACCAGGATGTCGTAGGAGCGCTTGCAGATTTCTTTCTTGCGCGCCTCGGTGTCGGCCTGGCCGGCTTCGTCGAACGCCATCACCACCACGGCGGCGCCATAGCGCTTGCACAGTTTGGCGTGGTGAATGAACTGCTCGACGCCTTCCTTCATGCTGATGGAGTTGACGATGCCCTTGCCCTGGATGCACTTGAGGCCGGCTTCGATCACTTCCCACTTGGAGGAGTCGATCATGATCGGCACGCGGGAGATGTCCGGCTCGCCGGCGATCAGATTGAGGAAGGTCACCATGGCCTTCTTCGAATCGAGCATGCCCTCGTCCATGTTGATGTCGATCACCTGGGCGCCGGCTTCCACCTGCTGCAGGGCGACTTCGAGGGCTTCGGTGTAGTTGTCTTCACGGATCAGACGGGCGAACTTGGCCGAGCCGGTGATGTTGGTGCGCTCGCCGACGTTGACGAATAGTGAGCTGCGATCAATGGTGAACGGCTCCAGGCCGGACAGGCGGCAGGCCTTGGGAATGTCCGGGATCGGCCGTGGTGCGTAGCCGGCCACGGCCTTGGCGATGGCTTCGATATGGCCCGGCGTGGTACCGCAGCAACCGCCGACGATATTCAGGAAACCGCTCTGGGCGAACTCTTCGATGACCTTGGCGGTTTCCGAGGGCAGTTCGTCGTACTCGCCGAATTCATTGGGCAGGCCGGCGTTCGGGTGGGCGGATACGTGAGTGTTGGCCTTGTTCGACAGCTCTTCCAGGTAGGGGCGCAGTTCGCTGGCACCGAGGGCGCAGTTCAAGCCGACCGAGATCGGCTTGGCGTGGGCCACGGAGTTCCAGAACGCTTCGGTAGTCTGGCCCGACAGGGTGCGGCCGGAGGCATCGGTGATGGTGCCGGAGATCATGATCGGCAGTTCGACGCCCAGTTCTTCGAACACGCCCTGCACGGCGAAGATCGCGGCCTTGGCGTTGAGCGTATCGAAGATGGTTTCGATCAGGATCAGGTCGGCGCCGCCTTCGATCAGGCCCTTGGTGGCCTCCGTGTAGTTTTCCACCAGTTCGTCGAAGGTCACGTTGCGGTAGCCGGGGTTGTTCACGTCCGGCGACAGCGAGCAGGTGCGGCTGGTGGGGCCGAGTACGCCAGCGACAAAGCGCGGCTTGGCCGGGTTCTCGAGGGTCTTGGCGTCGGCGATCCTGCGGGCCAGGCGTGCGCCTTCAACGTTCAGTTCATAGGCCAGCGCTTCCATGCCGTAGTCGGCCATGGAAATCCGCGTGGCGTTGAAGGTGTTGGTTTCGAGAATATCCGCACCCGCATCCAGATAGGCCTTTTCGATCCCACCGATCACATCGGGGCGGGTGAGTACCAGCAGATCGTTATTACCCTTGACGTCGCTCGGCCAGTCGGCGAAGCGTTTGCCACGGTAGTCCTGTTCCTCGAGCTTGTAGCTCTGGATCATCGTGCCCATGCCACCGTCCAGGATCAGGACGCGTTCCTTGAGGGCTTGGTGAAGGGCTTGCAGACGAGCGCTACGATCGGACATGGGACTACTCTGGTCAGGCATTTCGGGGGGGCGTGAATGATAACAAACCTGTGCCGGATTTGAGCATGCGGGGTTCTGCATGAATATCGCTCATGTTGCAGGCAGTCATGGCTAGGTAGAACCATCGCCACTTTCACTGCACGCCTTGAATCGGGACCGGATACATGTCACTTCGTGTAATTGTCAGCGCCGTTCTGGCCTTGATGGCCAGTACCGTGCAGGCAGAGGCTGTGCCGGTAAATCACCCCGCTTCGACGATTTCCTTCACCCGCGACATCCAACACCTGTACATCACCGATGCGCGCTGTCGCGGCCAGGCCACGCCGCTTTTGGCCATGCCTGGACACCGTAACTATCTACCCGGGTGTGCTCAGCAGCTACCCGAACTTCATGTTCAATATCCTGGCCCGGGAAGTGCCGGAATTTGTCACAGCGATGGAAAATGCCAGGGACGCCGAGCGCTTTGAGCAGATTGTCGACCGCTGGGGTATTCGTCGCAGTCATCCGCAGTTCTGGCAGTACTTCCATGACGTGTCGCAGTACATCCACGAAACCACGCCGGTGGAGGAGGGCGTATTGGACATGAATCGCTACGAGAACCTCTGACGCGGCGGCCGGGGGACGATCAGGGGCGATGGCCTTGGGGTTTTATGTACTTCCAGTAATCTTTCCCATAGTCCATCAGCAACTCCGTCCCCGCAGGAATATCCCTCCACGCGAGCAGGAACACCATGTACTTTCCTACATGCAAGGAACCCACGTTCTCGATGCCGACGTTGGGGATGCCCGGTACATTGACCGCGTTAACCAGGCTAAGGATATTGCTGTTGCCGTGACCGCTGATAAACGCGCCGTTGGTGTTTGTCCTGAATAGATAAGTACCGACGGCCTCTTTACTTTTTTCCATTATCTCGGCATCCATCGACGCCTTATTCAAGTGCAACTTGCCGGTGTAGGGGCCGAGGACGTCGAAGCGTTTGATATCGGTCCTGGCGACCACCGACAGACCCCGTTCCGGGCCCTCACCGAGCTTCTTGACCTCAAGCAATCGATCCAGCGTGCGATGGTGACTGCCTTCCCTGGCGATCCAGTCGCGAATGCTTTTGGTTGCAGCGCTCTTGACCTCCATATGTTGGTGGCCCATGAACTCATCAAAAAAATGATTGGCATCGGTGATCTTGATTTTCTCAGGTGCGCCTTCGAGCTCCCGGGTCAGGCTGTGCCGGACATCGTTCGGGTCCTGAAGGATCGGCGCGTTATTGTTGATTCTGTGATCGTAGGAAGCGGTGATAGACGTGGATCGGCGCCGTAAGGGGGGCGTATCGTTTTCCAGGCGCGGCCGCTTCGAACCGCCCGGCCGGGGCTCGGGCGGGGCTGGGCGTTTCCTGGCGATCGGTTCGTCGACGATGTCTCCCGAGCCGAAAACCCGCATTTCTCTTCCCGCGCGGGTCAGGCTGCCGTTGTCGTTGACATAGGTGCGCCAGATCAACGGGTTGAGATCGTTTGCTTGAACAAAGGTGGCCATGGAAGAGCTTGAATTATTGGAGTTGTAGAGGGTGTGCCACGCTTGCAGATGGGTGTGGTTCACCGGGGTGAACTGCCCGCCGCTGGCATGCCGGGCGAGTACCTTTCCGGCTGCCCGATAGCTGCCATCCAGGTTTACATACTCTGCAAAGGCCCTCGGGTCCAGGTTGTGGTCGGCGGCGAATCCCTCCAGGGTCAGCGTGTTGCGGTTTTTCTGGGAGGTCGTGCGCCAACTTTCCAGATGATCAAAGGTGACTTCCGTGCGCGCGGTGCCTGCTCGGTCCAGCATCGCGCGCCCACGACTCGCCAGGTTGTCGCCGGTATGTACAAACTGCCTGAATGCGTCGGGGTGCAGGTTGTAGGTCCTCACAAAGTCATCCATGGTTTTTTTCAGGGCGCTTTCACTGGCTTGCGTCCATTTCGTCAGGATCAGGGGCGTGACGAAGTCGGGCTTTTCCGGAGCGCCACCCGTGACTTTGATCTGGCTTGAATACCAGTGTCCCGGCTCCACGGACGATAGCGTGATCGACAGGTCCCGGTTTTTCCTGGGGTTGACCAACACCACGGAAAAACTGTTGTCGGCGCCGGCGGCGGTCTCCTGGATAAAACCGTAGGAGTTGTCCCGCACCTGATACACCGAGATCGTGCCTCTGTCATCGATATTGCAGATGAACCGTTGGTTGTACTCCGCACGGAAAAAGATCCCGCGGGAGTCGGGCTTGAGTCCGGCAATCCAGTGAGGGTCCACGGCGTACTTGCGGATCAGCGGGCTTGTGTTGCTGATAACCGTGACCGGCTCGCGAAAGCGTGGCCCGAAAACGCGGCTGGAGCCGGCGTCAATCAGCCGATAGTCCGGTGCTTCCAGGCTGCCGACATTGCGCATGGGGATGTTGGGGAAACCGTCCACCGTAAACAAGCGGTCGCCGGCCTGGCCCGGTGACCAGATGCGCGGGTCGACGGAGATCATGTGGCGAGCGGCGACACTCCCGTCGCGCAACTGCGCGAGCCCCTTGCTGGCCTGGCGCAGGGTTGCCGTGCCGAGTTTGATCAGGGCGAATCGACCCAGTTTCAATACCGCGGCCACGGCAGCCAGGGGGTTGAGTTCCTGCAACGTGGCGGTGATCAGCTTTCTGGTCAGCGCGGTGAAGCGCGGCAACGCAAGGCGGATGCCGGCCTTGCCCGCCTGGACCACTACGCGCGTGCAGCCGGCAATGTACTTGCCGATGGGCACACCGAACGACACGATATCGGTAAAAAGGCCGAGCCCACCTGACTCGATACGTTGAGGATCGCCTGAGGCCAGGTCGTCGATGGAGCCCCAGAACGGCACGAACATTTTTCCCCAGTAAGAAATGTCTTCAAGAAAGTCACGGCCGATATCCATGGTCCGTGAGGCTTTACGGGTTTTCTCCAGCAGGGTCTTTTCATCGCAAAAGAACAACTCACGCGCGATCATCTCAGCCAGTGCCTCAATCCTGGGGGATTGGCGGAAATTGGCGGCCCGTGACAGGGGTTGCCGAGGGGGCAGCGGCGGTGGGGCTTGTGGCGCTTGCTCATCCTGGGATGCGATGAGCGCCGGCATCACCTGCCCGACTTGCTCGACGATCAGGGTGGCTGTCTGGTCGGGCTCAGGCTTCACGGCGTCTTTATAAGCTTTCCAGTCAAATGGCAGTTCGGTACCTTTTCTGAAACTGCCTCGACTTGAGCGGGTGGCCCCGCCAACACGTTCGACTTTTACCTCGCCGCCCACCAACAGGGTTTTGAGGTCTTCGCGCACGCGAACAATGCCGGCGTTCGGAAATACCTCGATGTAGCGCAGGGTGTACGGATGGTCAGCGCTCGCCAGACGCAGGATAAACCCCGAGCGCCCGCGAACGGCGTCAGTGTTGTGCTTGTTTTCATGCTCGACCTGGACGTCATGCAGCGGTTGGCGTAACGAATACACCGTGATCTCGTCACGGTCGCTATTGCCCGGCCATAACGGCGCAAACTGCGCCAGCAAACCTGTTATCAGGGTTTTGTAGGCCGCTCTTGGGGTTTGCAGGTAGTCATTGAAAGCCTGGTCATACTCAGTGTCCGAGTTGAAACGAAAACGACTGGGTGGTTGCAGTACGAGGTTTTGCGTCGCCGTCACCGTCTCGCTTTCATGCTGCTCCAGGGCAGCCAATGCGTGTTCGATATCTTTGCTGGAGTGGCCGTTCCGGCTTACCGGCAGCAGGCCAGTGTTTACTGCCCAACTGAGCGTCGGTTGGATTTTTGCCGCAACCACCAGCGTTTGTTGTGCTGGTTCGTCGGCATACACACGAAGGAACTCACCTGGCAGATTGAGCAGTTGCTCGAACGTCATATGCCTTGATGAGCCCGGGGCGACCGACTCGGCCAGGATAAATCCGCTTTTGAAGTTGACCCATGCGCTGGAGGTACCGTAAGGCAATTCATCTGGAATGCCCTCAACCCATACTTCACTGGGAATATTGGCCTTGAGCACGCAGACGGCCAGGCGCGCCGTCGAGGCATTGAGGCGTAATGAGCGCTCATACTCCTTGTTCAACGACTGACGAATGAACCCATAGTTGACCGCCGGGGGGATGAACGCTTTGAGTTCGTTGTCGTTGAGTGAATGGGCGTCTGGCGTGATCGTCAGCCAGAGTGCGCGCCAGAGCAGTTTGACCGTGACGGCTTGCAGGCACGCTTGGCCATCGCTGGCGCCATACCAGTCCAGGGCCACGGCGATGGATTGGCCCAATGCCAGGTTTTCGGGGGTATTGAGGATCTGTTCCAGGAGTACGGTGGGGGTGGTGTCGAGTGCTGCTTGTTGCGCAGGGGTCAACCGCTGGGGGACGACTTGTGCGAACAACGACCGGGCATTGTCGCGCTCGAGGTCGCGCACGACTTGTTTGATGATTCTGTCATCCTCAGGCCCCAGCAAGTGTTCCAGGTCGCTGACATGGCCATCGTGACCCAGTTGGCAAAGCGCCCGATATTCCTGCAGGTAATATTGCACAGCTTTCCACTGGGCCAGGGTTGCTGGGGCGGCGGGTATGATTGCGTAATAGGCCAATACCAGATCAAGGCGCACAGAGCCGTCGCTTTTGACGCCGTTGCCGACTTTGCGGTAGACGTCCAGCAGGATGTCTATCTGGTTGGCCCAGTAGAGCGGCGCTTTGCGCAACACAACCGGATGACCGCCAATGTCGAACACTTCCGCCGGGTCAGGGATGGGTGATTTCGGCGTACTGAGCAGGTCGGACAGAAAGTCGTAAGGGAAATCGCCGAGCGGAGAGTGGTTGGGCGAGGGTTTTGCACTGAGGAACGCCTTGAAGTCGTCATCCTCTTCCAGGATTTTAAGCACGCGAACAGCGGCTTTGCATTCGCGGCCCAGTGCCGAGTCTGCTGGAGGGCAGTAGTAAGACTTCAGCGCGTTCTCAAGTGTCGGGCCCTGGATCAGGCTCGCCAGATGGTCCAGCAGGTGATCGAGGTCCGACAGGCGCGCAGGTGGGCTCTTGGACATGAGTCGGGAAAGTGTGGGCTTCATTAAGACCTCGCGAGTGAGCAATTAAGATCGCGATGTCATGCTAGAGAGATGTGCATCCTCGCAAGTGCTACATAGATAGGTATTGCTGAAGGACTCAGCAGGACGCGGCCCCCGGGATGCTTTTCCGACAAAAACACTCGGACTTTGTACCTGCGTAATAATTTGGCGTAAACTGCCGGCAAGCCTGTGAGGAGTTTCCATGACTGCCATAACCATTACCGACGCCGCCCACGATTACCTGGCTGACCTGCTGTCCAAGCAGAACACCCCGGGTATCGGTATCCGCGTCTTTATTACCCAGCCTGGTACCCAGTACGCCGAGACTTGCATTGCCTACTGCAAGCCTGGGGAAGAGAAGCCTGAAGACACCGCATTGGGGCTCAAGAGCTTCACCGCGTACATCGATGCCTTCAGCGAAGCCTTCCTTGACGATGCCGTGGTCGACTACGCCACTGATCGTATGGGTGGCCAATTGACCATCAAGGCGCCCAATGCCAAGGTGCCGAACGTCAACGCCGACAGCCCGGTCAACGAGCGTATCAACTACTACCTGCAAACCGAGATCAACCCGGGGCTGGCCAGCCACGGCGGCCAGGTGAGCCTGATCGATGTGGTGGATGACGGTATCGCCGTATTGAAGTTCGGCGGCGGTTGCCAGGGCTGCGGCCAGGCGGACGTGACCCTGCGTGAAGGCATCGAGCGCACCCTGCTCGAACGCATTCCCGAGCTCAAGGGTGTACGTGACGTGACCGACCACACGCAGAAAGAAAACGCCTACTACTGAGTAAGGTGTTCACTGCGACGAAAAAACGGCGCCCCGTGAGCGCCGTTTTTTTATGCTTGAAAAAACAAGGATCAAGTGTGGGAGGGAGCTTGCCCAAAATTGTAGGAGCGAGCTTGCTCGCGAAAAACTCACAGGCGCCGCGTTGATTCAGGGAGCGCGCGTTATCGTTGAGGTTTTTCGCGAGCAAGCTCGCTCCTACAGTTTTATTTGTTTTATTCATTTAAATCAGCGGATTGATTGGGTTTTGTGAAGTGGAAACTCAAGGTCGGTACAGGTGCGCATGCCCCGCCCGATACAGTGACGACTCACTGAACGTGTCACTGGCCAGCACTCGACCCACCACAATCAACGCGGTACGCCGAAACCCCTTGGCCGCGACTTTTTCGGCGATATCCGCCAATGTTCCCACCACCCAATCCTGATCCGGCCAGGTCGCGCGGTGCACCACGGCGATCGGGCAATCGGCGCCATAGTGCGGCAGCAGCTCGGCGACGATCTTCTCCAGGTGATTGACTCCCAGGTGAATCGCCATGGTCGTGCCGTGGCGGGCCAGGCTGTCGAAGTCCTCGCCGGCAGGCATGCTGGTTTTATCGGCATAGCGGGTCAGGATCACGCTCTGGGCGATGTCCGGCAGGGTCAGCTCGGTTTCCAGCAGCGCCGCGCAGGCCGCCACTGCGGTGACGCCGGGAATGATCTGGAAGGGGATGCCCAGCTCACGCAAATGGCGAATCTGCTCGCCAATCGCCCCATACAGGCTTGGGTCGCCGGAGTGCACGCGCGCCACATCCTGGCCTTGCGCATGGGCGGCCTTGATCAAGTCGATGATCTGTTCCAGGTGCAGCTCGGCGCTGTTGACCACCTGGTGCGCCTGATGACCTTCGAGCACCGCCGCAGGCACCAGCGAGCCGGCGTAGATGATCACCGGGCAACTGCGGATCAGCCGCTGGCCCTTGACGGTAATCAGTTCCGGGTCGCCGGGGCCGGCGCCGATGAAGTAGACGGTCATGGGGAATTCCTGTTGTAAAACGGGCGAGCATGAAAGTTGCTCATGATCGAGAGCGGCAATTATCGGGATTTTAACCGGCGCAGGCTAATGCAAAGGTAGCCTGGGCGGTTTTCCTGCGGGTAATCAGCAGGCGGGCCGGGCCGTGGGCGAGTTGTTCGGCCAGGGCCAGCGCGGCGCTTTCGGCGATGCCGTAACAGCCGGTATGGCTGAACGCGACGGCTGATTTGTGGCTCAGCCGATGTTCATAGCCCGCCAGCTCTTCGGCGCTGAAACACTGCAAGGGCAGGTTCAGCAACCGGGCCAGGGCCAGCAACCCTGGCTCAGCCTGTTTGCGATCAATGCTCGCCAGCGCGGTAATGCGCTGGCGTTCAATGCCACTCTCGGCGAGGGCGCTATCAAGGAGCTCCAGCAGGGTGCGCACGTCACAACCGCGCTGGCAACCCAGGCCGACGACGAGGGTCATGCCGCGTAGTGTTCATCGCGGTTACGGCGAAACAGCCAGGCACTGATCAAGCCAAGGGCCAGCCAGAACGCCACATTGGTCAACTGCGATGCGATCTTGAACTGGGCTTCGAGGGCCTCCGGGGCCAGCATGGCGTGGACTTCCGGCTGCGGAGCGCCGATTAGGTGGGGTACGGCAAGGATCGCCACACCCAGCACTTTGAGCAACCCGCCGCGACCGAACACCAGCAAGGCAATACCGGCAGCGGTAGACGCAGCCGTGCCGATCCACCAGATCTGCCGTTGCGCCAGATCAGCGGCGGCGGTGCCCGGCAGCTCGGGCGGCAGGCCCAGGGTCGGCGCGAGTACGAAGGTGGCATAACCGGCCAGGCCCCACAGCAGCCCTTGAGCTGTGCGGGTCGGAGCGCGCAGGGTGTACAGGCCGGCCAGCATCAGCGCAAACCCGACCGCCACGACCAGGTTGCCACCGGTGGTCGACAGCACGCGCTGCCAGCCATCTTCCGGCTCCCAGGCTTCGGCGTCATGGGTGTGGGCAGCAGCCCCTGCGGCATGTTCATGGGGCACTTCGGCCACGGCTGGAGCCTTTTCAAAAGTCTCCGCCTGCAAAATCAATGGCGCGACCCACAGGCTTTGCAGCAGGGTCAGCAGCAGGGCGGCCAGCAAGCCGGTGAAGCCTGCGGTCTGGGCAATACGCTTGATCATGTCGGCAGGTCTCAGTGGCACGGAAACGCGGCGCTGTGGCGGGTATCGTGGGCCGCATTGTGCACGGCCTCGATATGGGAGAAACCGGCGAAATACACCAGGCACGCGCCAAGGATCGACGCACCGATAGCGGCGGTCAGGCGTTGGCTCAAGGTGGCAGTGCCGCTGGCTGCGGGCGAAGTGCTGCTGATGATCGACATGGCGCGTCCCTTTCAAGTGTCAGGGTGAAACGAGCGCATGCAAACCCCACGCGCCGGGCACGCAGGGTTTCGAACAGCGCCCGCCCACCGCGGGTTTGTTATCTGATTTTTTCGGGCCGGTCTCCGGGCTTGCGAGGGGCGCTCTTGAACAAAGAGTGGGCCTTATCAAGCATCTCCTTCCCATGCACAGGCACAGTGGATTTGACGCTTCGCTCGCTTACCGTTGCGGGGGCAGCACCGGACTTGCCATGGGTCTATGGCGCACCGGTTTCCCGTTTCACCCTGTGAAGGGCACCCGAAACAAGATGAGTAGGAGAGCATGGGCCGGGGACGGTAGTCAAATGCCGCGAGCCCCTGTAGCCTTGCACATTCGAGGTTCTTCGGCTGCGGCCGAAGCTAAGAAGGGAACGCGGTTCAAGCCGCGGCTGCCCCCGCAACTGTGAAGGGTTCAGTTGACTGCCACGCCACTGCCGAGACGGCGGGAAGGCGCAGTCAGCATGGGTCGCAAGACCTGCACGCCCCAAGCCAGGAGACCTGCCTCGTCACTGATTTTTCAATTCAACCGGGCGGGGTGATCCGGTGACGAAATCCGCTGCTGCGCGTCGCCGCAGGGCCTGTCGTCCCGTATGCCCGCCCCAAAGGGCATCCGATGAAAACACTGGCCAAACTCCCCGTCACCATCGTTACCGGCTTTCTCGGCTCGGGTAAAACCACCTTGCTGCGCCATATGCTCGACAACGCCCAGGGCCGTCGCATTGCCGTGATCGTCAACGAGTTCGGCGAGCTGGGCATTGACGGTGAAATCCTCAAGCAGTGCTCCATCGGATGCACCGAAGAAGAAGCCAACGGCCGCGTCTACGAGCTGGCCAACGGCTGCCTGTGCTGCACCGTGCAGGAAGAGTTCTTCCCGGTGATGCGCGAGCTGGTCGCCCGTCGCGGCGACCTTGACCACATTCTCATCGAAACCTCGGGCCTGGCCCTGCCAAAACCGCTGGTACAGGCTTTCCAGTGGCCGGAAATCCGCAGCGCCTGCACCGTCGACGCGGTGATCACCGTGGTCGACAGCCCGGCCGTGGCCGCCGGTACCTTCGCCGCGTTCCCCGACCAGGTCGATGCCCAGCGCAAGCTCGACCCGAACCTGGACCACGAGTCGCCGTTGCACGAGCTGTTCGCCGACCAATTGGCCAGTGCCGACCTGGTGATCCTCAACAAAGCCGACCTGATCAGCGCCGAAGACCTGGCCCGCGTGCGCTTGGAAGTGGCTGAAGAGCTGCCGCCGGCGGTGAAGATCATCGAAGCCAGCAGCGGTCGCGTGCCGTTGGACGTGCTGATTGGCCTGGGCGCCGGCTCCGAGGAGCACATCGACGCGCGCCACAGCCATCATGATCAGCACCACGACGGTGAGGACGACCACGATCACGATGCCTTCGACTCCATTTCCATCGACCTGCCGCAAGCCGATGAAGCCCTGTTGCTCGACGCCTTGACCCAATTGGTGGTGCAGCACGGCATCCTGCGCGTCAAAGGTTTCGCCGCAATCCCGAACAAGCCGATGCGCCTGCTGATCCAGGGCGTGGGCACGCGCTTCGACAAGCACTTCGACCGTGCCTGGGGCGTGGAAGAAGCACGCACCACGCGCCTGGTGCTGATCGGCCAGGAACTGGATGCCGCCGGCCTTGAAGCGCAACTGCGCGCCGCCCTCAGCGTTTAACCATGCACCTGCTCAGGACCCAACCCGGTGGCTTCGTCGCGGACGACAATATCGCCGACCTTGGCCAAACCCCCGCCGAGCTGGTGATCCTGTGCAGCGGCGATTCCAGCCTGGCGCTGCTCGCCGAAGCGGCGCAGCAGTTGCCCGAGGATTACCCCAGCCTGCGCCTGGCCAACCCGATGCAGGTGCAGAACCATGCCTCGGTCGACCTGTACGTCGATGAGGTGCTGCGTCACGCCAGGGTCATCCTGATTTCCCTGCATGGCGGCATCGGTTATTGGCGCTACGGCATCGAGCGCCTGGTGGAACTGGCCGGGCGCGGCGTCACGCTGATCCTGGTGCCGGGGGATGATCGTCCGGACCCGGAACTCAGCGGCCTGAGCACCGTCGCTGCCGAACAGCGTGAGCGTCTGTGGCACTTTCTGCGCCAGGGTGGCCTGGGCAATGCGCTGGACTTTTATCGCTGCCTGGCCAGTGCCCATCTGGGCCGCGACTACGCCTGGGCCGAACCGCAAGCCTTGCCGCGTACGGCGATCTATCACCCGCACACCGCCAATGCCCGCCTCAATGACTGGCAGGCGCAGTGGCACGCCGACTTCCCCGTTGCGGCGGTGCTGTTCTACCGCTCGCACTTGCAGGCGGCCAATACCGGGTTTATCGATGTGTTCTGCCAGCGCTTGCAGGCCGCGGGCCTGAATCCGTTGCCCATCGCAGTGGCCAGTTTGAAAGAGCCCGGTTGCCTCGCGGTGGTGGAGGACCTGTTGGACGACGTGCAAGCCGCAGTGATACTCAACACCACAGGCTTTGCCCAATCCAGCCCGGAAGCACCGCACCTGCGACCGTTTCGGCGCAATATCCCGGTGATCCAGGCGATCTGCGCCCAGGATAACCAACCCGGCTGGGAGGCCAGCGCACAGGGGCTCGGCCCCCGCGACCTGGCGATGCACATTGCCTTGCCGGAGCTGGACGGGCGCATCATCAGCCGGCCGATCAGCTTCAAGGACCTGGCCTGGCGCAGTGAGCGCAGCCAGTCGGACGTGGTGTGCTACCGCGCGGCGCCCGAGCGCATGGATTTTGTCGCCGAACTGGCGCGCCGCTGGGTCGAGCTGGCGCGGCTGCCGAATGCGCACAAGCGTGTGGCGCTGATCCTGGCCAATTATCCAACCCGCGACGGCCGTATCGGCAACGGCGTGGGCCTGGATACGCCGGCGGCAGCGCTGAACATCCTGCGTGCGTTGCAAGCCGAAGGGTACCCGGTGCCGTCCACCTTGCCGGACAGCGGCACCGCTTTGATCCACGCCTTGCTGGGCGGCGTCACCAACGACCTGGACAGCCTCGACCTGCGCCCGTGCCATCAAAGCCTGGGCCTGGACGACTATGACGCAATGTTCCAGCGCCTGCCCGAGGCCAATCGTCAAGCTGTGCTGGAGCGCTGGGGCGCGCCGCATCAGGACCCGATGTGCCGCGACGGCCGCCTGATGATCGCCGGCCTGCGCCTGGACCAGACCTTCGTCGGCATTCAACCGGCGCGCGGTTATCAGGTTGATCAGAGCGCGGTGTATCACGACCCTGACCTGGTCCCGCCCCACGGCTATCTGGCGTTCTACTTCTGGCTGCGCCAGACCTATGGCGCCCACGCGCTGATTCATGTGGGCAAGCACGGTAACCTCGAATGGCTGCCGGGCAAGGGCGTGGGCCTGTCGGAAAACTGCTGGCCGGACGTGCTGCTCGGCCCGCTGCCGAATATCTACCCGTTTATCGTCAATGACCCGGGCGAGGGCGCCCAGGCCAAGCGGCGCACCCAGGCGGTGATCATCGACCACCTGATGCCGCCCCTGACCCGCGCCGAAACCTACGGCCCGCTACGCGACCTGGAATTGCTGGCCGACGAATATTACGAAGCGCAGTTGCTCGACCCGCGACGCGCGCTGGAATTGCAGAAAGACATCCTCAAGCTGGTGCGCGAAACCCGTATCGACCAGGAACTCGAGCTGGACGGCGAGGCCGATGCCGACATCTGGTTACCGCGCCTGGACACCTACCTGTGTGACCTGAAGGAATCACAGATCCGCGACGGCCTGCATATCTTTGGCGAGTCGCCGGCGGGGCGCTTGCGTATCGATACCTTGCTGGCCCTGCTGCGTATTCCCCGTGGCGATGGCCGTGGCGCGCAATCGAGCCTGTTGCGGGTGCTGGCCAAGGCGTTCGAGCTGGGTTTCGATCCGCTGGACTGCGCGCTCGCAGAACCGTGGACCGGGCGGCAGCCTGAGGTGTTGCGCAAGCTCGACGCACAGCTGTGGCGCACCGCCGGTGACACCCGCGAGCGCCTGGAGCTCTACGCGACGCGCTTGATCGAGCAGGCGCTGGAGGGGCCGCTGGAGCAGTTGGAGGAAGCCGGCTGGGAAGAGGTGAAGGCGGTGGTCGAGAGCCTGCGCATTGTTGTGGCGCCGCGCCTGGATGCCTGCGGCCCGGCAGAAATGCGCGGCCTGCTGGATGCCCTGGGCGGTCGCTTTGTGCCGGCCGGTGCCAGTGGCGCGCCGAGTCGCGGCCGCCTGGATGTATTGCCCACCGGGCGTAATTTCTTCACCGTGGATGTGCGCAACCTGCCGACCACCACGGCCTGGCGCATCGGTTTCCAGTCGGCCAGTCTGTTGCTTGAGCGGCACCTGCAGGACCACGGCGACCATCTGCGCCAGCTGGGCCTGTCGGTGTGGGGCACTGCCACCATGCGCACCGGTGGCGACGACATCGCCCAGGCCATGGCGCTGATGGGCGTGCGCCCGGTATGGGCCACCGGCAGCCAGCGCGTGGACGACTTCGAGATTCTGCCGATCAGCCTGTTGGATCGTCCGCGTGTCGACGTGACGCTGCGCGTCTCCGGTTTCTTTCGCGATGCGTTCGCCAATCTGATCCGCCTGTTCGATGCGGCGGTGCAAGCGGTGGCGGCCCTGGACGAGCCGGATGACATGAACCCGCTGGCCGCCAAGGTGCGCAGCGAGCGCCAGGCGTTGCTTGAGTCGGGCCTTGACGAGGCGGCCGCCGCGAAACAGGCCGGCTGGCGCATTTTCGGCGCCAAGCCAGGCGCCTATGGCGCGGGCGTGCAGGGCGCAATTGACGGTCGCCTGTGGCAAAGCCGCGAGGACCTGGCCGAGGTTTACCTCAACTGGGGTGGCTACGCCTATGGCGGCGCCGACGAGGGCACCGCCGCCCGTGGGCAATTCGCCCAGCGCTTGAGCCAGGTGCAGGCGGTGTTGCAGAACCAGGACAATCGCGAACACGATGTGCTCGACTCCAACGATTACTACCAATTCCAGGGCGGCATGCTCGCCGCCGTGGAAACCCTGAGCGGCGACAAGGCCGCCAGCTATCATGGCGATCACAGCCAGCCGGACCTGCCGAAAATCCGCACCTTGAAGGAAGAGCTCAATCGGGTGGTGCGCTCCCGTGCGGCCAACCCGAAGTGGATCGAAGGTGTGAAGCGTCATGGCTATAAAGGCGCGTTTGAAATGGCCGCGACCGTGGACAACCTGTTCGCCTTCGACGCCACCACCGCGTTGATCGATGATCACCAATACGCGCTGCTCGCCGACGCCTACCTGCTTGACCCTGACACCCGCGCGTTTGTGCAGCAGCACAACCCCGACGCCCTGCGCGACATGACCGAGCGCATGCTCGAAGCCCAGCAGCGCGGCATGTGGCAAGAGCCCGGCGCTTACCGCGAAGCGTTGGAAAACCTGTTGCTGGATATGGAAGAAGACAGCTGATGACCGATATTGCGCATTTCCCGCTGGCCGCCGTGGTCGGCGCCGATGAGCTGAAACTGGCGCTGTGCCTGAACGCGATCGATCCCAGGATCGGCGGTGTGCTGATCGAAGGCCCGCGCGGCATGGCCAAGTCCACCCTGGCCCGTGGCCTGGCGGACCTGCTCGCCAGCGGGCAGTTTGTCACCTTGCCCCTGGGCGCGACCGAGGAGCGCCTGGTCGGCACCCTGGACCTGGACGCCGCGCTCGGCGAGGGCCGTGCACAATTTTCCCCTGGCGTGCTGGCCAAAGCCGATGGTGGCGTGTTGTACGTTGATGAAGTCAACCTGCTGCCTGATCATTTGGTCGATCTGTTGCTCGATGTGGCCGCCAGCGGCACCAACCTGATCGAACGTGATGGCATCTCCCATCGGCATGCGGCGCGTTTTGTGCTGATCGGCACGATGAACCCGGAAGAGGGGGAGTTGCGCCCGCAGTTGCTCGACCGTTTTGGTTTCAATGTGGCCTTGAGCGGGCAGACGGTGCCGGCCGAGCGCGGGCAGATTATCCGTCGTCGCCTGGATTTCGACAGTGACCCCGTCGCGTTCTGTGAACAGTGGGCCGAGCCGCAAGCCGCTTTGCGTGAGCGCTGCATTCAGGCGCGCGTACGCCTGGACAGTATCGAGCTGGATGACCAGGCCCTGGCGCAGATCACCCAGCGTTGCTTTGCCGCAGGCGTGGACGGGATGCGCGCCGACCTCGTGTGGCTGCGCGGGGCCAGGGCCCATGCGGCCTGGCGCGGGGCCGACGCTATCGCCGAGGAAGATATAGACGCGGTCGCGGAATTTGCCTTGCGTCATCGACGCCAGGAGCAGGCACCTGCGGCCAGTCCGCCCAGCCCGAGCCAAGCCCCGCAACCCTCGGACCCCTCGCCGGGCCAGGGCCAATGGGGCGATATGCCCGCGCCAGCGCTGCCCACCGGCCCGCGCCGCGATGTGCCCGCCTGGCCAAAAAAGCCCTAGGCATTCGCCCTCGACCTGACGCGGGGGCGGATGCGCGGCCCCAGGCGGGGCAATTGGAAAACGGCAGGCAAGGCAAGGCGCGCAGTGCGCGACAGGGCCTGGTCAATTGGCCGGGCACCTTGCTCGGTGGCAGGCCGCAGCGCCGTGAAGATTTACGCTGGCATCTGCGCAGCCGCTCGGCTCATGAACTCTGGCTGGTGATTGTCGACGCCTCGGCTTCCACACGGCGGCACCGGGCCTTGAGCGATGCCAAGGGCCTGCTGGCGCAGGTGTTTGATGACGCCTACCGGCAACGTACGCGCCTGGCCTTGCTGACGGCCAGCGGGCAATCGCCGCAGTGGCAGGTGCAGGGCTTGAAGGCGGCAAAAAGCCTGGCGCACTGGCTTGAGCAATTGGGCGCCGGTGGCGGTACGCCGCTGCTGGCAGCCTTGACCGAGGCGGGGCATTGGCTGGTGGCGCGACGCAAGCGTTACCCGGCAGAGCAGCAGCGTTTGCTGGTGATTACCGATGGGCGGCTCAAGGCGATTGAAGGGTTGCCACTGCTGGCGTGCCCGGGATTGCTGGTGGATATCGAGCGCGGGCCGATCAGGTTGGGACGGGCGCGAGAGCTGGCTATCGGGTTGCAGCTGGATTATCGGCATATCGATGATGAGTAGTGCCTGGCCAGCCGCCATCGGGGGCTTGCCCCCGATGGCGATCTTAAATACACCACAGATTGATCAGCCTGCCCCCGGTACATTCGGCCAAAGATCGGCGACCAAAAACAGCCGCTCAGCTTCTTCCCAATCGTCCCCGCTCTGCACCAGCCGCACCAGCAATTGCGCGGGCGCCATCGGGTCCAGGTCTGCCAGCCAGCCGGCCATCTGCTCCTCACGCCACACCTCATCCGCCGGGTAATGCGCCGGCGCCAGCCATGCATGGCGAGGCAGGGGTTGCCAGCGGCCGGCGGGGCGGGTGCTCACAAAGTACGGCCAATCGCGCTGATGCAACCAGCGCCCACGCAAATGCTGCGGGTGGGCGCCCAGCGGTGGCTCGGCCTGGCCCGGCCACGGGTAAAGCAGGTACCCGCCCAGCCACAGGTGCGCATCGAACTGCTGGATATCCAGCGCCGCCAGCGCTTCGCGGCTCTCCGGGCGTGCCGAGATCGGTAATTGATGCTGGGCCAGGTGCGCCAGCTTGCGGTCCAGCCGGTCATGGCAGCCGGGGCCGAGCCATTGTGCGGTGTCCTGGCCGTTGCCGTCCTGTGGGCCAAGATAGAGCTTGATCGCCAATTCCAGGTGATGCACGCCATCGCGGTCGCGCAGCAGCATGTCCAGCTCGCCCAGGGTGTGTCCGGCGCGGCGGATCGGCAGGTTGGCCGCCAGCAGCTCCACGCCTGGCGCATGCTGCACGGCGAACTGCCACAGGCGCTCATAGTAGAGGCCCAGGCGCCGGGTGCGCGACAGGCTCAGCCACTGCTGTAATGCGCGGCTGTCCTGATCGAGCGCACGTAACCAGGCGTCGAGCACGTGCGGCGCCTGTACCCAGTCACTGCCCGCCAGCGGGTGGCGTTGCGGCCACGGCGTCTGTGCGAGCATGGGGGGCGCGAGCATCACCCACGCCAGGTCGCGCACCTCGGGGTGTCGCAGTTGGCGGGGCAGGGCGTGCAGGTCAGGGAACAGAGTCATGGTGCGAGCATAGCCTCTTAAGTCGCGTGCAGGTGCCTGAGGGGCGCCTGAGAACCATTGTCATCACAGCCGGGCGGCGACAAAGGATTTTGCCTGACGCGGCCTTTCGCCCATAATCCTTTCTTTTTGCCACACCCCTACGCCCGCAGGAGCCCCATGGAGCAATTTCGCAATATCGGCATTATCGGTCGCCTGGGCAGTACCCAGGTGCTGGACACCGTCCGCCGACTGAAAAAATTCCTGCTGGAACGCCACCTGCATGTGATCCTCGAAGACACCATCGGCGAAATCCTGCCGGGCCACGGCCTGCAGACCTCGTCGCGCAAAATGCTCGGCGAAGTGTGCGACATGGTCATCGTGGTCGGCGGTGACGGCAGCCTGCTCGGCGCGGCCCGTGCCCTGGCGCGGCATAACGTGCCGGTGCTGGGGATCAACCGTGGCAGCCTGGGGTTTCTCACCGATATTCGCCCCGACGAGCTGGAAGTCGAAGTGGCCAAGGTGCTCGACGGCCACTACCTGGTGGAGAACCGCTTCCTGCTGCAAGCCGAAGTGCGCCGCCACGGCGAAGCCATCGGCCAGGGCGATGCCCTCAATGACGTGGTGCTGCATCCCGGCAAATCCACGCGGATGATCGAGTTCGAGCTGTATATCGACGGCCAGTTCGTGTGCAGCCAGAAGGCCGACGGCCTGATCGTCGCCACGCCCACCGGCTCCACCGCCTACGCGCTCTCGGCCGGCGGCCCGATCATGCATCCCAAGCTCGATGCCATTGTGATCGTGCCGATGTATCCCCATATGTTGTCGAGTCGGCCGATTGTGGTCGATGGCAACAGTGAGCTGAAGATCGTGGTGTCCAAAGACATGCAAATCTATCCGCAAGTCTCCTGCGACGGGCAGAACCATTTCACCTGCGCCCCCGGTGACACCATCACCGTGAGCAAGAAGGCACAGAAGTTGCGTTTGATCCATCCGCTGGACCACAACTACTACGAAGTGTGCCGCACCAAGCTGGGCTGGGGCAGCCGCTTGGGGGGCGGAGGCGACTGATGCTCGATCCCGCGCGCAGCTACGACCTGATTGGTGACGTGCACGGTTGCGCCCATACGCTGGAGCATTTGCTCGACCGGATGGGTTACCACAAGCAGGGCGGCACCTGGCGTCATCCGTCGCGCATGGCGGTGTTTCTCGGCGATATCATCGACCGTGGGCCACGCATCCGCGAAGCGCTGCACATCGTCCACGACATGACCGAGGCCGGCCAGGCGCTGTGCATCATGGGCAACCATGAGTTCAATGCGCTGGGTTGGACCACGCCGGCACCGCCGGGCAGCGGCAAGCAGTTCGTGCGCGAGCACAACCCACGTCATGCGCGGTTGATCCAGGAGACGCTGACCCAGTTCGAACAGCACCCGGCCGACTGGCACGACTTCCTCGGCTGGTTCTACGACATGCCGCTGTTTGTCGACGCCGGGCGTTTCCGTGTGGTGCATGCGTGCTGGGACGAGGGCTTTATCCAGCCGTTGCGCGCGACCTTCCCGGATGGCTGCATCGATCAGCATTTCCTGCAGGCCGCCGCCGTACCGGGCAGCTTTGCCTGCAACGCGTTCGATCGCCTGCTGCGCGGCACCGACATGCGCCTGCCCCACGGACTCACGTTGACCGGTGGCGATGGCCTGACGCGCTCGTTCTTTCGCACCAAGTTCTGGGAAGACGACCCGAAAACCTACGGCGATATCGTGTTCCAGCCCGACGCCTTGCCCGAGCCCGTGGCGCGCACGCCGTTGTCCTCCACCGAAAAGAATTCCCTGCTGCGCTATGGCGTCGACGAGCCGCTGTTGTTCGTCGGTCATTACTGGCGCAGCGGCAATCCGGCGCCGATTCGCCCGAACCTGGCCTGCCTGGACTACAGCGCGGTGCTGTACGGCAAGCTGGTAGCGTATCGCCTGGACCAGGAAACCCGACTGGATCCGCATAAATTCGTCTGGGTCGACGTTGAGCGACCTGAGGTTATCCAATGAGTACCGTGGCTGTATTGCGCCTGCCCCTGAGCGTCGACCTGGGCGGTTTCGTCAAATTGCTGCAACGCATGCAGGTGCCCCATCGCGTCAGCGAGGAAGCGGGTGAGCAAGTGCTGTGGGTGCCCGAGACCATCAGCGACGACGTGCGCGTGTTGTACCAGCGCTTTCCCGCCGGCGACCCCGACCAGCAATTGGATATTCCCGAGCAGGCACCGGTTGCGCGCCCCGGCTTTATCCAGCAGGTCCGGCATAGTCCGGTCACGACACTGGTGCTGCTGGCAAGCCTGATCGTGGGCGCGGTGACGCTGCTCGGCGAAAACCTGCAAACCATGGCCTGGCTGACGTTCCTGCCGTTCCGGGTGCTGGGCGAGTACATCCAGTTCACGCCGTTGGCCGACAGCCTGGCGTCCGGGCAGTGGTGGCGGTTGGTCACGCCGATGCTGATTCACTTCGGCATACTGCACCTGGCCATGAACGGCATGTGGTACTGGGAACTGGGCCGACGCATTGAAGCGCGCCAGGGCGGCATCAACCTGCTGGGCCTGACCCTGTTGTTCAGCCTGGTCTCCAATTACGCGCAGTACGCTTACGGCGGCCCGGGCCTGTTTGGCGGTTTGTCCGGCGTGTTGTACGGCCTGCTCGGGCATTGCTGGATCTTTCAGTTACTCGCGCCCAACCCGGCCTATCGCCTGCCCCGTGGGGTGCTGGTGATGATGCTGGTGTGGCTGGTGCTTTGCCTGTCGGGGCTGGTCTCGATGATCGGCTTCGGCGAAATCGCCAACGCGGCCCATGTGGGCGGCCTGGTTATCGGTTGCCTGACCGGTTTGCTCGGCGGGCTGTACAACCGCCGCAAATCGTCTATTTGATAAGGAAGAGCCTTATGTCCTCTTTTGCTGCAATGATCGAAAACATCACCCCGGACATCTACGAGAGCCTCAAGCTCGCCGTGGAAATCGGCAAGTGGTCCGATGGCCGCAAGCTCACCGCCGAACAGCGCGAGCTGTCGTTGCAGGCGATGATCGCCTGGGAACTGCAGAACCTGCCCGAAGACCAGCGCACCGGTTACATGGGTCCGCAGGAATGCGCGTCGAAATCGGCACCGGTGCCGAACATCCTGTTCAAGTCGGATGCGATCCATTGATTGAAATCGGTCGCGGTGCAGTCAGCAAAATGTCGGCGAAACTCGGTGAGCCGACCGTTCAATACGCGTTTCGTCTTGGCGACACCGAGGTTGCGGTCAACCCGTTGATCGGTACCCACATTCGCCTGGAATACCTCGGTGCCATTTATTGCAGCCATTGCGGCCGCAAGACCAAGAACAGCTTCAGCCAGGGTTATTGCTACCCGTGCATGACCAAGCTGGCCCAGTGTGACCTGTGCATCATGAGCCCCGAGCGCTGCCATTACGACGCCGGCACCTGCCGCGATCCGGGCTGGGGTGAAACATTCTGCATGACCGACCATGTGGTGTACCTGGCCAACTCGTCGGGGATCAAGGTCGGCATTACCCGCGCCACGCAGTTGCCGACCCGCTGGCTCGACCAGGGCGCCAGCCAGGCGCTGCCGATCATGCGCGTGGCCACGCGCCAGCAGTCGGGCTTTGTCGAAGATCTGTTTCGCAGCCAGGTGGCCGACAAGACCAACTGGCGCGCGCTGCTCAAGGGCGATGCGCAGTCCGTCGACCTCAAGCAGGTGCGCGATGAGCTGTTCGCCGCCTGCGCCGAAGGCTTGCTCGGTTTGCAGGAACGCTTTGGCCTGCAGGCCATCCAAACCATTGCCGACGTCGAGCCGATCGAGATCCGCTACCCGGTGGAGCAGTACCCGGCCAAGATCGTCAGCTTCAACCTGGACAAGAATCCGATTGCCGAAGGCACGCTGCTGGGAATCAAGGGCCAATACCTGATCTTCGACACCGGCGTGATCAATATTCGTAAATACACGGCCTACCAGCTCGCCGTGCATCAGTAGAAGGATGCCACCCATGCGCACCGAACAACCGAAGATGATTTACCTGAAGGACTATCAGGCGCCGGACTACCTGATCGACGAGACGCACCTGACCTTCGAGTTGTTCGAGGACCACAGCCTGGTCCACGCGCAACTGGTGATGCGCCGCAATCCCGAGCGTGGCGCCGGTTTGCCGCCGTTGGTGCTGGACGGCCAGCAATTGGAGCTGTTGAGTGTCAACCTGGCCGACCAGCCGTTGACGGACGCCGATTACCAGTTGAACGACAGCCACCTGACCGTGCAGCCCACGCGTGAAACCTTCACCCTCGATACCACGGTCAAGATTCACCCGGAAACCAACACCGCCCTGGAAGGCTTGTACAAGTCCGGCGGCATGTTCTGCACCCAGTGCGAGGCCGAGGGTTTTCGCAAGATCACTTACTACCTCGACCGTCCCGACGTGATGAGCGTGTTCACCACCACGGTGATCGCCGAGCAGCACCGCTATCCGGTGCTGCTGTCCAACGGCAACCCGATTGCCAGCGGCCCCGGCGAAGACGGTCGGCACTGGGCGACCTGGGAAGACCCGTTCAAGAAACCCGCCTACCTGTTTGCCCTGGTGGCCGGTGACCTGTGGTGTGTCGAAGACAGCTTCACCACCATGACCGACCGCGAGGTCGCGCTGCGCATCTACGTCGAGCCGGAAAACATCGACAAGTGTCAGCACGCCATGACCAGCCTGAAAAAATCCATGCGCTGGGATGAACAAACCTACGGTCGCGAGTACGACCTCGACATCTTCATGATCGTGGCGGTGAACGACTTCAACATGGGCGCCATGGAGAACAAGGGCCTCAATATCTTCAACTCCAGCGCCGTGCTGGCCCGCGCCGAAACCGCCACCGACGCCGCGCACCAGCGCGTCGAGGCCATCGTCGCCCACGAATACTTCCACAACTGGTCGGGCAACCGCGTGACCTGCCGCGACTGGTTCCAGTTGTCGCTCAAAGAAGGTTTCACCGTGTTCCGCGACTCGGGCTTTTCCGCCGACATGAACTCGGCCACGGTCAAGCGCATCCAGGACGTGGCGTACCTGCGTACCCACCAGTTCGCTGAAGACGCCGGGCCGATGGCCCACGCGGTGCGCCCGGACAGCTTTATCGAAATCTCCAACTTCTACACCCTGACCGTGTACGAAAAGGGCTCGGAAGTGGTCGGCATGATCCACACCTTGCTTGGCGCCGAGGGCTTTCGCAAAGGCAGCGACCTGTACTTCGAGCGCCATGACGGCCAGGCCGTGACCTGCGACGATTTCATCAAGGCCATGGAAGATGCCAATGGCGTCGACCTCAGTCAGTTCAAACGCTGGTACAGCCAGGCCGGTACGCCGCGTTTGGCGGTGAGCGAGTCCTACGATGCGGCAGCCAGGACCTACAGCCTGACCTTCCGCCAGAGCTGCCCGCCGACCCCGGACAAGGTGGAAAAACTGCCCTTCGTGATCCCGGTCGAACTGGGTCTGCTGGACGGGCAGGGCGGCGCTATCCCCTTGCGCCTGGCCGATGAACCGACGGCTGGCGCTACCTCACGAGTGATCTCGGTGACGCAAGCCGAGCAGACGTTCACCTTCGTCGATATCGCTGAAAAACCGTTGCCTTCTCTACTGCGCGGTTTCTCGGCGCCGGTGAAACTGAGCTTCGCCTACACCCGCGACCAACTGATGTTCCTGATGCAGCACGACAGCGACGGTTTCAACCGCTGGGATGCCGGTCAGCAACTGTCGGTGCAGGTGTTGCAGGAGCTGATCGGCCAGCATCAGGCCGGGCAACCGCTCAAGCTCGATCAACGCCTGATCGACGCGCTGCGCACCGTGTTGAGCGACGAAAGCCTGGACCAGGCCATGGTCGCCGAAATGCTCTCGTTGCCGAGCGAAGCCTACCTGAGCGAAATCAGCGACGTGGCGGATGTGGATGCGATTCACGCTGCCCGTGAGTACGCCCGCAAGCAACTGGCCGAGAACCTGTTCGAAGGCCTCTGGCTGCGCTACCAGGCCAACCGTGAGCTGTCCCGGCAAACGCCGTACGTGGCCGAGGCCGAGCACTTTGCCCGGCGTGCCCTGCAGAACATTGCGTTGTCGTACCTGATGCTCAGCGGCAAGCCCGAAGTCTTGACGGCCACCCTGGATCAGTTCGACACCAGCGACAACATGACCGAGCGCCTGACGGCCCTGGCCGTGCTGGTGAACTCGCCGTTCGAAGCGGAAAAATCCCAGGCCCTGGCGGTGTTTGCCGAGAACTTCAAGGACAACCCGCTGGTCATGGACCAATGGTTCAGCGTGCAGGCCGGCAGCACCCTGCCGGGCGGGCTGGCGAGGGTCAGGGCGCTGATGGAGCACCCGGCGTTCACGATCAAGAACCCGAACAAGGTACGTGCCCTTATCGGCGCATTTGCCGGGCAGAACCTGATCAACTTCCATGCCGCGGATGGTTCGGGCTACCGTTTCCTGGCGGACCTGGTGATCCAGCTCAATACGCTGAACCCACAGATTGCTTCGCGCCAATTGGCGCCCCTGACGCGCTGGCGTAAATACGACGCCGCGCGACAAGCGCTGATGAAAGCGGAGCTGGAACGCATTCGTGGCTCGGGCGAGTTGTCCAGCGATGTGTTCGAGGTGGTCAGCAAGAGCCTTGCCTGACCTGGTTATCTTCCTGAAGATGGGTGCCAATGTGGGAGGGGGCTTGCTCCCGATGGCGGCCTCTGGGACGACCAGGATGTTGGCTTGGAACGAGTACATATCCGTTTCTGTGGTCACGGCTGCTAATGGTTCCGCTTTTACAGCGGCTCACTTTTGAAAAGCGCAAAAGTAAGCAAAACGCTCTTGCCCCACCACTCGGCACCTCGCTTGGGCTCGGTGTGCCCTCCCTCCGGCTTGAATCCGTGGGCCGCCGCAATGGGCCATCCCTGGCCCAGTGCGGCTAACCCGGCGTCCTGCCGGGTTGCCCACGGATTCAAGCCTGCGTTCGGCCAGCGTGGTTTAACGGGGCGCCTAGGATCAAAAGCAGATCAAGATCAAGAGCGGCTCGCTTCGCATCGTGGTTACCGGCTACAGCGGTGTGTGGCCTATGCCCCGATGCGTAGAGTCAGTAAATGCATCAGCGACTGACACATCGCTATCGGGGGCAAGCCCCCTCCCACATTGATCGGAACGGGATGCCACTTATTGGGCAAGCGGCGTCAACACCTCGGCCTTGTCATCCAGCACCATCACCACCAGTAGCCTGGCGGGCCGGGTCTGGCTGGCGTTGCTCGATTCGAAGTGCCGCGAGCCGGCGGGCTCGTAGAACGAGTCACCGGCCTTGTAGGTAATGGCTTTCTCATCGTTGACCCGTGAGGTGATTTCGCCTTCCAGCACATACGCCACGGCGGTGCCGGTGTGGCTGTGGGGCACGGTGGCCTGGCCGGGCGCGTAGTCCACGGTAAGCATGATGGTTTTCTTGCCGGGCACGTTGGCCAAGGCGTGCTCCTGCAGCACCTTGAGCGTTTCCTGGTGGTACACCGGTTCGTGGGCGTAAGCGTTGAGCGAGGCCAGTATCGCAGCGGTGGCGAGCAGTCGTTTCATGGGGATTTCCACGTAGTTCGAGACCCGTTCACCCTACGCTGGCGGTCTTGTTCGACCAATGACCAATCCTGCGCAAAACCACCTAGCCAATCTGCCGCAGAATGTCGCGGACCTTGTCCAGTGCCGGGTCGATATCGAGGGTTTCGATGGCGCCGAAGCCGAGAATCAGCCCGGCGCGTGGCGCCGTGTCGTGAAAAAACACCTCCAGGGGGTACAGCCCCACTTGGGCCTTGCGCGCCAGTTGCATCAGCAACGGGATATCCACCGGCACCTTGCACAGCGCGGCCAGATGAAACCCGGCCACCGTCGGCACCGCCTCGAACCAGGGCGACAGGTCACCTGCCAGGCGCTGCAGAATCCGTTCGCGGCGCCCCGCATACACGCTGTGACAGCGGCGAATATGTTTGAGCAGATAGCCTTCGCTGATGAACTTGGCCAGCGCCCATTGCGGCAGGGTAGAGCTGTGCTGGTCGGTCAATTGCTTGGCCTTGAGTACCGCGCCATGGATCGCCGGCGGCAGCACCGCGTAGCCCAGGCGCAACTCGGGCAGCAGGGTTTTGGAAAACGTGCCGACGTAGGTCACCACGCCTCGCGTGTCCATGCTTTGCAGGGAGTCGGTGGGGCGGCCTTCGTAGCGGAACTCACTGTCGTAGTCGTCTTCAATGATGATGGCGCCGAGCGCGATGGCGCGGTCGAGCAGGGCCTCGCGCCGCGCCAGGCTCATGGGCATGCCGAGGGGGAACTGGTGCGACGGCGTCACATAGATCAGGCGGGTGCCGTCGGGGATCTGGTCGACCTGTATGCCCTGCGCATCGACCGGCACGCTGGCGACCCTGGCCCCCATCGCCACGAACAACTGGCGCGCCGGGCTGTAGCCGGGGTCTTCCATGGCGACGATGCTGCCTGGCTCGAGTACCACGCGGGCGATGAGGTCCAGCGCCTGTTGCGCGCCATTGGTCACCACGATGTCGCCGGCGCGACCTTTCACCCCGCGGGAAAAGGCGATATGCCCGGCGATGGCCTCGCGCAGCGCCGGCAAGCCTTCCGGTTGGCTGTAGAAACCACTGTTCTGGGCGATACGCCGCAGCGCATCCAGCGTGCAGCGCCGCCATTCTTCCTGGGGGAACTGATTGCGCGTGGTGGCCCCGCCGATAAATTCGTAGCGCAGGACTTCGTCGTGGGCGGGATGATGCATGGGCGAGGGCAGTGCGGCCCATCTGCCCAGGTGGGCGGCGCAGGCCAGGTCGGTGGCGGTCTGCACGCGGTCAGGCTGAGGCGCCCACGCATTGACGAAGGTGCCCCGGCCAATCCTGCCGATCAGCAGGCCTTCGTACGTCAAGGTGGCGTAGGTGTCCGACACGGTTTTGCGCGAGACCCCCAGTTGCTCGGCGAGCAGGCGGCTGGGCGGCAATTGCGCGCCGGCTGAAAGGCGCCCGCCGGTGATGGCTTCGCGCAGTTGCTGGTAGAGCTGGGCAGCCAGGTCCTTGCGGCCGTTGATGACGAGGTGCAGTTCCATGTTTCATCCCGGGACAGATCGATCTGCGCCAAGGTTACGCGCAAATCGATCTGAAGAAACCAGGCGGGGTCAGGACAGGAAACCACCGTCCACATTCAGCGACACCCCGGTGGTGTAGCTGGACGCATCGCTGGCCAGGAACAACACGGCGCCGGCCATTTCGCTGGGGTCGGCCACGCGCTTGAGCGGGATCTGCGCCAGGGCCATCTTCAGGATCGCGTCGTTCTTGACCAGCGCCGAGGCGAACTTGGTGTCGGTCAGGCCCGGCAGCAATGCGTTGCAACGGATGCCGAACGCGGCGCATTCCTTGGCGAACACCTTGGTCATATTGATCACGGCGGCCTTGGTCACCGAATAGATGCCCTGGAATACACCTGGGGAAATGCCGTTGATCGAGGCCACATTGATGATGCTGCCGCCGCCGTTGTCGCGCATCAGCTTGCCGGCTTCCACCGACATGAAGAAGTAGCCGCGGATGTTCACGTCGACGGTCTTCTGGAAGGCACCGAGGTCGGTGTCCAGCACGTTGCAGAACTGGGGGTTGGTCGCGGCGTTGTTGACCAGGATGTCGAGGCGGCCGAACTGTTCGCGGATGCCGGCGAATACCTGGGTGATCTGTTCCATTTCACCGATATGGCAGGCAATTGCAGTGGCCTTGCCGCCGTCGGCGATGATCGCGTCGGCAACGTGCTGGCAGCCCTCCAGTTTGCGGCTCGAGACAATCACGTGGGCGCCTTGCTGGGCCAGCAACTTGGCGATGGCCTCGCCGATGCCACGGCTGGCGCCGGAAACGAAAGCAATCTTGCCGTCGAGGTCGAACAGGTGGGTCTTGGACATGAGCGGTTCCTTGTGATTGTTATCAGAGCGCGGATTTGCCGATGACCGCCAGGCTCATCTGCTCCAGCAGCTTGTTCATGTGGATGAACTGGGCAAAGCGTTTGTCCTGGGTCTGGCCGTGGAAGAAACGGTAATAAATCTGCTGCACGATGCCGGCCAGACGAAACAGGCCGTAGGTGTAGTAGAAGTCAAAATTGTCGATGCGGATGCCCGAACGTTCGGCGTAGTAGTCGACGAACTGGCGGCGGGTGAGCATGCCGGGGGCATTGCTCGGCTGACGCCGCATCAACTGCACGGGCGCAGGGTCGGCGGCTTCGATCCAGTAGGCGAGGGTGTTGCCCAGGTCCATCAACGGGTCGCCGAGGGTGGTCAGTTCCCAGTCCAGCACGCCGATGATCTGCATCGGGTTGTGCGGGTCGAGGATCACGTTGTCGAAGCGATAGTCGTTGTGCACGATGCTGGAGGTCGGGTGGTCGGCCGGCATCTTGTCGTTGAGCCAGGCGCGCACGGCTTCCCAGCGCGGGGCATCGGGGGTCAGGGCTTTTTCGTAGCGCTCGCTCCAGCCACGGATCTGACGCTCCACATAGCCATGCGGCTTGCCCAGGTCGGCCAGGCCGCAGGCGCTGTAGTCGACCTGATGCAGTTCGACGAACTTGTCGATAAAGCTCTTGCACAGGGCTTCGGTACGCGTCGGGTCCAGGCCCAGTTCGGCGGGCAGGTCCGAGCGCAGGATGATGCCGTTGACGCGCTCCATCACGTAGAACTCGGCACCGATCACCGACTCATCGGTGCAATGCACGTAGGCCTTGGGGCAGTAGGGAAAGCCGTCTTTGAGCTGATTGAGAATGCGGTATTCGCGGCCCATGTCATGGGCGGATTTGGCCTTGTGCCCGAACGGCGGGCGACGCAATACGAATTCCTGGTCCGGGTATTCCAGCAGATACGTCAGGTTGGAGGCGCCGCCGGGGAACTGGCTGATCTTGACGGTGCCCTGCAGGCCGGGAATATGGGCCTTGAGGTAGGGATCGATCAGGCTGGCATCAAGCTCTTCGCCGGGGCGAATCTGGGTCGATTGGTCGTTAAGCGCCATGCTTATCCCTTCTGCTTATTCTAAAGGCCTTGGACTATTGGCTAATCTAATGCGCGTCGACATGCATCGACAAGGTTGGGGCGGCTTAATAGGTTAGCGTGTTGAAGCAGGATCAGCGTGCCTGATGGGTCATTTATCGGGCGTCGGCAAGGCTACCGGCGTAAGCACCGGGCGGCCGGCAAAGTATTCCACCAGGTTGTCCGCGACCCGTTGCACGGTATCGTGGGCGGCTTCCGGCGACAGGCCGGCCACATGGGAGGTCAGCACGGTGTTGCTCAGGTGCTTGAGGGCGTCGGGCACCTTGGGTTCGTCATCGAATACGTCCAGCGCGGCGCCGCCGATGCGCCGCTGTTGCAGGGCCGCTACCAGGTCGGCGGTGACCACCACGCTGCCGCGGCCGATGTTGACCAAAAAGCCGTTCGGCCCCAGGGCGTCGAGGGCGTGCCGATCAATCAGGTGCCGAGTGCTGGCGCCGCCGGGCGTGGCCAGGATCAGGAAGTCCGAGGTGCGCGCCAGCTCCACGGCGGTTGAGCAGTAGGTGTAGTCCACGTCATCGCGAGGTTGGCGGTTGTGGTAACTCACCTCCATGCCAAAGCCCAGCGCCGCGCGCTTGGCGATCTCCAGGCCGACCGCGCCCAGCCCGAGAATGCCCAGCTGCTTGCCGCCCAGGGAAGGGCGCATTACCTTCGGCCATTCGCTGCGGCGCACGGCGGCGTCAGTCTGGGTGATACCGCGCACCAGCGACAGCAGCAACGCCATGGCGTGGTCGGCCACCGACGGCGCATTCACGCCTGCACCGTTAGTCACCACAATGCCACGGTTGGCCGCTGCCTGCAGGTCCACATGCTCGTAGCCGGCGCCGATCACGCAGATGATTTCCAACAGCGGCAGCGCGGCGATTTCTTCGGCATACAGCCCCAGCGGCCCACGGGTCAAAACGGCCTTGATCTGCCCGCCGTGGAGCTTGATTGCCTGCGCGCGTTCAGCGGGCGTCGGCGCCAGGATCACATGGAAATCATTGCTCTCGATGATTTGCAGGTATTCATTGATGGTTTCAACCAGGACTAGAACGGTGGTGGGCATCGCAAGGTTCTTCCCTAAATACTTGAGTGCATGAGTATGCGGGATTTGTCGGAAGGAGCGTAGGGCGCCGTAGGAGCGAGCCAGCTCACTCCTGGAGCATTCAAAAACCGACTTCGACGGCGCGCATGCGCTTCACAAAGGCACCGGCCCAGGTCTCATTGGGCGCGAGGGTGTCAAGCGTCGCGCCGGGTAGCGTCTGGCGCAATCAGCGCCTGCGGCCCCGCTCGGACGGCTGCACCGCGGGACCATTCCTCAGCCAAGTCTTTGCTTATTCTCAATAATCCCGGACAATCGCGCCCCTGTTGAGGTCGGGGCGCTGCCTGTCAGGTTTTTCTGACTCGTCCCGGCCGTGTGAATGCGGAGATCCGACCGGATGAATGATCAGGCCAATAGCGTCAATGATCGCTATGCAACGACACCTGCAACGCTCACTAGCTGGAGCCGCCAGGACACCACCTGGATGCTTGGGCTGTTCGGCACCGCCATCGGCGCCGGCACTTTGTTCTTGCCGATCAACGCGGGCCTGGGGGGCTTCTGGCCGCTGGTGATCCTCGCGCTGCTGGCCTTCCCGATGACGTTCTTTGCCCACCGTGGGCTGACGTGTTTCGTTTTGTCCGGCCGCGAAGGTTCCGACATCACCGATGTGGTCGAAGAGCATTTCGGCCTCAAGGCCGGTGCCCTGATCACCTTGCTGTATTTCTTCGCGATCTTTCCGATCCTGCTGATCTACAGCGTGGCCCTGACCAACACCGTCAGCAGTTTCATGGAACATCAACTGCACATCATGCCGCCGCCGCGAGCTGTCCTGGCGTTTGTGCTGATCCTTGGCCTGTTGGCAGTGGTGCGTTGCGGTGAACAGGTGATCGTCAAGGCCATGAGCCTGATGGTGTATCCGTTTATCGTGGCCTTGCTGTTCCTCGCCGTCTACCTGGTGCCGCATTGGAATGGCGGCATTCTCAGCACCGCCAGTGAAATTCCGGCGCCGTCAGCCCTGCTCAACACCTTGTGGCTGGCGATTCCGGTGATGGTGTTTTCGTTCAACCATTCGCCGATCATCTCGGCCTTTGCGGTGGCCCAGAAGCGTCAGTACGGCGCACATGCCGACGAGCGCAGTTCACAGATCCTGTACCGCGCGCACCTGTTGATGGTGGCAATGGTGCTGTTCTTCGTGTTCAGCTGCGTGCTGACCCTGTCCCCGGCGCAGTTGGCCGAGGCGAAGGCGCAGAACCTGTCGATCCTGTCGTACCTGGCCAACCATTTCGATAACCCGACCATCGCCTTCGCCGCGCCGTTGATTGCGTTCGTGGCGATTGCCAAGTCGTTCCTGGGCCACTACATCGGTGCCAGCGAGGGCCTCAAGGGCCTGGTGCTCAAGACCGGTCGCCGCCCGGCTGCCAAGTCGCTGGACCGCATGACCGCCGCGTTCATGCTGGTGGTCTGCTGGATCGTCGCCACGCTGAACCCAAGCATCCTCGGCATGATCGAGACCCTCGGTGGGCCGGTGATTGCGTCGATCCTGTTCCTGATGCCGATGTACGCGATCCGCAAGGTGCCGGCCATGGCCAGGTACCGTGGGCAGGCATCGAATGTGTTTGTCACCGCCGTCGGCCTGGTGGCGATTACCGCGTTGGTATATTCGCTGATTGTCTAAGTGCTGACCCACGCTTCAAAATCGGCAGAGATCCCAATGTGGGAGGGGGCTTGCCCCCGATAGCGGCGTATCAGTCACTTGTGAGTTGACTGAACCCCTGCTATCGGGGGCAAGCCCCCTCCCACCTGTGTTTTGTGGTGTTGCTGATACTTTATTCCAGGCGTAAAAAACCGCGTAACCTGCGATACGCGGCGTTTGTTTACCCGGTGCGTTGGTATATTCGCTGGTTGTCTAAGTGCTGACACACGCTTCAAAATCGGCAGAGATCCCAATGTGGGAGGGGGCTTGCCCCCGATAGCGGCGTATCAGTCACTTGTGAGTTGACTGAACCCCTGCTATCGGGGCAAGCCCCCTCCCACATGTGTTTTGTGGTGCTGCTGATACTTTATTCCAGGCGTAAAAACCGCGTAACCTGCGATACGCGGCGTTTGTTTACCCGGTGCGTTGGTATATTCGCTGATTGTCTAAGTGCTGACCCACGCTTCAAAATCGGCAGAGATCCAAATGTGGGAGGGGGCTTGCCCCCGATAGCGGCGTATCAGTCACTTGTGAGTTGACTGAACCCCTGCTATCGGGGGCAAGCCCCCTCCCACATGTGTTTTGTGTTGGCTGTAAAGCCTGATTCCAGGCATAAAAAACGCCGCGTACCTTGCGATACGCGGCGTTAGCTACATCAACACACCGTTAAGCTTGAATTACCGGGATGTTGGCGCTTGCTGCGATCTTGCGGAACTCGGCAATCTGGTCGAAGTTCAGGTAGCGGTAGACGTCACTGGCCATGGTGTCCAGTTTCGCTGCGTAGCCCATGTACTCTTCGACAGTCGGCAGGCGACCCAGGGTAGAAGCCACTGCCGCCAGCTCGGCCGAAGCCAGGTAGACGTTGGCGCCGTCACCCAGACGGTTCGGGAAGTTACGGGTCGAGGTCGACACTACAGTCGAGTTCGGCTCTACGCGTGCCTGGTTACCCATGCACAGCGAGCAGCCCGGCATTTCCATGCGTGCGCCAGCCTTGCCGTAGATGCCGTAGTAGCCTTCTTCGGTCAGCTGGTGAGCGTCCATCTTGGTCGGCGGCGACAGCCACAGACGGGTTGGCAACTGGCCCTTGACCTGCTCCAGCAGCTTGCCGGCAGCGCGGAAGTGACCGATGTTGGTCATGCACGAGCCGATAAACACTTCGTCGATCTTCTCACCGGCAACGCTGGACAGCAGACGGGCGTCGTCCGGGTCGTTCGGTGCGCAGAGGATCGGCTCGTTGATTTCGGCCAGGTCGATCTCGATGACTTCGGCGTATTCGGCGTCGGCATCGGCTTCCATCAGCTCAGGGTTGGCCACCCAGGCTTCCATCGCTTGTGCACGACGTTCCAGGGTACGCGCATCACCGTAGCCTTCACCGATCATCCAGCGCAGCAGGGTGATGTTGGAGTTCAGGTACTCGGTGACGGAGTCCTTGGACAGCTTGATGGTGCAACCGGCAGCCGAACGTTCGGCCGAGGCGTCGGACAGCTCGAAAGCCTGCTCCAGCGTCAGGTCGTTCAGGCCTTCGATTTCCAGGATGCGGCCGGAGAAGGCGTTTTTCTTGCCTTTCTTCTCTACGGTCAGCAGGCCAGCCTGGATCGCGTAGTAAGGAATGGCGTGCACCAGGTCACGCAGGGTGATGCCAGGCTTCATCTTGCCTTTGAAGCGCACCAGGATCGATTCCGGCATGTCCAGTGGCATCACGCCAGTGGCTGCGGCAAACGCCACCAGGCCGGAACCGGCCGGGAAGGAGATGCCCATCGGGAAGCGGGTGTGGGAGTCACCACCGGTACCCACGGTGTCCGGCAGCAGCATGCGGTTCAGCCAGCTGTGGATAATGCCGTCGCCCGGACGCAGCGATACACCGCCACGGGTCATGATGAAGTCAGGCAGGGTGTGGTGGGTGGTCACGTCGATCGGCTTGGGATAGGCCGCGGTGTGGCAGAACGACTGCATCACCAGGTCGGTCGAGAAGCCCAGGCACGCCAGGTCTTTGAGTTCATCACGGGTCATTGGACCGGTGGTGTCCTGGGAACCGACGGTGGTCATCTTCGGTTCGCAGTACGTACCTGGACGAACGCCTTTGCCTTCCGGCAGGCCGCATGCCTTGCCGACCATTTTCTGCGCCAGGGTGAAGCCTTTGCCGGTGTCGACAGGCGCTTCAGGCAACTTGAACAGGTCGGTAGGGCCCAGGCCCAGTTCGGCACGGGCCTTGTCGGTCAGGCCGCGACCGATGATCAGCGGAATACGGCCGCCGGCGCGCACTTCGTCCAACAGCACCGGGGTCTTCATTTCGAAGGTGGTGATGACTTCGTCGGTGCCGTGCTTGCAGACTTTGCCAGCATGGGGGTACAGGTCGATCACGTCGCCCATGTTCATGTTGCTGACGTCGAACTCGATCGGCAGTGCGCCCGCATCTTCCATGGTGTTGTAGAAGATCGGCGCGATCTTGCTGCCGAAGCAGAAGCCGCCGGCGCGCTTGTTCGGCACGTAAGGTACGTCGTCGCCGAAGAACCACAGCACCGAGTTGGTGGCCGATTTACGCGAGGAACCGGTACCGACCACGTCACCGACGTAGGCGATCGGGAAGCCCTGGCCGCGCATTTCTTCGATCTGTTTCATCGGGCCGGTCTTGCCTTGCTCGTCCGGCACGATGCCTTCGCGGGCCATTTTCAGCATGGCCAGGGCGTGCAGCGGGATGTCAGGGCGGGACCAGGCGTCCGGGGCAGGGGACAGGTCGTCGGTGTTGGTTTCGCCGGTGACCTTGAACACGCGCAGGCTGATCTTGTCGGCCAGGGTCGGGCGGTTGCGGAACCACTCGCCGTCAGCCCAGGACTGGATCACGCCCTTGGCGTGTTCGTTGCCGTTGCGGGCTTTTTCCGCGACGTCGTGGAAGGCGTCGAACATCAGCAGGGTGTGCTTGAGCTGGGCGGCCGCGACAGGCGCCAGGGTGGCGTCGTCCAGCAGCTCGACCAGCGTCACGATGTTGTAGCCGCCCTGCATGGTGCCCAGCAGTTCAACCGCGCGCTTTTTGTCGATCAGGGGGGAGGTGGCTTCGCCTTTGGCCAGGGCGGACAGGAAGCCGGCCTTGACGTAGGCCGCTTCGTCAACGCCTGGTGGAATGCGGTTGGTGATCAGGTCAACGAGGAATTCTTCTTCGCCAGCCGGGGGATTTTTCAGCAGCTCGACCAGGCCTGCGGTTTGTTCGGCGTTAAGCGGCTGGGGAACGATACCCAGGGCGGCACGCTCTTCGATATGTTTGCGGTAGGCTTCAAGCACAGTTATTACCCTCATCAGTGGTCCCACGGGACGCTCATCCAGGAATGACCGGCACGCGTGCGCTCGGGGGCTTTTTGGGCCGCAAAGCCAGCGCTGCCGGCATTCCTTACAGAAGCTGCTTTCAAAGTTTTACGCCTGCAGAACGGAGCTGATGAGGGTTGGCGCGGGCTCTGACCTACCGGGGTCAAACCCGCGCCAACACCGTTCTGAAGGAACGACTGTGCTCGTGACGCTTTGAAAACAGCTTCCAGCGGATTATTGGCGCCTTACAAGGCCGGGTGATTCTACGGCAAAAAAAATCTAAAGGTAAGTTGCGTCGCCAAGTTTGCAGGGTGATCAACCTTAGACAAAGGGCTAACATGGCGCACTGTTTCGCTGATTTGCGTGTTTTCGCCCATGCCCAACCAAACCATCAAGACCCCCTGCGTCGGCCTGTGCTCCACGGTCTACGGCGATCTCGTGTGCCGCGGCTGCAAGCGCTTTCACCACGAGGTGATCCAGTGGAATGGCTATAACGAGGAAGAAAAGCGCGCGGTCTGGCTCAGGCTCGAGCAGTTGCTGGTGCAGGTGATGGCCGGCAAAGTCGAGGTTTTCGACCCCAGGACCCTGCGCGGGCAGTTGGAACAGCGCAAGATTCGCTTTGTGCCGCACCAGTCCGAATATTGCTGGGCCTACCAGTTGATTGCGCGTGGGGCGCGGGTGATCACTAACCTGGAGGCCTACGGCATGGTGCTGCTACCGGAGTTTCGCGACTGGGCGCTGCCGCAGTTGCGTGATGCCATTGACCGGGAGTTCTTTATCCTTTCCGAGGCCCATTACCAGCGCTATATCGCGCCGGGCTTCCTGAAAGATGCATTCGCTGACTGACAATACAACTCCAAAGTGTGGGAGGGGGCTTGCCCCCGATGGCTGAGTATCAGCTACCAGATGCATTGGCTGACACACTGTCATCGGGGGCAAGCCCCCTCCCACATTGGGTTCTCGGTGCCTGAGGGATCGATGTCAGGACTGGGTGGCGAGTTCTTCGAGGTGATCCATCAATGTCTGCGGCTTGAGCACCAGCACGTCGCTTTCCACCGCATCGAGCACCACTTCCGCCGTATTGCCGATCAACGCCCCGGAAATCCCGGTACGCGCCACGGTGCCGATGATGGTCACGGCCGCTTGCCATTTATGCGCCGCGAAGGGAATCAACACATCCGCCGGCCCTTCTTCGATATGCAGGTGTGCGTCATCCACGTCGAATTCGGCCTGGAAGGCTTTGCATTGCTCGCGATAACGCGCCGCGATGGTTTCCCTGAGCTGGAAGGTCGGGTCCGCCGCCGACAGCATCGGCGATGGATGCGCGCTGATCACGTGCAACTGCGCCTTGGCCAGGCTCGCGATATCGAAACCGTGGTCGATGATGGCGTTATGCAGCGCGCGGTGTTCGCTGTCGGTATTGCCCACGTCGATGGCCGCCAGAATCACCCGTTCGGCCCAGGGCGTGGCGGTCTTGACCAGCAGCACGGGCGTTGGGCAGTAGCGCAGCAGTTTCCAGTCCGCCGGGGCCAGCAGGGCCTTTTTCAACGGGCTGTCGGGAAAGTGCTGCTTGATCACCAGCCCGCAGCCCTCCGCCTGCTGCACCTCGATGATGGTCTCATGCAGGCTGTCGTTCCACGCCTGTTCGGTGGAAACGCTATACCCATCCTCCTGCAGACCGGACTTGAGCAGGCTCAGCAGCGCCGAATGCTCGTGCTTCCTGTCACACACCAGCAGATGCAAGTGCGCGCCGGTGACCCCGGCGATCAGCCTGGCGCGCTTGAGGGCCAGGCTTTCGGAATGCTCGGGCTCGATGACCACCAGGATGCTGCGGATGGCTTGCATGGTCGGATCTCCAGGAAGGGGCCTGGAACAACTATAGTTGCTGTTGGCCTGGTGTCATCTTGATGTACATCAAGGCCCATGGCTGGCGGTCTGCGGCGGGGTCGGTATAATCGGCGGCCTTTTGTGATCCTTTGCCCGTGAGCCCGATGATCCTGCCCGAAATCCACGAATTCCTCGGCTGCCGCACCCCTGATGCCTGGGTGCAGGCCGCGCTGGCCGATCAGGACACCCTGCTGATCGATCACAAGAACTGCGAATTCAAAGCCGCCAGCACCGCCCTGAGCCTGATCGCCAAGTACCACGGCCACGTCGACCTGATCAATATGATGTCGCGCCTGGCCCGTGAAGAACTGGTGCATCATGAGCAGGTCATGCGCTTGATCAAGAAACGCAAGGTCGAGCTGCGTCAATTGTCCGCTGGCCGCTACGCCTCGGGCTTGCGCAAGGTGGTGCGCAACCATGAGCCGGTCAAACTGGTGGACACCCTGGTGGTGGGTGCCTTCATCGAAGCGCGCAGCTGCGAGCGTTTCGAAGCGCTGGTGCCGCATTTGGATGAAGAACTCGGCAAGTTCTACTTCGGTTTGCTCAAAAGCGAAGCACGGCACTTCCAGGGCTACCTGAAATTGGCGTACCAGTACGGTGACGCCAAGGACATCGCCCAGGTGATCGAGCGGGTGAGGGCGGCCGAGCAGGCACTGATCGAGTCACCCGACGTCGAGTTCCGCTTTCACAGTGGCGTGCCAGCCTGAGGCCACGGCCACGCCGATCAGGGCGCTGATTGCGCTCAGCAGCAGGATGACCGTTTGCGTGCCGAAGGGCGCGGCCAGCACGGCAATCATCAGGCCCGCCAAGGGCTGGGCCAGATTGTTGAGCAAGGTGATCACGCCCACTGTCTTGCCGAAATCCTGCACCGGAATGACCCGCTGACGCATGCTGCGCATGTACACGTTGAACATCTTGTCGAACCCGCTCACCAGCAGGAAGCCCACGGCGTACGCCCATAGGCCGGGGCTGATGGCGGTGATCAGCGCGCCGATGGCAATCATCGAATACGACAGCCCGCCGAGCGCCTTCAGCGCCAGGGTCGAACGCGCCAGGTAAAACAGAATCACCAGGGTCACCACCGCGCCGGCGGCCTGCAGCAGGGCGTAGGCGTCTTTATCGGCCGCGTATTGCCCGGTGACCATCGCCGCCGATGTGGCCAGCGTGACCCCGACAATCAGGTTCACACCCACCGCCAGGGTAATGATGCGTTTCAACGCCATCCGGTTGCGGATGTGACCGAAGGCGGTACGCAAGGGTTGCAGCCAGATACCTGCGGGTTGTTCGTGGAGGGGCAGGTCCACCGTGGTGTTGCGCTGCCAGGCCCGCATCGCCAGGTCCGCCAGTACAAACAGCGCGGCGATTGCCAGCACCACGCAGGGCCACTGCCAGACTTCCAGCATCAACGCCGCCACCAAAGGCCCGAGTACCAGGCCGCTCTGGTCGGCGATCTGTGAATAGGACAAGGTCTTGGCGTAGGTGTAGTGTTGGAAGATATGCGGCATCACCACTTCCCGCGCCATGATGCCCTGGGTGGTCAATACCCCGCAGACCGCAGACAGGATCACCAGCCACTGGATACCGTCGAACAGCCCGTACAGCGCTACCGCCATCGCGCAGGCCAGGGCCCGATACACTTGACTGACATGCAGGATGCGCACCGGGGAAAACCGGTCGCACAAGGCCCCGCATACGGGGAACGCCAGGTAGCGCGGCAGTGATTCGACAAAGAACGCCAGGCCTGCCCACGACACACTCCGGGTCGTCTGGAACACCACCAGCGGCACGATGAACAACAGGATCTGGTCCGCCAGCCGCGACAGGAACATCGAAACGAAGAACGCCAGGTAATCCCTGCGCATATGACTCCCTGTAAGTGGCGTAAAAGATTGCAGGCTATTTGTTAAAAACTCTTAAAAGCATGAAGCTTGCCGGCACGGTACACGGGCGCTGCTCTTCTCGACCAGCTTGCCACCTATAATGCCGGCCTTTCAATCTGCGTTCGTACACTGGGAACTTATGGAAAACCTGGGTCTGGGCAAGGTCCTGCTCGTTGAGGACGACGAGAGGCTGGCAGGGCTGATCGCGCATTTTCTGTCGCAACACGGTTTCGAGGTGCGGGTGGTGCACCGGGGCGACCTGGCCTTGGCGGCGTTTCTGGCGTTCAAGCCGAAAATGGTCGTGCTCGACTTGATGCTGCCGGGCCAGAGCGGGTTGCATGTGTGCCGCGAGATTCGCAGTGTGTCGGATACGCCCATCGTGATCCTGACGGCCAGGGAAGATGATCTGGACCATATCCTCGGCCTTGAGTCCGGCGCTGACGATTACGTGATCAAGCCGATCAAGCCACCGGTGCTGCTCGCCCGTTTGCGCGCGTTGCAACGGCGCCAGGCGCCCGAGCCCGTGGTGCGCGGCGCCCTGGCGTTTGGCCGGTTGTCGATCGATCGCAGTTGTCGGGTGGTCAGGCTGGGCGATGAGCAGATCGACCTCACCACCATGGAGTTCGAGTTGCTGTGGCTGCTGGCGAGCAACGCCGGAACCACCCTTTCGCGCGACGACATTCTCAACCGTATGCGCGGTATTGCCTTCGATGGCCTGAATCGCAGCGTCGACGTGTATATCAGCAAACTGCGCGGCAAGCTCAATGACAACCCGCGTGAGCCGGTGTGCATCAAGACCATCTGGGGCAAGGGCTACCTGTTCAATGCGTTCGCGTGGGAGGTTTAGGTGCTGCGCCTGTACCTGCGCCTCTATGTGATCCTCGCGCTCGGCCTGGCCGGGGCAATCTGGCTGGTCAATTACGGCCTGGACGCGTACATGCCCGAGTCCAACGAGACCTATAACCGAGAGGCCTTGCGGGGTCCGGCGTGGGCCCTGGTGGAGCAACTGCGGCCGGTGCAGGGCGCGGCGCGCCAGGCACGCCTGGATGAGCTGCAACCGCATTATGGCCTGCGCCTGAAACTGGTGCAGCGTGGCGCCCAGCACCTGAGCGAGCGTGAACAGAAGCTGCTGGCCAATGATCAGGTGGTGGTGCGCGAGGACTTCATGAAGTTTCTCGCGCCTATCGACGACGGCGCGCAATTGCTTGAGATCCGACTGCCGGAAGAGCCCAAGTGGCTGTATCTGTGGGCCTATGGCTTGCTCGGCGTGAGCCTGGCTATCGTCCTGTACTTCTGGGTGCGCCCGCACTGGCGCGACCTGGAGCACATCCGCCTGGCGGCGCAGCGCTTCGGCGACAACGACCTCGGCTCGCGCATCCTGCTGCCGCGCCGCTCTACCGTGCGCGCACTGGCCGGGCACTTCAACCAGATGGCCGAGCGCATCGAAAGCCTGATCGCCAACCAGCGCGAGCTGACCAATGCGGTGTCCCACGAACTGCGCACGCCGATTGCACGCTTGTCCTTTGAACTGGATCAGCTCAAGCAGCAGGCCGATCCACGCCAAAGCCGCCAGTTGATCGCCGATATGTACGCCGACCTTGGCGAGCTGGAAGAGATGGTCTCCGAACTGCTGACCTACGCCAGCCTGGAGCGCGGCGCGACCCAGGTTACCCGCGAAAATATCGAGGCCCAGAGCTGGCTGGACAGCGTGATCGGCAGCGTGACGCTGGAGGCCGAGGCGGCGGGCGTGCAATTGTCGCTGCGCACCTGTGAAGTCGATGTTATTCAGATCGAACCGCGCTTCATGGCGCGGGCGCTGATCAACTTGCTGCGCAATGCGATCCGTTATGCCGATCGCCGCGTGGAAGTGTCGCTGGTGAAGTTCGGCAGCGGCTATGAAGTGCGGGTCGATGACGACGGCCCGGGCGTGCCGTTGGAGGGACGCACCAAGATCTTCGAACCCTTCCTGCGCCTGGATACCAGCCGCGACCGCCGCACGGGCGGCTTTGGCCTGGGCCTGGCGCTGGTCAAGCGGGTCAGCCAGTGGCACGGCGGGCAGGTGCACGTGCTGGATTCGGAGTGGGGCGGGGCGTCGTTTCGGATGACGTGGGCGTATGCTGATCCGGCAAGATTAAAGGCCAGTCTCTAAAAGACTGGCATGGTGTTAGCGTTCAAATTTTCGTGGCAGATAATTGACAACGGTGTCCTGCCATACTATCGGTTTGTCAAGAGGGGCAATGTTGATACGAATGGTGCTTCCATGGACTTTTACTATGTCAGGCGTGACTTGCGCTTTACCATACATGGCCTCCATCATTTTACGCGCTCTTCTATCCACCGCATGTATACCAAGGTGCGGTGAGGCTTGAGAGACCGCCTCTCGAGCTTTCTGCAGGTCGTGCGCCATTGGCGTTGAGCCGTGACTCATGAATACCGGTCCCTCAAACGCTTTTACTGGCCTTTTTATTTCTTGTTGAAACAGGCGTGCGAAGGGTCTGTGACGCCCATTGGCCGAATAGCAAATTAACAAACGGACATTATGGTATTTGGATGGATCCACCCCTTTGCTGCGTAGAAACTTGACCAGCCCGGGAGCATCATAGGGAGCGTTGTTCACATAGGCGCGTGTACCTGTGCCGAACCCTCGATCCATCGCACTGGGCTGGCGCCCATGGGCAACAATATTAAGTCGCTTCTTGCCCTTATAGACATCGGAGAATGTATGCATCTCATGGCCCAGCATTTTCAGATCTTTCATCGGGCCACCCATCTGAATCACGTTATCGCGCCCTAAGGCCGTGTCCAGGGCGCGCTCCCTCTGCGCAAGGCCACCACCGCTGGGCCCTGGCAATGCGTCATCAACATGAGCATGCGGGCTGAAGTTCTCAAGTGGCTTGCCATACGACTTGTTCTTCACAGGATCGAATGCATGCCATTTCCCGGTTTTGCTATCCAGCCTGGCCGGTGCAGATAGCGTAGTCGCGCCTCTTTTATACGTGCCCTCGACCACATCGTGACGGGAAGCAAACTTGGACAGTTCATAGCGTCCGGTCCGGGCGCGGGTCAGGTTCCTGAATGGCCCATTGGAGGCATAAGCATGAATATTGCGTGCGTTTTTGAACAGTTGGCCACCGAATGTTCGAGCGCTCCTGAGCTGGGAGGGCACTGAGGATAACCCCCTGACTGTTTTCGGCAAAACAAGTGTCATAAGCATGACGCCATCAAATATAAATCCGATGGTTGCTTCTTGCCAGTCGCCCTGAATCGCCTTCCGGGTCGCGTTTGCGAATGGAATGATACCCAGTGAAGTGGTGGTGTTCGTTTCGTGCTCGCCGTCTTCTTCGTCAAACTTGGTGATGTGATGGGCGGCGGCGGTCAGGGCTTTCAAGTCGCAGTCCTGATAGGAATAACGGGTAACCAGGTTGGCGAGAAACTGGCTGCGCGGACTGTTGTAGGAGTAAGGAATAGCCGATTCTCCTGGAACCCTGGCGTGTAAATCCTGATCCCCTATCCGGGCGTCGACGAGCGGCTCGACAATCATGTTTTGGTAGGTGAATCCTGTCACCGAGTTTGTATTTTTCTCTTCCCATTCGCCTTGCAAACCAGGGTTGATGGAGCTTGGGCGTATGTAATTTTTTGCCGGATTGAATTCGTAGGTAATGGTGCGCCCTTGATGGGTCGCTTTGATCAGCAGGGGTTCCTCGATGTTGCTCTTCTGCGGTGTGGGGTAGGAAATGCTCGTGTAACTTCCGATTCCGGTAGGTGTGAATTTTTCAATCGGCCTTTGACGAAGTATTTCGAGGCTCCCATATTCCAGTTGCTGTCGATCGGCCAGGGGCAATTGTGCAATCAGATGCTTGGTGAGGTTGGTCAATGAAGTCGTTCTGCGGCGATCGAAATCCGCCAGTTCGGTTTTGTGAATGTCTTTTATATCCGGAAGGATGCTGAGCGACTGGATCGCCGCTGTCGGGACCTTCTGCTGGTCGAACGAGTACCACGCTTGATTGTCTTTCAGGTCCTCGAGGTTCTGGGAGAGACTCAGGTCCAGCAGCGAATACGGGCCATAAGTGACGTCCCACGGCGCCGTATTCAGTGCATTACTGGTTCTATCCGCGGCTCGGGTGATGACCTTGGCGGTGAGGTCGACATTTTTAATATGCTTGCCCATCAGTTCCAATGCCTTGTCCTTCAAAAGGGGCAGGGGCGCGCTCAAGTCGGTGCTGACAGTCGTCAGCCCGGCCATCACCCCGGAGAACGTGCTGTGCGCCGCGTTCAATTGCTGGGCCGAATAGTCGCCCGTCGTGGAGGCCGGCAGGACCCCGAACATCAATGCCCAATCGATCAATGCGTCCTGCTTGACCTCATCGAGCAGCTGTTCATCCTCGTCCGTGATGGGTTCCAGACTGCCGTAGTTTGCCACCTGGTCAAAGGTCATGTTTGCGCAACTGCCGGGGCTCTTTGCCTCGATGAAGGCTGCCGTGACTTTCAGGCTGAACCAGCTGGGCGAGCCGTAGGTCACGTAGTTGGGAATATCTTTGACCAGCAGTTCTGGCGGGGCCAACAGATAGGCGGCCGTGGGCGCCAAATCAGGGTTTGCGCGCCCGCTGGACACCAGGTGTTGCTCAAGGCCTTTGCGGATAGTCTGCAACGGCTTGCCGTAAAAGGCTTTGTCGGCCAGATCATATCCGGCCACTTCGTTTCTCTTGGCGGGTTCCATCCAGGATGGAGAGCCCAGTCCCAACGCCATCGCTGCCAAGACCCAGTCGGAACTGTCTTTATCCTCTGCGGCCCCCATCTTCTTTTGGAGGGCGGCTTCCAACTCCCTGGCTTTGGGTGAAGCGAGAATCTCCCTCAATATTTGGCTAGGATATTGAAGCTGCTGGGAGGTGAAGTGCAGGTTTTTTGTCAGGTAATTGAAGGCCCCCCCGGTTCTATCGCTGGCGTGCGTGCCACCGAGGCCTGGCAGTTGCAAATTGTTATAGGCGATGTGCGAGTAAACCTGCTTTTGTTCATACAGGCTCAGAGGCACCGCCCAACCCAAGGCACCCTTGAAGTTGCCATCGGGCGGGGCCAGCAGGACGTCATGCTTGAGGTGTTCAACAAGGATTTTTATCTCATCTTCCGTTTCCGGAATCTTACGGCCGCTATCGGCGATGAATTTTTCAATGCTGACGTTATCCTCGGGCGTCAACTGCGCGTCCTGGAAGTACCAGGAAGCGGGGTCGATCTGTACGTGGTTACTCTGCAGAAACTCCTTGATCCGGGCTTTTTCGATACGCTCGGCAGCCTCGGGCGTCTGCGGCTCGGCGATGAAAAGCGGCCGGGTGTCAGCGGGCTCGGGCGCGGGGCGGAGTGCCTTGCTCAGCTGCTGAAACAGTCGGTTTTTATTGTTGATATCGCCCAGCGTCTTTTGTTGCCGCTCGAGCGTCTCTTCAGATCCTCTCTCAAGCTGTGCGCTTGACAGGGAGGTATCGGGCATCGGAAACGCGCCTTCCTGTTTCAGCTCATTTGCGCGGTCCACGGCCTGCTGCCGGGTATCAGGAAAAGATTCGCCGTAAAACTTGGCGATCTCGGAAAGCGTGGCAGGACGCTCGGCGTGTGCGCTGGGCGAAGACTGGCCAGGGGCAGGCACTACGACGGAGCTGCGATCGCCTGTCAAGGTGCTCGCGGCTTGCATGATCAGCCGCCAGGAGTCCGGCATCGGCTTGCCCTGTCCAGGGCTGAACACCTGCAGTTGCGCAGGATAATGATGGGACCGGGGTTTGAGCGTCGCGGTGATGTGTTCCTGCGACCCGCCCGATTGAGGGGAGATGCGAATGGGCCTGGAACGATCGATTTTATTGAAGTCCGCCCATTGCTGAAAGTCGGGCCCTGCGAGCAGGTCATCCAGGTGCTGGCGCCATTGTCCGAACTTTGAGGCGCCAGGGACGGGTAACACCGGGGTATCGTATTTGCCTCCACTCGCGTCAACTGCCGCATTGACCAGCTCAGCCGCATACGCGGCGGCGAGTTGGCTTTCCGCTTTGTAACCTGGCGAGCGCTTGGCCAGCTCAATCCATGAAGGGGTCGGGGTATCGTGCTCGGCAGGCGAAACCGCCGTGGCCGTATTCGCTGCAGCAGGTTCGGTGGATGCGGGTTGCTCGGTAGGAAGATGTTCTGCGGGGCGTTGAGAGATAACGGGCATCGATGAACTCCGGAAAGACGACTTAGCTGCCGCACGTTTCGTACGTGCGGCAGTGCTGATCCGTCGTCGATTTCCGAAAGCACGTTCCCGCTTTGACTATTGCAAGATTTTTATCGGGCTACCCAACCCCATTCGTACAGGTTTTGTGCCAGGCGTCAGTGATCAATCGCACTCAAGATCGCATGGGCTACTTTCACCCGCTCGGCATTCGGGTAGTTCCTGTTCGCCAGGATCACCACGCCGATGTCCCTGCTGGGCACATAGGCCACGTAGGCGCCGAAGCCACTGGTAGAACCGGTCTTGTTGTACAGCACGTTGCCGGGTTGCGCCTGGGCCGGTTTCAGCCAGTTGACCCGGTGCGGCTCCATCGCCATCGGCGTTGAGTTGCCGTCGATCAACGCTTGCACGGTGATGGGGTAGGGGTAGCGTTCCCAGCCCAGGCCCTGGGTCATGTCGCCGACCGTGTAGTAACCGGTGTGGGTGGTGGCGATCGCCTGTTGCAGTGGCTTGCTCAAGGTCTCGGGGTGCATGTTCAGCATCATGTAGCCCGCCAGGTCCTGGGCGCTGGTCTTGATACCGTAGGCTTCGCTGTCCAGGGCCCCGGCGCCCACGCGCACCGGCTTTTCCTGTTTGTCGTAGCCTTGGGCATAGCGGCCGAGCTGGTCGGCGGGCACGTTGATATGGGTGTTTTTCAGGCCCAGCGCCGGGAGCAGCGTCTGTTCCATGGCGACGTTGAACGGCTGGCCCAGGCTTCTGGCCGCGAGGTAGCCGAACAGGCCTATGCTCGGATTGGAGTAGAGACGCTGTGTACCGGGGCTGTAACCGGGTTGCCAGTGGGTGTAGTAACCGAGCATGGTCGCGGCGCTGTCAGCCGCCGGCGGGAATTGCAACGGCAGGCCGCCTGCTGTGTAGGTCGCCAGTTGCAACAGGCTGATGCGGTCGAATGCACTGCCGGCCAGTTCGGCCCAGTGCTCGCTGGCGCTGTCCGACAGCTTCAGCTTGCCGCTGGCCAGGGCATAGCCGCCGAGCGTGGCGGTGAAGGTCTTGGTCACCGAGCCGACTTCGAACAGCGTGTCTTGAGTGACGGGTTGCTGGCTCTCCCTGGACGCTACGCCGTAGTTAAAGTATTGCGCCTGACCGTTCCTGACCACGGCCACCGCCAGTCCGGTAATGTGCTGCTGCTGCATGAGCGGTTTCACATGGCTGTCGACCACATTGCGCAGCTCAGCATCGGCCATGCAAGGGCCGGAGACCAGCAATAACCAGAAAATCAGGAGGTTTCGTACGCTAAAACAGGATTTTTCGTGCATGTTATTTTCGCTTCCATGTAACGGGTTGACGAATGCCGGGGGCCTGCGCGGGCGTCGCCAATCTAGGCGTTACCGGGAACCGGTACAAACGATGATATCTTGCACGAGCCATTAGAAAAAATAGGGTCAAGCATGCTGCGCTCCCATTTACCCCTCAATGCCCTGCGCGCTTTCGAGGCATCCGCCCGGCACCTGAGCTTCACCCGGGCTGCCATCGAGTTATGTGTGACCCAGGCGGCGGTCAGCCACCAGGTTAAAAGCCTGGAAGCGCAGCTCAATGTCACCCTGTTCAAACGCCTGCCGCGCGGGCTGATGCTCACGAGCGAAGGCGAAACCCTGCTGCCGGTGCTGCGCGAATCGTTCGACCGCATTGCCCATACGCTGGGACAGTTCGAGGCCGGGCATTACCGCGAGGTGCTGACGGTCGGCGCCGTCGGGACCTTTGCGGTGGGCTGGCTGTTGGCGCGCCTGCCGGACTTCCAAAGCCGCTACCCGTTTATCGATCTGCGCCTGTCCACGCACAACAACCGCGTCGATGTTGCCGCCGAAGGACTGGATTACGCGATCCGTTTCGGGTCCGGCGCCTGGCACGGCACCGACGCCTGCCAACTGCTGGAAGCACCGCTCAGCGTGCTCTGCGTGCCGCACCTTGCCGAACAGTTGCACACCCCGGCCGACCTGTTGAAACACACGTTGCTGCGCTCCTATCGCGCCGATGAATGGAGCCTGTGGTTCCAGGCCGCCGGGTTACCCGCAGACACTTTATTGCCGCGCAGCATTGTGTTCGATTCGTCGTTGGCAATGATGGATGCGGCGTTGCAGGGCGTCGGCGTGGCACTGGCGCCGGCGCTGATGTTTTCGCGGCAACTGGAGCGCGATGTGATTCGCCAGCCCTTCGAGGTGCAGATCAGCACCGGCAGTTACTGGCTGACGCGCCTGCAGTCACGGGCCGAAACCTCGGCCATGCTGGCGTTCAAGCAGTGGCTGGGAACACTTGTAGTAGAGCCCTGAGCCATATCATTGAAACAAAATGAAACATTTTCGCGGGCCGATCCTCTACCGTAGCCCCGCACATGAGTCAATTCATGAAAATTCCGCGTCCGTCAGCTCGCATGCCTCACCTTACCCAACTGCGTAACTTGAAAATGGCCCGGTCGGCCCACGCCTATGTGCGTGGCAGTACGGTGCAATTTTACGAGTGGCTGCACAGTCAGTCAGGTCGCCGTCTGCCCCATGGGCCGGCGATCTGGATCTGCGGGGACTGCCATGCCGGCAACCTCGGCCCGACCGGCGACAACAATGGGCGCATCGACATGCACATCCGCGATCTCGACCAGACCGTGATCGGCAACCCCGCGCACGACCTGGTCCGCCTGTCGCTTTCGTTGGCGACCGCCGCGCGCGGGTCCGATTTGCCCGGTGTCACCACTGCGCGCATGCTCGAAGAAATGATGGTGGGCTATGCGCAGGCGTTCAAGGATAAGCCCGATGAGGCACCGCCACGGCCTTCTCAAGTCAAGGCCGGGATGCGCAGCGCGGTCGAGCGCACCTGGAAGAACCTGGCCCGGGAACGCATGGACGCGGTGCGCCCTACCATTCCCCTGGGCAAGCACTTCTGGTCGCTGTCGCGTGCGGAAAAAAGCGCGTTGGCGGCGGTCTGCGCCTCCGATGACATCCAGCAACTGGTGACGTCGTTGAAGGGGCGACCCAAGGACGCCAACGTCGAATTGCTGGACTCGGCCTATTGGGTCAAGGGCTGCAGTTCGCTCGGCTTACTGCGCTATGCCGCATTGCTTGGGGTAGGTGACAAAGACGATCGGGAATATTGCCTGATCGATATCAAGGAAGCTGTGGGCGCTGCCGCTCCACGGGCGGCCCGCGCCAAAATGCCGCGCGACAATGCGCGCCGGGTGGTGGAGGGCGCTCGTCAGTTGTCGCCCGGATTGGGCGGGCGCATGCTGGCGACACGGTTCCTGGACCACGGTTTTTTCATCCGCGAACTGTTGCCCCAGGACATGAAGCTGGAGCTGGATCAATTGAGTGAAATCGACGCCATGCATGCCGCCGGTTACCTGGCCCGCGTTGTCGGTGTGGCCCACGCCCGCCAGATGGACCGAGCCACGCGCAAGGCGTGGATGGCCGTGTTGCAGGAAAATCGCTCGCGTCAGCTGGATGCGCCGTCGTGGCTCTGGACCAGCGTGGTGCAGTTGGTGGGCAGCCATGAGCAGGGCTACCTCGACCACTGCCGCCGGTACGCCCTGGAACACTAGACCAGGTATTGGCGAAACCACCCCAGGGTGCGTTCCCAGGCCAGGTTCGCCGCCGCCTCGTCATAACGTGGCGTCGAATCATTATGAAAACCGTGGTTGGCGCCCTTGTAGATATACGCCTCGTAGGTCGTGCCTGCGGCTTTCAGCGCCTGCTCGTAGGCCGGCCAACCTTCATTGATGCGCGCATCCAGCTCACCGTAATGCAGCATGATCGGCGCCTTGATGCGCGGCACGTCCCTGGCCTCGGGCTGGCGTCCATAGAACGACACGGCCGCGCCCAGCTCCGGGTAGGCCACTGCCGCTGCGTTGGTCACGCCGCCGCCATAACAGAAGCCGGTGACGCCGACTTTGCCGGTGCTGCTGTCGTGGTGCATCAGCCACTCGATGGCGGCGAAGAAGTCGTTCATCAGCTTGGTCGGGTCGACGGTCTGCTGCAGGGCCACGCCTTTTTCATCGTTACCGGGGTAGCCGCCCACCGAGGTCAGGCCATCCGGCGCCAGGGCGATAAAGCCGGCCTTGGCCAGGCGCCGCGCGACGTCTTCGATATACGGGTTCAGGCCACGGTTTTCATGCACCACCACCACCGCAGGTAACTTGCCGACGGCCTTGGCCGGCCGCACCAGATAGCCGCGCACCGTGCCGTTACCCTTGGCTGACGGGTAGGTGATGTAGTCGGCGACGATGTCGGGATCGGTGAATTTCACCTGCTCGGCCAGCGCATAGTTGGGGCTCAGGGCTGCGAGCAGGGCCGAGGCGGTCAGGCCACCCAGGGTAAACAGTGCGGCGCGGTCGAGAAATTCGCGGCGGTTAAGCGTGCCGTGGGCGTAGCCGTCGTAGAGTTCCAGCAGTTCGGGCGCAAAGTCTTTGGCGGTGAGACGCGTCATCGTTGCAGTCCTCGATTGGCAATAGGGCGGGGGACGACACTTCTGTTTAGCAGGCCTTGGGCCGTCGCGCTAGCGTGCGAACCTTTTGGCTCCGGCCACGCAACCGATCACCGCCACCGTGACCAGCAGCATCCCCAGGCTCACCTGCTCATGCAGCAGGCCCGCCGCCAGGGCCAGGCCGAAGAACGGTTGCAGCAGCTGCAACTGGCCGACCGCGGCGATGCCTGCCTGGGCCAGGCCGCGATACCAGAACACAAAGCCGATCAACATGCTGAACAATGCTACGTAACCCAGGCTCAGCCAGGCCGGCAGGCTGATGCCGGTGAACGAGGCGGGTGCCAGCAGCAGGCTCAACGGCGCGACGATGGGCAGCGCCGCCACCAGGGCCCAGCAAATCACCTGCCAGCCGCCGAGGCTGCGTGACAGCGTGGCGCCTTCGGCATAGCCCAGGCCGCAGACCAGCACCGCCAACAGCATCAGCACATCTCCGGCGGGCGCGGCGCTCAGGCCCTGGGCGAAGGCGTAACACACCACCAGCGCACTGCCCAGCAGCGAAAACAACCAGAACACCCGCCCTGGCCGCTCACCGCCGCGCAGTACAGCGAAAAGGGCCGTTGCCAGTGGCAGCAGACCGATAAACACAATCGAGTGCGCCGAGGTCACGTATTGCAGCGCGAGCGCGGTCAGCAGCGGAAACCCGATCACCACGCCGAGCGCGACGATGGCCAAGGGCGCCCATTGTTGGCGGGTGGGGCGTTTTTCCCTGAGCAACCGCAGCAGGCACATGCCCAGGATGGCCGCGAGTGTCGCGCGGACCATGGTCAGGAACACCGGGTCGAACTCCATCACCGCCAGGCGCGTGGCCGGCAATGAGCCGCTGAAAATCACCACGCCGATAAAACCGTTGATCCAGCCCTGGGTGCGGGTGTCCAGGCTGTCGAACAGGGAGGTGCGTTGCATGGCGATGTCCGAAAAAGGAAAGTTGCGTAGGCGCCATCCTAGGGACGAAGATTGGAGCAATCAAAAAATTGTCATGGATACAGCGACTATGCCGCGTGCGCGCTACAAATCCTTGGTCGATACGTTCGCCGAGGCCATTCGTTCTGGGAAGATGCCACCCGGCACACGCCTGCCCACCCACCGTCAACTCGCCGCCGACCATGGGCTGGCGCTGGCGACGGCGAGCCGGGTGTACAGCGAGTTGGAGGCGATGGGACTGGTCAGTGGGGAGACCGGGCGTGGCACCTTTGTGCGCGAGATAGCGTTGCCGCCGGGGCAGGGCAGCGGGCAGATGCCTGTGGCGACCGGCATGCTCGACCTGAATTTCAACTACCCGTCATTGCCCGGCCAAGCGGACTTGCTGCGCAACGCCCTGCGCCAACTGGCGTTGTCCGGCGACCTTGAAGCGCTGTTGCGTTATCAACCCCATGCCGGCCGCCTGCATGAGCGCGCGGTGGTCGCGCGGCACCTGGTGGATCGCGGGCTGGCAGCGCAGGCAGAGCAGGTATTGCTCGTCAGCGGGGCCCAGCATGGCCTGGCAGTGACGATGATGGCGCTGCTCAAACCCGGCGACGTGATTGCCGTCGACGCGTTGACCTATTCGGGTTTGAAAGTGCTGGCCGAAACCCTGCACCTGGAAATCGTCGCAATCCCGGCCGGCGCCACCGGCCCGGACCTGGATCACTTGCAGGCCCTGTGCCGCAAGCGCCCGGTGCGCGCGGTCTACAGCATGCCGACCATGCATAACCCGCTGGGCTGGGTGATGAGCCTGGCCCAGCGCGAGCGCCTGGTGGCGATCGCCCGACAGCATCAACTGATGATCATCGAGGACGCCGCCTACGCGTTTCTCGCCGAACACGCACCGCCGCCGCTGGCGACGCTGGCGCCTGAGCGCACGGTGTACGTGGGTGGGTTTTCCAAGAGCGTCGCCACTGGCTTGCGCGTGGGTTTTGTCGCGGCGCCCCTGGCGTGGGTCAAGCGCCTGGAGCGCAGCCTGATGGCAACCACCTGGAACGTACCGGGAGTGATGAGCGCGATCGCCGTGGCCTGGATCGAAGATGGCACCGTCGCGCGGCTGGAGGCGCAAAAACGCGAGGATGCCCAGGCACGGCAACGCCTGGCGGCGCAGGTGCTCACGGGGTTGACCTGCATCAGCCATCCTTCGTCGTATTTCCTGTGGCTACCGCTGACCGAAGACACCCGCGCCGACCAGGTGGCCATGAGCTTGCAGCGCGAGGGCATCTGCGTATCCACCGCTGAACCCTTTGCCGTCTCCGCCCATGTACCCCATGCGCTGCGCCTGGCCCTGGGGTCGGTGTCGATGATGGCGTTACGCCAGGCATTGATGACCGTGCGCAAGGTGGTGCAATGGTGAGCCGTGGCTGAACGGCTCACCGGCATTGGTCAGTATTTATAAGCCTGGCGACCGATCAGCAGCCATTTGCCGTGCTGCTTCTGCCAGACCTGGAAATTGTCGATATCGGTCGGCACTTCCACACCACTGTTCACCGCCAGGGCATGAAAGTGGTTGCGCACCAGTGCAGTGTCGCCGTTCAGGGTGATGGTCTGGTTTTGCATTTCCAGGGTCTTGAACGCGCTGGTGTGGGTTTCCAGATCAGCGATGAACTGCGCCTTGTTCTGCACTTTGCCGCTGGAATGACCGTAGGTGAGGGTGTCCGAGGTCAACGCGTGAAGTTGCTTGAGATCCAGGTGCAACATGGCCTGGGTCAGTTGATCGACTGCCTGGGCCACCTCCTTCTCGGCAGGTGCCGGCGCGGCTATGACGTAGCTGGAGAACAGGCACAGAAAAGCGATCAGCACTTTGACGTTGGGCATGGGTGTTTCCTTATTTTTGTGGGCGTAGAGACGATGAGGTCTGTCGTCGTACAACCATGCATTAATTGCAAGGGAGAAGGAAAGTGAAATTTCGCTCAGATCCGACCTCCTTTGAGGTTATGTTGGTGACCGGCATCCCCATCCGCGAGGCATAAAATGGAATTTGACTGGCACAGTGGCGTCATCACCCGCGCCACACCCGTAACCCCGAGCTACAGGAATACCCAGAACGTGCGCCGCTTCATGCTTGAACACTGCGGCCCGGCGTTCAAGTTCAACCGTCCATTCATGGCCTGGATACGCAACGGCGCGCCCAAGACACTGGGCGATGTGGTGGACGAGTGGCAGCGTCGCACTGCTTGAGGTGAATACAGCAAAATCGTACACCGCTGTCTGTAGGAGCGAGCTTGCTCGCGAAAAACGTCAACGATACCGCGTGCTTCCTGAATCAACGCGGCGCCTGTGCGTTTTTCGCGAGCAAGCTCGCTCCTACACAAAGCAGCCGCCCCCACCCGTAACCACGATGCGCAGCGAGCCGCTTTTGATCTTGATCTCAGGCGCCCCGTTAAACCACGCTGGCCGTAGTGAGGGCACACCGAGCCTAAGCGAGGTGCCGAGTGGTGGGGCAAGAGCGTTTTGCTTACTTTTGCGCTTTTCAAAAGTGAGCCGCTGTAAAAGCGGAACCCTAAGTGGCCGTGACCTAAATAACGGATATGTACTCGGTCTGATCCAGGATACTGGCCAGCCCAGAGGTCGTCATCGGGGGCAAGCCCCCTCCCACATTTGAACCTCGGAACACGACAACTAATCGGCCTACAGCGGCGGTGTCCGCGGCGGAATTACGCGTTTGCTGCCAGTGGCTTCAAACCCGGCGGCAAAGCGCAACAGCGCCGAATCATCATAGGCCCGCCCGGCAAACGTCAGCCCGACCGGCATGCCAATGTCCGCCATCACCCCCATCGGGACGGTGACCGTAGGCACGCCGAGGTGGCGAATGGCAAGGTTGCCATTGGCCACCCACACGCCATTGCTCCAGGCGATATCGGCCGAGGCTTCGTTGACATCGGCGTCGGCCGGGCCGACATCCGCCACAGTCGGGAAAAGCACCGCGTCGAGGCGCAGGGTGTCCATCCAGTCCTCCAGGTCCAGGCGACGGGTTTGCTCAAGACCGCGCAAGCCGTCAGGCAATGTGTCGATCTCGTTCCACGGCGTGATGCCGCGCTGGGCCATGCGCACGTATTCGTCCATGCCGGCGGCCAGGTCGTCTTCGCGGTTGGGCAGGGTGCCGGGGTCGTGGGGGAAGATTTTCGGGCCATCGACATCCGCCAGGCGGTTCAAGGCCGGGTCGCCGTTGGCGCGCAGGAAATCATCAAAGGCCCAGGCCGACAGTTCCCACAACTCATCGTGCAGAAACTGCCTGGACACCAGGCCACGGGTGAACACTGTCGGCGCGCCGGGGCGGTCGCCTTCGCAATTGGACACCAAGGGGAAATCCACCTCGATGACTTCCGCGCCGGCGGCTTCCAGAGCCTGGCGCGCGGCCTGCCACAGCTCGATCACCGAGGCGCGGGTGTGGATTTTCTGCCCGGTCGGCCCGCCGATCCCCGGTTTTTCGCTGGTGCCGGCCTCGGGGTCGGCGTTGATGTACATGCGCGGCACACCGAAGCGTTTGCCTGCGAGGGCCGTTTTGCCTTCTGCGAGTTCGGCATAAGACGCCGGACGTACCGAGCTGACGCTGGGAATCGGCACCCAGGGTTGCAGGCGCCACAGGTCGCCACGGGTTTCCGGGTCATCGGCGACCACCACGTCGAGCACTTCCAGCAGGTCCGCCATGGTGCGCGCATAGGGCACCACCACGTCCATGGTCGGGGTCAGCGGCCAGTTGCCGCGCACCGAAATCACCCCGCGCGAAGGCGTATACGCACACAAGCCGTTGTTGGAGGCCGGGCCGCGACCGCTCGACCAGGTTTCTTCAGCCAGGCCAAACGCGGCGAAGCTTGCCGCCGTCGCCGTGCCGGCGCCATTGGACGAGCCCGAGGCGAACGGTGCAGTGAGGTAGGCTTCGTTGTACGGGCTCTCGGCACGGCCATAGACACCGCGCTGCATGCCGCCGTTGGCCATGGGCGGCATATTGGTCTTGCCCAGGCAGATGGCGCCGCCGGCGCGCAGGCGCTCGATGGTGAACGCATCGCGTTGGGCGACCAGCCTGGCAAACGCCGGGCTGCCGGACGCGGCGGTGAGGCCCTTGACCAGGTAACTGTCCTTGGCGGTATAGGGAATGCCATCCAGCGGCCCCAGGGTCTGGCCTTGCGCCCGGCGTGCATCGGACGCTTGGGCTTCCTTCAAGGCGTCGGGATTGCGCACCACCACAGCATTCAGCGCGGTAGCGGTCTGCGGGCCGTCATAGGCTTCGATCCGCGCCAGGTAGGCGCGCACCAGTTCAACGGCAGTGGTGTGGCCGGATTCAAGCGCAGCGCGCAATTGGGCAATGGAGACTTCGGTAACTTGCATTACGTTTTTTCGCCGTCTTCAAGTGAGGGTATGACGGCAGTCTACGTACAGATATTTACCAGTGCCAGCTTACTGCTAAGGTAAGCGGCCTGATCATCCACATTGCACTCCAAGGAGGAGAACATGCCTAAACCCTACATCGCCCTGGCCGCTTTGCTCGGCTTTTCGTTGTATACCGTGGCGACGATGCTGACGGCCGAGCAATCGCTCATTGCGTTCGGCCAGGAACTGATGTCGCGGCCGGACACCGCGCAGGTGGTGATCGACCTGTACCTGATGGCGATCCTGGCGTGTGTGTGGATGTACCGGGACGCGCGCGGGCGAGGGCGCTCCGTGGCGTCGTTGATCCCCTATTTCCTGTTGACGGCGGTCTTCGTGTCGGTGGGGCCGTTATTGTATATCGTCGTCAATGGGTTCTCCCGTAGCCCATCGAACCAGGGTTGACCCATGCTCCCGTGGCGAGCGAGCCTGCTCACTCGCCACGGTGGGTGGCATCATCAAGGGTTGAGAAACGCCTGGTAGTTGTCCTTGGTGATCTGCTGATAAGGAATCGTCAGTTCAGCCGTGTACGGCTCATGTTTGACCATCTTCAGCGCCAGGTCGATGGAACCCACTGCCTGGCCCTTGTTGTCCTGATACACCGTGACCAGCAGCTGGCCTTTTTTCACTGCCTCCAGCCCTGCCGCACCGCCGTCGCTGCCCGCTACCAGAATGTCCTTGCCCGGCCGCATGCCCGCCTGGCTGATCGCCATGGCCGCGCCGATGGCCATCTCATCGGCATTGGCGGCCACCGCGTCAATCTTGCGCCCGGATACAATCCAGTTATTCATCAGGTCGATCGCCTTGCTGCGTTGCCACTCAGCGCTTTGCTCCTCAACGATCTTGATATCGGGGTAATCCTTGAGCACGGCCTTCACGCCCAGTGTGCGATTGTAGGTGGCGTTGTTGGACAGTAGCCCGAGCATGATCGCCAAGTTGCCTTTGCCGCCCATTTTTTCCGCCAGATAGCGCATCTGGATTTCCCCGGCCTTGATTTCATCCGAGCCGACATAGCCCACTCCCGGCGGCACCTCCTTGAACTCGGGGCGGCGGTTGACGTACACCAGAGGAGTCTTGGCCTGCTGGGCGTTGAGCGTGATTTTTTGCGTGGCCGCCGTGTCCACCGCGTTGACAATAATTGCGTCCATGCCTTGGGCGGTGAAGTTCTGCACCTGATTGAGCTGGCGCACCACGTCGCCCTGGGCGTCTTCAAATTGCAGGGTTACGCCGGAAAGCTCCTTGGCGTGGGCCGCCATGTAGTCGCGCATCTGTGCCAGGAATACGTCGTCGACCTGGGCGATGCTCACGCCGATACGCACATCGGCCAAGGCCCAAGGCGTAACGACAAGAGTAAAGAGTGCCGTCAGGAGTCGTTTTCTCATGATGTTGCTCCACTTTTTTTGTTGTTGTTAAAGCGATTCATGCCTGGCGCTTGTCCCGCATGCGTGACACGGCGGCGGCGAAATCCGAGTATTGCCATCGTTCGTCCAAGGCTTGCAGCATCAACTGTTGCCCTGTTTGCGGGGCCAGACCTAGCAAGGGTGGGTCGGTGTCAAGGTTGGTGGGAAAGGAGTAGCCGTCGGCGGTACAGGCGATCACAGCCTGAGCATCCAGGGCTGGATTGGCCAGCAGCACCGGGTAGATCGCCAGCATCATGCGCTCGCGATCGGTGGCTTCCATCGGCTTGCCGAACGCCGAGGAAATCTGCAACAGATTGGCCATGCGCTGACGGTCTGGCGTACGGTTGGTGCCGGCGGCATGAAACAGCGCCGGGTTAAAGAACAACAGGTCGCCTTTGTTCAGCGGCAACTGCACGGCATGCTGTTGGAAATAATCGATAAAATCAGTGCGGCGCCAGGCCAGGTAACCCAATGCATATTGCTGGGAGAACGGCAGTAACTGTGTAGGGCCGGTTTCCAGCGGCATGTCCGAATGGGCGACGGCGCCTTGCAGGGTCAGGTATTGGGACAGTACATGCAACGGCAGTGGAAATCGCTCGACCTCAGCGTCGGTCTGAAAACCCAGATGGTAATCGCGATGCGGCTGCTGCGCCTGGCCGCCTGGGTGCACTACGTTAACCTGGGCGGTGACCTGAAAGCCCGGACCCAACCAAGACTCGGCAATCAATCCCAGCAATGGGTTGGCGTAATACTCGACAAACGATTCGGGAGACTGCAGCGCGGCTTTCTGCAACACATTCCAGATACGCCCATTGCTGCCGGCCTTGGCGAAGTGATCCGCCGCGACGCCTTGGGCGGCCTCGTTGGCGAAGATCGTCGCAAATACCTGGCTATGGCGATCCACCACGTCCAGATCCTCGTAGCCCCCGCGTACCACCATCACCCCAGGACCATCGAGGAACACCCGGTGCAGTTCATTCATCACGCTGAGGCGGTCGCTGTTGCGCAAGGTCCGGGCTTGATAGATGGGCACATTGCGCAAGACTTCAGTGCACAGCGGATACTCATCGGCACTGGCCCGCTGCGTGCAAATCCGGCTGAAATCCGCCAGGCTTACGGCGTCGCCGCGCACAAAGGCAGGCATCACGCACCTCCCGGCAGGCTCAAGGCCTGATGCGGTTGTGGAGTGCTGCTGTCGGTGCAACCGACCACGCCTTGCTCCAGGTCGATCACCGCACCGGTCATCATTCCCGACTCGCAGGACAGCAAAAACGCCACGCTTTGTGCCACTTCCTCCGGCTTGAGCAGCCGTCCAAACGGTTGCGCGGCTTCCGCCTGTGCCAACCAACCCTCCTGTGCGCCGTGGTACTGGCGCTGGATTTGATCTTCGTGAGGCGTATCCATCCAGCCGATGTTCAAACCATTCACGCGAATGCGATTGCGTAAGGCGCTGAACGCGACGTTCTTGGTCAAGATCGCCAATGCACCCTTGGACGCGGCATAGGCACTCAGGAACGATTGGCCGCCATGCCCGGTGACGCTCTGGATATTCACCACGGCGCCTTCCACGCCCTGGCTGATCATCAATTTCAACGCTTCCTGCATCAGAAAGAACGGTGCGCGCACATTCACTGCAAACAGGCGCTCAAACAGTTGCGGCGACGTGTCGAGAATGGTGCCGCGGTCTGACATCCCGGCGCAGTTGACCAGCCCATGCAAGGTGCCGAAATGCGTGCGCGCCGCATCGATGACCGCGCGGCAATCCTCGACGTTTTCCAGGTCCGCTTCGACAAAATAGGCCTGACAATCGAGCTGCGCCAATTGCTGCACCTGTTCTTCGCCCTGGGAGCGACGGCGCCCGCAGATGATCAACCCGGCTGCCCCCCGGCGTGCCAGGGTGTGGGCCACCGCCGCACCGAGGCCTTGAGTGCTGCCGGTGACGACAAAAAACTGACCGCTGAATGAGGTGGCGAGATCGGTGTGGGGCATTGGAAACTCCTGATGTTTTGTTGTTGTTCATTGCACGGCTCGACGTCGGACAAAACTGAGACTAGCATTGCATTACCTCAGTAATGCCTAAAAATAACCTCAAAAAAACCTCATGGAATCTGTATGCTTGAACGCGCCAAACATTTCTCCATCAAGCAACTGGCGACCCAGGCCGGGGTCAGCAAGGCCACGGTTGATCGTGTGTTGCACCAACGCGGCAGCGTGCATGCGCAAACCACCCGGCGCATCGAACAAGCGCTGGCGGAGTTGGAGTCCCAGGAAAAGAACGGCCTGGCGGTGGGGCGTACCTTCCATGTCGACGTGATCATGCACACTCCGCAGCGGTTCAGCGCGGCGGTGCAGGCAGCAGTCACCGCTCAATTGGCCAGCTTGGCGCCGTTTCGCATCGCGCCCCGTTTTCACCTTTTCGAAGAGATCGAGCCCCAGGCCATGCACGATCAACTGCTGCGCTGCCTCGGCACCGGTAGCCAAGGGGTCGTGCTCAAGGCAGCCGATGAACCGGCGGTAAACCAGGCAGTCAAGCAACTGATTGCTGCAGGCATTCCGGTGGTGACCCTGGTCACGGATCTGCCGCAAAGCGAGCGCGTTGGCTATGTGGGCATGGATAACCGCACAGCCGGCCAGACTGCCGCGTACCTGATGTCGCGCTGGCTGCCGGCGCAGCCCCAGGAAGTGGCGGTGGTGATCGGCAGCGAGTTGTTCCGTGGCGAAGAAGAACGTGAGATGGGGTTTCGCGCCTGGCTGCGCGGGCGTGCCGCGCACCTGAGGGTGCTGGATATCAGCGGCGGCTATGGCGTGTATGAACGCACCTTCGAACGCGTCACCCATGCGCTGCACCAGTATCCCGAGCTCAAGGCGGTCTACAGCGTCGGTGGCGGCAATCGTGCGATCGTCGATGCGTTCGCTGAGCTCGGCCGCCCATTGGAAGTGTTTATCGGCCATGACTTGGACGAGGAGAACCGCCAGTTGCTGCTCGAGGAAAAAGTCGCCGCGATCATCGACCACAACCTGCAGATCGATGCGCGGCATGTGTTCCTGCACATCCTCCAATACCACCGGCTCTGGAAGACCGGGCCGATTGCGCCTTCTCAGGTGCAGATCGTGACACCGTTCAACCTGCCGGACTGAGAAGTCCCACAACAACATCAGGAGTTCGACCATGCTACGTATCGCTGTTTTAGGTGCCGGGCGCATCGCCAGGATCCACGCGGCCAATGTCGCCGGCCATCCCAACGCCACCCTGGTGCTGGTGGCCGATCCCTGGCGCGAAGGGGTCGACGCACTCAGCGCGCAACTGGGTTGCGAGGCGGCGTACGACTGCGCCGCCGTACTGACTCGTACAGACATCGACGCCGTAGTGATTGGTACTCCCACCGATACCCATATCGATCTGTTGCTGGCGGCGGTCGCCGAAGGCAAGGCGGTTCTCTGCGAAAAACCCATCGACCTCGACATCGCTAAGGCCCGCAGCGCCGCGCAAACGGTTGAACGCCGGGGCGGCAAGGTCATGCTCGGTTTCAATCGGCGCTTCGATCCCGACATGCTGCGCCTGCGCGAGGCCCTGGATGCCGGGCGGATCGGAGCGGTGCGTCAGGTGATTATTACCAGCCGCGATCCCGGCCTGGCGTCGCGTGACTACCTGAAGCATTCCGGCGGCATTCTGCGCGACATGACCATCCATGACTTTGACACCGCCCGGCATTTACTCGGCGAGGAGCCGGTGCAGGTCAGCGCCTTCGCCAGCCGCCTGGTGGACCCCAGCCTGGAGCAGATCGACGATTACGACAGCGTGATGGTGTTGCTGCGCACCGCCTCGGGCAAGCAATGCCATATTAACTGTTGCCGTCAGGCGGTGTACGGCTATGACCAACGCGTGGAGATATCAGGTGCCCACGGCGTGCTGCTCACCGACAATCATCGCGCAAGCACGCTTCGCCATTGGAGCACCGAACACACCGAGGCGCTGGAGCCACTGCAGCACTTTTTCCTTGAGCGCTATGCGGATGCCTATCGCAATGAACTGACGCAGTTTATCGACGCACTGAACAACGACTGTGAGTTGCCCACCAGCGTGCGTGATGGGCTGTATGCATTGCATCTGGCGGATTGCGCGTTGGAGTCGGTGAAGACGGGGAGGAGTGTAACGGTCAATTACGACTTCTAGAACGGGACGCAGAGGGGGGCGGGTTGGCCCGCCCCTATTGATCAGACGCCTTTGGTCGAAGGCAAAAAGATCGTCAGGATGCCCGCCAGCGGCAGGAACGAGCAGATTTTGTAGACGTATTCGATGCCATGGTGATCCGCGAGCAAGCCCAGCAATGCTGCGCCAATCCCGCTGAAACCGAACATCAGGCCGAAGAATATCCCGGCGATCATGCCGACATTGCCCGGCACCAGTTCCTGGGCGAACACCACGATGGCCGAGAACGCCGAGGCGATGATAAAGCCGATGACCACGCTGAGTACGGCGGTCCAGAACAGGTCGACGTAGGGCAGGGCGAGGGTGAACGGCGCGGCGCCGAGAATCGAGAACCAGATGACTTTCTTGCGCCCGATCCGGTCGCCGATCGGTCCGCCGGCGAAGGTGCCCACGGCCACCGCGCCGAGGAACAGGAACAGGTACATCTGGGAGCTGGCGACCGACAGCTGGAATTTTTCGATCAGGTAGAACGTGAAGTAGCTGGTCAGGCTGGTCATGTACCAGTATTTGGAGAACACCAGCAGCGCCAGTACCACCAGGGCAAAGGTCACGCGGCCTTTGGACAAGCCGTGGGTCGCCTGGCCGCCTTGCTTGAGCTTGAACAGGTTGAGGTGGTGGCGGTACCAGCGGCTCAAGCCGTACAGCACCCCGATTGCGAACACCGCGAACAGGCCGAACCAGGCGATATGGGACTGGCCGTAGGGAATGATGATGGCCGCCGCCAGCAACGGGCCGAAGGCGCTGCCGGTGTTGCCGCCGACCTGGAAGGTCGATTGCGCCAAACCGTAGCGGCCGCCGGAGGCCAGGCGTGCCACGCGGGACGTTTCCGGATGAAACGTCGACGAGCCGACCCCCACCAGCGCCGCTGCCAGCAGGATCGCGGGGAAGCTGCCGACGAATGCCAGCATCAGGATGCCGATCAAGGTGCAGACCATGCCCGCCGGCAACAGCCAGGGCTTGGGGTGACGGTCGGTGTGGTAGCCGATCCACGGTTGCAGCAGGGAAGCGGTCAGTTGGAAGGTCAGGGTGATCAGGCCGACCTGGGTAAACGTCAGGCCATAGTTGGCCTTGAGCATCGGGTAGATCGACGGCAGCACGGCCTGGATCAAGTCATTGATCAGGTGCGCCAGGGCACAGGCGCCGAGCACGCGCATGACCAGCGGGCTTATCTGGGGCGTGGTGGTTGCAGCGGCGGGTGTCGCAGTGAGGGTCGACATTCAGGCATTCCATACAAGGCAGCTAACAAGGGCAGACAGTACGTGAGCCGACGGCCCATTTCTAATTGTTTCGGGCGCTATGCTAGAGTCGGCAAAAATGCCTGTCTCGCGAAATTCGGGCAGAAAACCTCGCAAAAAGGGCGAAATCATTAAATCCCTCGACAAATTCCTTCAGGAGATCGATGAAGGCGATTGGGCCGTCATCAGCTCGGCCACTGATTATCCGCAAAACTGGGTGATTCCCGAACACAGTCATAACAAGCATCAGCTGCTCTACGCCATTGAGGGCGTGATGGTGGTGCATTCGGCGCTGAACCAGTGGACGGTGCCCCCCAACCGTGGCTTCTGGATACCCTGCGGACATGTGCATGCGCTGCGCTGCGTGGGCACGTTGAAAATGCGCAGCGTCTTCGTGCGCCCGGACAGCTTTCCCAACCTGCCGACCGAGCCGAAGGCGGTGACGGTGTCGCCGTTGCTGGGTGAATTGATCAAGGCCTCGGTCAGCTTGAAACCGCCCTATGCCGAGAACTCGCGCGACGCCAGGATCATGCGCCTGATGCTCGATGAGCTGGCGATCCTGCCCGCGCTGCCCTTATCCCTGCCGCAGCCCGCCGACCCGCGTATCAACCGCATTTGCCTGACCTTGCAGCAAGACCCAAGTGATGCGTCCACGGTCGCTGACTGGAGCGCGCGTTTGGACCTGGATCAAACCACCATCCAGCGCCTGTTCCGTCGCGAAACCGGCATGACCTTCGGCCAGTGGCGCCAACAGGCACGCTTGCTGTTGGCGCTGGAGCGCATCGCGGTGGGCGAGAAGATTATCAATGTGGCCCTGGAGCTGGGCTATGACAGCCCGAGCGCCTTTACCAGCATGTTCAAGAAACAGTTTGGCAAGACGCCGAGTCATTTCTTCAAGTAGCGCTGTTGGCAACACGAGGATGCAGCGAGCGATGCTGGATGGGCAGGGCGGCGATCACTGATCGGCCGGGGCCAGGTTAGCGTAGAAGATGCAGCCGATCAGTCGGGCGAACAGGCTCAGGGTTTCCGGCAGGTTGGGATCGTCGAACAGCATGGCACGTGAATCGAGCGCGCACAGCGCACCGAACAGGCGCCCGTCGGGCAGGAAAATCGGCGCGCCGGCATAGCTTTCGATGGCGTATTTCTTGACCACCGGGCGCGACGCAAAGCGTCCGTCGACGCTGATCTGCGGCACGAACAGGGTTTGGGGATTGATGCAGAATTCACTGCACAGGGTGGTTTCCAGGTCGAGTACGTCGTCGACGTGGATGCCCATCTGCAGAGGGTCATAGGCCGAGCACACCACCCACTCCAGGTCGGTGAATTTGGCGATGCCGGCAAAGCGCATACCGGTCAGGCGGGTGACCAGCTTGAGAATATTGGTGCTCGCTTCGATTTCGGCGATGGCCGCGCGTTCGTCGGCGCTCAGGAGCGATTGTGCATAGGTGACGCTTGGAACCATGTGATCACTCCAATGTGCGTGGCCGCAGGCCGCGACCACGCACAGTCAGGTCTTAATTAATCCGTGGGTGCTGCTGCACCAGGTTTTCCCGCTTGGCCTGGAGGGCTGCAATTTCGGCATCGATGTCCTCGATCTTCTGCTCGATATTATCATGATGCTCTTGCAGCAATTCCTTGGCCTCTTCCATATCCGACGCCGCCGGGGCCGCGCCGCGCAGGGGTTTATTGGCGGTTTCCTTCATGGTCAGGCCGGTAACCAGGCCTACCACGGCGAATACCATCAAGTAATAAGCCGGCATGTACAGGTCGTTGGTGCTTTCCACCAGCCACGCCACCGCAGTGGGCGTGACGCCGGCAATCAGTACCGAGACGTTGAACGCACTGGCCAATGCACTGTAGCGCAGATGTGTAGGAAACATAGCTGGCAGCGTGGAGGCCATTACGCCGATAAAGAAGTTCAGCACGATCGCCAGGATCAGCAGGCCGCTGAAGATCAGCCCGGTCTTGCCGCTGGTAATCAGCATGAACGCCGGAATCGACAGGCACAGCAGGCCGATGCTGCCGGCGATGATGAAGGGTTTGCGGCCGATCTTGTCGCTGACAAAACCGATGAACGGTTGTACGAACAGCATGCCGACCATGATCGCAATGATGATCAACACGCCGCTGTTTTCGGCGTAATGCAGGTTGTGCGACAGGTAGCTGGGCATGTACGTGAGCAGCATGTAGTAGGTCACGTTGGTGGCCGCGACGATACCGATGCAGGTCAGCAGGCTGCGCCAGTGCTTGGTGGCGATCTCTTTGAACGACACCTTGGGGCCATGGCTGAGGCCCTCGCGGTCACCCTGTTCGAGCTTGTCGACATGTTGCTGGAACGCCGGGGTCTCTTCCAGAGCGTGACGCAGGTACAGGCCGATGATGCCCAGCGGCAGCGCCAGGAAGAACGGCAGGCGCCAGCCCCAGGCCTCGAATTCGGCTTCACCGAGCACTGTGGAAATCAACACCACCACGCCCGCGCCCAGCACGAAGCCGGCAATCGAGCCGAAGTCCAACCAACTGCCCAGGAAGCCGCGTTTGCGGTCCGGGGCGTATTCGGCGACGAAAATCGACGCGCCGGTGTATTCGCCGCCCACCGAGAAGCCCTGGGCCATTTTGCACAGCAGCAACAGGATCGGCGCCCAGATACCAATGGACGCGTAGCCGGGAATCAGGCCGATGGCGAAGGTGCTCAGGGACATGATCACGATGGTGGCGGCAAGGACCTTCTGTCGCCCGTATTTGTCACCCAGGGCGCCGAAGAACAGACCGCCCAGTGGACGGATCAGGAAGGGCACGGAGAAAGTGGCCAGTGCAGCGATCATCTGTACGCTGGGGGACGCGTCCGGGAAGAACACCTTGCCCAGCACATAGGCGACAAAACCATAGACGCCAAAGTCGAACCATTCCATGGCGTTGCCCAATGCGGCGGCGGTGATCGCCTTGCGCATCTTGTTGTCGTCGACGATGGTGATGTCGTTCAATCCGATCGGACTGACGCGTTTCTTACGTAATTTCATGCGGGCCACTCTAGAAGCTGAACGGGAGGTGCCATCGCTGCGATGGCACCGCTCTGTCACTTCAGATACAAGCGGACACGAAATAATTCACCCATCGGCAGATTTTTTCTCATGGCGGCAGCCGCAAGCGTCAGTGACGCCGTGAAAACCTGCGCGCTGACGGATGAATCGAGCGTCGCCCAGCACCTGGCAAAGCCACCAATTTGACGTCAGAAAAATCAGCCCGCCGTCTGTAAGCAATTAATCGCCAGCCCTGAAATATTCTCGCTACAATCCGCCGCTTTGCCACCCGGCCCGGGCTGTCAAACCGCGAGATACCCCATGCTGACCGGTAGCTACACCATCTCCCTTGTCGTGATGTCCCTGTGCGTCGCCATCCTGGCGTCCTATACCGCGCTGGACCTGGCGGGGCGGATCGCGACCGCCAAGGGACGTACGGTTTATCTATGGATCACCGGCGGTGCCGTCGCGATGGGCGTCGGGGTGTGGTCGATGCACTTTATCGGCATGCTGGCCCTGCGCCTGCCGTTCGAAATGGGCTTCGACCTGGATATTACCGCGCTGTCATTGCTGATTGCCGTGTTATCCAGCGGTTTTGCCTTATGGCTGGTCAGCCAGCCACGCCTGCCGGCCTGGCAACTGGCATTCGGCGCGTTGGTCATGGGCGCAGGCATCGCCAGCATGCACTACACCGGCATGGCCGCGATGCGCATGACGCCGGGCATCGATTACGATCCGGCGTTGTTCGGCGCCTCGCTGTTGATCGCCGTGGTGGCGTCCGGCGCGGCGCTGTGGATCGCCTTCAACCTGCGCCGCAATACGCCCTACGTTCGCCTGGCGCGCGGCGGCGCGGCGGTGGTGATGGGCGTGGCCATCGTCGGTATGCATTACACCGGCATGGCCGCCGCGCGTTTTGCCGACGACAGCTTCTGCGCCGCCGCACAGACCGGCTTGAGCGGCAACGGCCTGGATAACCTGGTGCTGGTGACCTCATTGGCGGTGCTGGTCATCGCCCTGTTGACCTCGCTGCTCGACGCGCGGCTGCAAGCGCGCACCGCCGTACTGGCCGACTCCCTGACCCTGGCCAACCAGGAACTGACCCACCTGGCCCTGCACGACATGCTCACCGGCCTGCCCAATCGCACGCTGCTGTCGGATCGGATTCAACAAGGTATCCAGGCGGTGAAGGAGCAGGGCGGTTGCTTTGCGCTGATGTTTATCGACCTGGATGGCTTCAAGCCGGTCAACGATGCCTTTGGTCACCACATGGGCGATCAGTTGCTGCGCGAAGTCGGCCTGCGCCTGCGCGAGGATCTGCGCAGCCAGGACACGTTGGCGCGCATCGGCGGTGACGAGTTTGTATTAATGGTGCACCTGACCCAGCCGGACGATGCCATGGGCCTGGCCGAACGCCAGGTCAGCCTGGTCAACCGCGCCTTCACGGTCGCCGAACACGAGCTGAAAATCTCCGCCAGCATCGGCATCGCCCTGTTTCCGGGCAACGGTACCAACCCCCAGGAGCTGTTGATGAATGCCGATGCGGCGATGTACCACGCCAAAGGCATGGGCAAGAACGGCTACCGGTTCTTCGATGTGTCGATGAACACCAACGCGCGTAAACAGCTGCAGTTATTGCAGGACCTGCGCAACGCCCTCGACAACGCGCAATTTCGTTTGCACTACCAGCCCAAGTTCGACGCGCTCAGCGGGGTTGCGGTGGGGGCAGAGGCGCTGCTGCGCTGGCAGCATCCACAGCACGGCGTGTTGCTGCCGGCCACGTTCATTGAGCTGGCGGAAAAAACCGGGCTGATCATTCCCATCGGCGAGTGGGTACTCAATGAAGCCTGTCGCCAGATGAGCCTGTGGTACGCCCAGGGTTATGAAAGTTGGCGCATTGCGGTGAACCTGTCGGCGCTGCAGTTCTGCCACCCCGGGCTGGTCGCCAGCGTGGCAGCCGCCCTGGAACGGCACCAACTGCCGGCCAACCGCCTGACCCTGGAGATCACCGAAACCACCGCCATGAGCGATGCCGACGCGAGCATGACCGTATTGCAGCAGCTCTCGGACATGGGCGTCGACCTGTCCATCGATGACTTCGGCACCGGCTATTCCAGCCTGATGTACCTCAAGCGCCTGCCGGCCAATGAACTGAAGATCGACCGGGGTTTCGTGCGCGACCTGGAGCATGACAGCGACGACGCCGCCATCGTCTCAGCCATCGTTGCGCTGGGCCAGGTCCTGGGTTTGCGGATCGTCGCCGAAGGCGTGGAGACCGAGGCGCAGCAGCGCTTCCTGACCCGCCTGGGCTGTAACTCGCTGCAAGGCTATCTGCTGGGCCATCCACTGCCGGCCGACGGGTTCATGGCCGATATCCAGCGCGCACGGGAAGCGCCGGCGCCAGACGCATGACGGCGATGCTCGCGGCGACGACTTGCTGACCCTCAAAACGAGCGCACGATCCGCCCCAGCGTCTCCATCGCCTTCTCCGACACGTCGGTCCACGGGCTGCCGTAGTTCAAGCGGATGCAGTTGCGAAAGCGCCGGGTCGCCGAAAAGATCGGGCCCGGTGCGATGCTGATGCCTTGCGCCAGGGCCATCTGGAACAGCTTCAATGAATCGGTTTGCTCCGGCAGTTCCAGCCACAGGAAATACCCGCCGGCCGGTTGGCTGACGCGGGTCTGCGCCGGGAAGTAACGGGCGATGGCGGCAAGCATCGCGCTTTGCTGTTCTTCCAGGGCATAGCGCAGTTTGCGCAGGTGCCGGTCGTAGCCGCCGTGTTGCAGGTAGTCGGCAATCGCGGCCTGGGCCGGCATCGACGGGCACAGCGATGTCATCAGTTTCAGGCGCTCGACCTTCTGCGCGAAGCGGCCGGCCGCCACCCAGCCTACGCGGTACCCTGGCGCCAGGCTCTTGGCAAAGGAGCCGCAGTGCATCACCAACCCCTCGGTGTCGAAGGCCTTGGCCGGTTTCGGCGCGTGTTGCCCGTAATACAACTCGGCATACACATCGTCTTCGATCAGTGGTACCTGATGGCTGCGCAGCAGCGCTACCAGCGCCTGTTTTTTTTCTTCCGGCACCGTCGCGCCCATCGGGTTCTGGAAGCTGGTCATGGTCCAGCAGGCCTTGATCGGGTAACGCGAAAGGCTTTGCGCCAGGGCGTTGAGGTCGATGCCGTCGCGCGGGTGCACGGGGATTTCCACGGCCTTGAGTTTCAAGCGCTCGAGCACTTGCAGGCAGGCATAAAACGCCGGGGCTTCGATTGCTACCAGGTCGCCGGGCTCGGTCACCGCTTGCAGGCACAGGTTCAGCGCTTCGAGGGCGCCATTGGTGATCAGCAGTTCTTCCATGGGCAGCATCAGGCCGCCGACCATGTAGCGCAGCGCAATCTGACGGCGCAGTTGCGGGTTGCCGGGGGACATGTCGGTGACCACCAGGCGCGGGTCCATTGCGCGGCTGGCACTGGCCAGGGAGCGGGCCAGGCGCGGCAGCGGGAACAGCATGGGGCTGGGGAAGGCCGAGCCGAAGGGCACGGTGTTGGGGTCCTTGATCGAATCGAGCACCGAAAACACCAGCTCACTCACATCGACTTCGGTGGACTCGTGCACCTGCTCGCTCACCACCGGCTCGGAAAACGGGCTGGGCGCGTGGGTATTGACGAAGTAGCCGGAGCGCGGCCGCGCGCGGATCAGGCCGCGCCGCTCCAGCAGGTAGTAGGCCTGGAAGACCGTCGACGGGCTGACGCCGTAGGTCTGGCTGGCGTAACGCACCGACGGCACGCGCTGGCCGGGGCCGAGGACGCCGGAGCGGATCAGTTCTGCGATGTCATCGGCGAATTTTTCGTAGCGTTTCATGGGGGCCTTGAACGGTGTGTGCGTTGGGCAAATGTGGGAGGGGGCTTGCCCCCGATGGCGGTGGCTCAGTTGGTTATTCGGTGACTGATACACCGCAATCGGGGGCAAGCCCCCTCCCACATTGGATCTTTCTACATTGGAACTCTATACATTCAAGGGATTATCAGCGGTTCAGTGGTGCGACAAAACGGCTGTCGGCAGCGCTGTAAATCCACGATTTCCCCCGGCGCCAGGCTGATCCGGGTCTTACCCTGCAACTGGAATCCCTCGGCGTCCACCAGCTCCAGGCGATAATTCTGGTGCTGCTGAGTCTTGTTGATGACCTTGAGGCTGTAGATGTTTTCGATCAAGCCCAGTCAGCACGCTGATGCCCAGCCACAGCGTGTGCTTGGCCGAACGCCGTGCCAGCTTGTCAAGGCTCCAGGGTGCGGCGTGCAGCTTGATGCGTTGGTTGCGCTCGCCTTCGGTGATTTTTTCGCACCATATGAACAGCCAGGTGAACACGCTTTGCGGGCAGGTGTAGCCACACCACACACGGCCGGCAAACACGGTGATCGCAAACAGGCCAGGAACAACAACGCGCCGCCGCTCATGCGCAAGGTGCGGTAGAGGCCGGTGAAGCTGCGGGTGTGGATCAGGTTGTCGCGGGATGCGGCCTTCACCTTCTTTGGGTGAATGGGCACAAGAGTTTCCACGGTGCGGATTCGTTCGCTCATGGTCGTTCGCTCATCAGCCTCCATCAGGCGGATGAACTATGGGCGGCGCGCTGTTTGCGTAACAGACTCAGGTTGGCGGTTAAAAAGCGGATCAGGGCCTCAATGCGAGACGTTGTAGGAGCGAGCTTGCTCGCGAAAAACCCACAGGCACCGCGTTCTTGCAGGAAACACGCGTTATCGTTGAGGTTTTTCGCGAGCAAGCTCGCTCCTACAGAGGCATCGATTAAATGACCGAACCCGGTTCGTCGGCCTTCACATGCTGGCGTCCGTCATGGGCACCCGCGACGGTGAGTGCATCGGCCTCGGCTTCGGTGATGTAGATGCGTTCAGCCGCCAGTTCCACGTACGACATGGATTTTTCGCTATCGGTCACGATATTGACGCGGGTCGCAGGCACGCTTTGTTCCTGGCCATTGTCATTCAGCGTGAAATAACACAGATGGTTGTCGATACGGATAGGCATACCGGTCTCCTTTTCATGGGCTCTGATCATTTAGGAGCCACTGAGCAGTGCGGGTTCCACGCAACTGACTGACGGTCGCCGCTGTCCATCTTCTATCAATAATCACAAAAAGGATGGCATTGATGGACGCTTGGCTACATGAAGCATGGTTAACCCTGCAGGCTGAGTTTGCCGATATCGGCGACGCCCGGCAGGTCACCCAGATCACCGTGCGCCTGCTGATGGCCGCGATCCTCGGCGGCATCCTCGGGTTTGAACGCGAGAGCAAGGGCAAGGCCGCCGGCGTGCGTACCCACATGCTGGTGGCGCTGGGGGCTGCACTGTTCGTGATGGTGCCGCAGATGTCCGGCAATCAGGCCGATGCCATGAGCCGGGTGGTGCAGGGCGTGATTGCCGGGATCGGCTTCCTCGGGGCCGGCACTATTATCAAGGGCAAGGATGAGGACGCCGGCCACGTCAAAGGCCTGACCACCGCTGCCGGGCTGTGGATGACCGCTGCGATTGGGGTCTCGGCCGGTTTGGGTCGGGAATCGACAGCGGTCTTGAGTACGTTGCTGGCGTTGGTGGTGTTCAGCGTGATGCCGAAAATCGTCAAGCGTTTCGAGAAGGACTGACGATAACCGGCGGCATGGTGGTTGGCGGCTCCTGCACCGGTGGCGGCTCGCTCTCCGGCGGTTCCTGTTCCGGAATCGGTGCAGGCTCGGTGGGTGGCAGGGTCGGGTTGTCGATATTCGGGTCGGGCGTCTCCGCCGGGATCGGGATAGTCATGGGTGTGGCCTCCTTTGTGCTTTGCTCTATCGGTGGACAGCCACGGGAGGGAATTGATTCCCCGCCCGGTGGCGACATATCCGCCTGAACTTTTGCCCGCACCCCGGGCTCGGACCTAATACGGGCCTGCTCAGGGAGTGCGCCGCCATGTTACGAATTCGGATCAAGCACAGAGCGTCCACTGGGCGTAAGGGGAATATGCTCGATGACTGCTGAAACACTGGTTCCAGAACATTCCTTATTGCCGTTGTCCCAGGCACTGCTGTTACCCAGAATCGCCATTGAAAGCACCATGCCGGTGATTGACGGCGGCGAATTCGCCGTTAAGGCCGTGGTGGGCCTGCAGGTCAATGTCACCAGTAAAGTGTTCGCCGACGGTCATGACAAGCTGGCGGTGTTGGTGCGCTGGCGCCCACTGGGGCAGGAAAACTGGCACAGCGTGGTCATGAATGATGTGGGCAACAACGGCTGGGAAGGTGCGTTTACCGTCACCACCCAGGGGCCCCATGAATTCTGCATTGAAGCCTGGATCGATACCTTCGCCAGCTTCTGCTATGAACTGCGTAAAAAGCATGAAGCCGGGGTGCCGGTCAGCCTGGAGCTGCAGGAAGGCCGCAGCCTGGTGTTGCAGGCCGCCGAGCGCAGTGACAACGAACTGCGCGACCGCTTGATGCTGCTGCACCACGAACTCTCCGGCCTGCTGGAAACCGAGCAGGTCGCGCAGTTCCTGCACGAAGACAGTGCACACCTGATGACCCAGGCCGACCACCGTGCCTATTTGAGCATCAGCACGGTGTACCCGATCGACGTGGAGCGTGAGCGTGCCCAGTTCGCCAGCTGGTACGAGCTGTTTCCCCGCTCGATTACCGATGATCCGGCCCGTCATGGCACCTTTAACGATGTGCATTCACGCCTGTCGATGATCCACGACATGGGGTTTGACGTGCTGTATTTCCCGCCGATCCATCCCATCGGCCGCAGCCATCGCAAGGGCAAGAACAACTCCCTGACCGCCGGTCCCGAGGATCCCGGCAGCCCTTACGCAATCGGCAGCGAGGAGGGCGGACACGAAGCGATTCACCCGCAACTGGGTAGCCGCGAGGATTTCCGTCGGCTGGTCAAGGCCGCCGCCGACCACGGCCTGGAAATCGCCCTGGATTTCGCCATCCAGTGCTCCCAGGACCACCCGTGGCTCAAAGAGCATCCGGGCTGGTTCAACTGGCGCCCGGACGGCACGATCAAATACGCGGAAAATCCACCGAAAAAGTACCAGGACATCGTCAACGTCGACTTTTATGCGGCGGACGCGATTCCCGGCCTGTGGACCGAACTGCGCGACATCGTGGTGGGCTGGGTGGAAGAGGGCGTGAAGACCTTTCGCGTGGACAACCCGCACACCAAGCCGCTGCCGTTCTGGCAATGGTTGATCAGCGACGTGCGCAGCAAACACCCGGAAGTGATCTTCCTCGCCGAAGCCTTTACCACCCCGGCCATGATGGCGCGTCTGGGCAAGGTCGGTTATTCCCAGAGCTACACCTATTTCACCTGGCGCAATACCAAGGCCGAACTGAGTGAGTATTTCACCCAGTTGAACCAGTCGCCGTGGCGCGAGTGCTACCGCCCGAACTTCTTCGTCAATACGCCGGACATCAACCCAGGCTTCCTGCATGAGTGCGGCCGGGCGGGCTTTCTGATCCGCGCCGCGCTGGCCACCATGGGCTCGGGCCTGTGGGGCATGTACTCCGGGTTTGAACTGTGCGAGTCCGCACCGGTGCCGGGCAAGGAGGAATACCTGGACTCGGAGAAATACGAGATCCGCCCGCGCGACTTCACCGCGCCCGGCAACATCATTGCCGAGATCGCCCAGCTCAACCGCATCCGCCGCCAGAACCCGGCGTTGCAGACGCACCTGGGGCTCAAGCTCTACAACGCCTGGAACGACAACATCCTGTACTTCGGCAAGCGCAGCGAGGACGGCAGCAATTTCGTGCTGGTGGCCGTCAACCTCGACCCGCACAACGCCCAGGAAGCGCACTTCGAGCTGCCGCTCTGGGAGATGGGCCTGCCGGACGATGCCCAGACCCAGGGTGAAGACTTGATGAACGGCCATCGCTGGACCTGGTACGGCAAGACTCAATGGACCCGACTGGACCCGCAGATGCCGTTCGGAATCTGGCGCATCACTGCTCAATAGACGAGTGGAGAACAGAGTGTGGGAGGGGGCTTGCCCCCTCCCACATTGATGGCATTTGCGTCTGCAGCATTTCAGGAGTTTCAAATGGCGAAGAAACCCAAGGCAGCCACCTTTATCAAAGACCCGCTCTGGTACAAGGACGCGGTGATCTATCAGGTGCACGTCAAATCCTATTTCGACTCCAACAACGATGGCATTGGTGACTTTCCCGGGCTGATTGCCAAGCTCGACTACATTGCCGACCTTGGCGTCAACACCATTTGGCTGCTGCCGTTCTACCCCTCGCCGCGCCGCGATGACGGCTACGACATCGCCGAATACCGTGGCGTGCACAGCGACTACGGGACCATGGCCGATGCCAAACGCTTCATCGCCGAGGCCCATAAACGCGGGCTGCGGGTGATTACCGAACTGGTGATCAACCACACCTCCGACCAGCACCCCTGGTTCCAGCGGGCACGCAAGGCCAAGCCGGGCTCGGCAGCGCGGGACTTTTACGTCTGGTCCGATAACGAGCAGAAATACGACGGTACGCGGATCATTTTCCTCGACACCGAGAAGTCCAACTGGACCTGGGACCCGGTCGCCGGCCAGTACTTCTGGCACCGTTTCTATTCGCACCAGCCGGACCTGAACTTCGACAACCCGCAGGTCATGAAAGCGGTGCTGTCGGTGATGCGCTACTGGCTCGACCTGGGCATCGACGGCCTGCGCCTCGACGCGATTCCCTACCTGATCGAGCGTGACGGTACCAACAACGAGAACCTGCCCGAGACCCACGGCGTGCTCAAGCAGATCCGCGCCGAAATAGACGCCAATTACCCTGATCGCATGCTGCTGGCCGAGGCCAACCAATGGCCCGAGGACACGCAACGCTACTTCGGTGACCGCAAGGGCGACGACGGCGATGAATGCCATATGGCCTTCCACTTCCCGTTGATGCCGCGCATGTACATGGCCCTGGCCCAGGAAGATCGTTTCCCCATCACCGACATCCTGCGCCAGACCCCGGAGATTCCGGCCAATTGCCAGTGGGCGATCTTCCTGCGCAACCACGATGAATTGACCCTGGAAATGGTCACCGACAAAGAGCGCGACTACCTGTGGAACTACTACGCCGCAGATCGCCGCGCGCGCATCAACCTGGGCATTCGCCGACGCCTGGCACCCCTGGTGGAGCGTGACCGGCGCCGCGTGGAACTGCTCAACAGCCTGTTGCTGTCGATGCCCGGCACGCCGACCCTCTACTACGGCGACGAAATCGGCATGGGCGACAACATTTACCTGGGCGACCGTGATGGCGTACGTACGCCAATGCAATGGTCCATCGACCGCAATGGCGGCTTTTCCCGCGCCGACCCGGCCAGCCTGGTATTGCCGCCGATCATGGACGCGCAGTACGGCTACCAGTCGGTCAACGTCGAAACCCAGGCCCAGGACCCGCATTCATTGCTGAACTGGACGCGGCGTATGCTGGCGGTGCGCAAGCAGTCCAAGGCGTTCGGTCGCGGCAGCCTGAAAATGCTGTCACCGAGCAACCGCCGCATCCTGGCGTATACCCGCGAATACACCGGGGAGGACGGTCGCAGCGAAATCATCCTGTGCGTGGCCAACGTCTCGCGCAGCGCCCAGGCCGCGGAACTGGACCTGTCGGCATTCGCCGGGATGGTGCCGGTGGAGATGCTGGGCGGTAACGCCTTCCCGCCCATCGGCCAGCTGAATTTCCTCCTGACCCTGGCGCCCTATGGCTTTTATTGGTTCGTGCTGGCGGCGGAAAACCAGATGCCCAGTTGGCATGTGGAACCGGCCCAGAGCATTCCCGACTTCACGACATTGGTGTTGAAAAAACGTATGGAAGAGTTGCTCGAAGAACCCGGTCGCACCACCCTGGAACAGACCTCGTTGCCGGCCTGGCTGCCCAAGCGCCGCTGGTTCGCCGGCAAGGACGCCACCATCGACAGCGTGCATATTGCCTATGGCGTGCGCTTCGGCGATGCGCAGCATCCGGTGCTGCTCAGCGAAATCGACGTCACCAGCGCGGGGCAGACCAGCCGCTATCAATTGCCGTTCGGTTTCCTCGGCGAAGACCAGCTCACCAGCGCCTTGCCGCAGCAACTGGCATTGGCGCGGGTACGGCGCAGCCGCCAGGTGGGGCTGGTCACCGACGCGTTCAGCCTCGAGCATTTTATTCGCAGTGTGATTCAAGGCATGCAGGCCGCTACCGTGCTCACTTGCAGCGAGGGTGACCTGCGCTTCGAGGCGACACCGCACCTGGCCGCCTTGCAACTGACGGACGAATCAGCGGTGCGCTACCTGTCTGCCGAGCAGTCCAACAGTTCGGTGGTGGTCGGCGAGAGCCTGGTGCTCAAGTTGATCCGCAAAGTCAGTGCCGGGGTCCACCCGGAACTGGAGATGAGCGCCTACCTGACCGAAGCCGCCTACCCGAACATTTCGCCGCTGATGGGCTCGATGAGCCGGCGCGACGCACAGGGCGAGGACAGCCTGCTGATGATTGCCCAGGGCTATCTGAGCAACCAGGGCGATGCCTGGAGCTGGACCCAGAACAACCTCGAGCGGGCCATTCGCGACGAGTTGGCCGAAGCGATGTCCGAACAGGAACAGCACTACAACGCCCTCGGCGAGCTGGCGGATTTCGCCGGCCTGCTCGGTCAGCGCCTGGGTGAAATGCACGTGGTGTTGGGCGCGCCCACCCAGAACAAGGACTTCAAGCCCGAAGTCACCTCGGCCAGGGACACCCAGGCCTGGGCCAAGGATGTGGGCGCGCAGATCGAGCGTGCCTTGCACTTGCTCAAACTAAATCAAAGCCAGTTGAACCCCGCCGATCAGGCGCTGGTCAGTGAATTACTGGCGCAGAAAAAAGCCATCGGCAGCCACGTCCAGGCATTGGCGAAGGCCACGCTGGGCGGAGTGCGGATTCGCGTCCACGGTGACTTGCATCTCGGCCAGGTATTGGTGGTCAAGGGTGACGCCTATTTGATCGACTTTGAAGGCGAGCCGGCGCGACCGTTGCATGAACGGCGTGGCAAGCACAGCCCGTACAAGGATGTCAGCGGGGTGTTGCGCTCCTTTGATTACGCGGCGGCCATGGCCCTGAATGTGCAGGGGGTTGATCATTCGCCGGAGGCGGACGCCGCGCGTCGGCGTGTGACCGAGCGCTACCTGAGTGAAGCGCGCCAGGCATTTACCCAGGCTTATCAGGCAGCGACGGCTACACTGGCGCATGACTGGCAGGATGCCAACGGCCAGGATGCCGCGCTGACCTTGTTCAGCCTGGAGAAGGCCGCGTATGAAGTGGCCTACGAAGCGGAAAATCGCCCGAGCTGGTTGCCGGTGCCCTTGCAAGGGTTGCACGGTTTGCTCAGCGGGCTTACACCTGAATCGAAAACTGCACGCGGTGGGGAGACGTCATGAGTTTTACGCATAGAGAACCGCTGCAGCCCAAGTTGACTGCAATGCCGGCATCCAGGGACGTCGAAGCGCTGGTGCGCGCCGAGCACCCTGATCCATTCTCGATCCTTGGGCCGCACGATGATGAGCAGGGCGGGCAGTTTATCCGTGCGTTCCTGCCTGAAGCCCTGAGTGTCCAGGTCCTGGCGCGTGACGGCGGTGAGCCGATCGGCAGCCTCGACGCGACCCAGGTGCCGGGGCTGTTCGTCGGGCACTTCGGCACCCGCCAGGATTACCTGCTGAAGATCCAGTGGGCCGGCGGCGAGCAGATCACCGAAGACCCGTACAGCTTCAGCCAACTGCTGCTCGGTGAAATGGACCTGTACCTGTTTGCCGAAGGCAACCACCGTGACCTGGGCAATTGCCTGGGCGCCCAGGTCACCACGGTGGACGGTGTGCAGGGCGTACGGTTTGCCGTGTGGGCACCGAATGCCCGACGCGTTTCGGTGGTCGGCGACTTCAACGTCTGGGACGGTCGCCGTCACCCGATGCGCCTGCGTCATCCTTCGGGCGTGTGGGAAATCTTTGTCCCACGCCTGCAACCGGGCGCGGCCTACAAATATGAAATTCTTGGCGCCCACGGCATCCTGCCGCTCAAGGCCGACCCGATGGCCCTGGCCACCCAACTGCCGCCGGATACCGCCTCGAAAGTCGCTGCGCCGTTGCAAGTGCAGTGGCAGGACCATGAGTGGATGCAGGCGCGTGGCGACAAGCAGAAATCCACCGCGCCGCTGTCGATCTATGAGTTGCACGTCGGGTCCTGGCAGTGCGAGCTGGACGAGGCCGGCGAAGTGTCACGCCAATACGGCTGGCGCGAACTGGCCGAGCGGCTGATTCCCTACGTGGAGCAACTGGGCTTCACGCACATCGAACTGATGCCGATCATGGAGCATCCGTTCGGCGGTTCCTGGGGTTATCAGGCCTTGTCCCAGTTCGCGCCGAGCGCACGCTTCGGCTCGCCGGAAGATTTCGCCTACTTTGTCGACGCCTGCCACCGGGCGGATATTGGCGTGATCCTCGACTGGGTGCCGGCGCATTTTCCTACCGACACCCACGGCCTGGCGCAATTCGACGGCACTGCGCTGTACGAATACGCCAACCCGCTGGAGGGTTTCCACCAGGATTGGGACACGCTGATCTACAACCTGGGCCGCACCGAAGTGCACGGTTTCATGCTGGCGTCGGCGTTGCACTGGCTCAAGCATTTCCATATCGACGGTCTGCGCGTGGATGCGGTGGCCTCGATGCTGTATCGCGATTATTCACGCAAAGCCGGTGAGTGGGTGCCCAACCGCCACGGCGGCCGGGAGAACCTGGAAGCCATCGATTTCCTGCGCCATCTGAACGACGTGGTCGCGCTGGAAGCGCCGGGCGCGCTGGTGATTGCCGAGGAATCCACTGCGTGGCCAGGCGTGAGTCAAAGCACCCAGCAAGGGGGCCTGGGCTTCAACTACAAATGGAACATGGGCTGGATGCACGACTCGCTGCATTACATCCAGCAAGACCCGGTCTACCGCGCCCATCACCACAACGAACTGAGTTTCGGCCTGGTGTACGCCTGGTCCGAGCGCTTTATCCTGCCGATTTCCCATGATGAGGTGGTGCACGGCAAGCACTCGCTGATCGACAAGATGCCCGGCGACCGCTGGCAGAAATTCGCCAACCTGCGCGCCTACTTGAGTTTCATGTGGATGCATCCGGGCAAGAAACTCTTGTTCATGGGCTGCGAATTCGGCCAGTGGCGCGAGTGGAACCACGACCAGCAACTGGACTGGTACCTGCTGCAATACCCGGAACACCGCGGCGTGCAGAAGCTGGTGGGCGACCTGAACCGCCTGTACCGCGAGGAACCGGCGCTGCACGAGCAGGACGACGCGCCCCAGGGCTTCCAGTGGCTGATCGGTGACGACGCCATCAACAGCGTCTATGCGTGGCTGCGCTGGAGCAAGGACGGCAAACCGGTGCTGGTGGTCGCCAACTTCACGCCGGTGCCTCGTGAGGCCTACGCCGTCGGCGTACCGTTTGCCGGGCGCTGGAGCGAAGTGATCAACAGTGACGCCGATATGTATGCCGGGTCCAACTACGGTAATGGCGGTGCGGTACAGACCGTGGATGAACCTCGCCATGGTCAGCCGGTGTCGCTGTCGTTGAACCTGCCGCCTTTGGGCGTGCTGATTCTGCGGCCACAAGAGTCATAGGTATCCAAACAACGCGGCAGCGCCAAACGTAACCACGATGCGAAGCGAGTCGCTCTTGATCTGGCTTCTGATCTTGATCTTAGGCGCCCCGTTAAACCACGCTGGCCGAACGCAGGCTTGAATCCGTGGGCAACCCGGCAGGATGCCGGGTTAGCCGCACTGGGCAAGGGATGACCCATCGCGGCGGCCCAGAGGCCGCCATCGGGGGCAAGCCCCCTCCCACATTTGGACCGGGGCCGACACAAAATACCGGTCGGCTCTAAGGCCGCCGCGCTTTTGATCTTGATCTCAGGCGCCCCGTTAAACCACGCTGGCCGAACGCAGGCTTGAATCCGTGGGCAACCCGGCAGGATGCCGGGTTAGCCGCACTGGGCAAGGGATGAC
>NZ_CVTN01000073.1:0-120991 GCF_900004915.1 Pseudomonas sp. 31 R 17
CCCGCCGCACCGGCCTGCGCGAAGACGCCAGCCTCGCCGCCATCTACCCCATCTCCCTCGCCGCCGGCGTGTTGATTCTTGGCATCGCCGGCAAGCGCCTGGACCTGCTGCACCTGCTGTTCGGCTCCGCGCTGGCCGTGGATGAAACCACCCTTACCGGCATGCTGTGGGTGACCGGCTTCAGCCTGATTGCCATGGCGCTGATCTACAAACCGCTGTTGCTCGATACCCTCGACCCGCTGTTCCTGCAAACCGTCAGCCGCCTGGGCCCGCTCGCCCACGGACTGTTCCTGACCCTGGTAGTGCTGAACCTGGTGATCGGGTTCCAGGCCATTGGCGCCTTGATGGTGGTGGGTTTGATGATGCTGCCGGCCATCGCTTCACGCTTCTGGAGCCGGCGCCTGCCGGTATTGATCGCGGTATCGGCAATGCTGGGATGCCTGTCGGTATGGCTGGGTCTGCTGTTGTCGTTCTATTACTCACTGCCCAGCGGCCCGGCCATCGTGCTGGTGGCGGGCGGCGGGTATTTGCTGTCCGTGGTCTTTGGTCCGGTGCACGGCTTGCTGCGCCGCCCGCCCTTGCTGTCATCCCAATGAGGTGTTTTCCGATGCGCGCTCTACTCGTGCTGTTCAGCCTGCTGCTGCCGCTGTCGATGGCCCAGGCCGCCGACAAACTCCAGGTGGTCACCAGCTTCAGTATCCTCGGTGACATCACCCATCAGATTGGTGGCGATCACATCCAGATCAGCAACATGGTCGGCCCGGACGCCGACGCCCACACCTACGAGCCCACGCCGGACGACGCCAAGGCGCTACTCAAGGCCAGGCTCATCATCAAGAACGGCCTGGGCTTCGAGCCCTGGTTGGACCGTCTGGTGACCAGCACCGAAACCCGGGCCACGGTGGTCACCGCCAGCAAGGGGGTGATCTCCCACACCATGGACGAGGACGGCGAGACCATTCCCGACCCGCACGCCTGGCACAACCTGGCCAATGCCGAGATCTATGTCAACAACATCACCAAGGCGCTGGTGGCCGCCGACCCTGCCAACCAGGCGGACTATATGCGCAACAGCCAGGCCTACCTGAAAGACATCTACCGCCTGCTGGCCGAAGCCAAGACCAGGTTCGGCGCGCTGCCTGCGGGTAACCGCCGTATTGTCACTTCCCATGACGCCTTCGGTTACCTGGGCCAGGCCTACGGTATCCAGTTCCTCGCGCCCCAAGGCCTGTCCACCGAGCGCGAACCGTCGGCCGCCGAAGTGGCCGCGTTGATCACCCAGATCCGCAAGGACAAGGTCAAGGCCGTGTTCATGGAAAACATCAAGGACTCACGCCTGCTCAAGCAAATTGCCGACGAAAGCGGCGCGCAGATCGGCGGCACGCTGTACTCCGATGCCCTGGCCGCAGAAGGCCCGGCCAGCACCTTTACCGGGCTGTTCGAGTACAACCTCAACACCTTGTGCGCCGCGCTGGGCAAACCATGATTCGCAAGAACCCTTCCGGCGATCTGCCGGTAATAGCCGAATCGGCCTATGTCGACAAAACCGCGATCATCTGCGGCAAGGTCATCATCGGCGAAAACGTGTTTGTGGGCCCCTACGCCGTGATCCGCGCCGACGAAGTCGACGCCAGCGGCGCCATGGACCCCATTACCATCGGTGCCAATTCCAATATCCAGGACGGCGTGGTGATCCACTCCAAGTCCGGCGCCGCCGTGACCATCGGCGAGTTCACCTCGATTGCGCACCGCTCCATCGTGCATGGCCCCTGCACCGTCGGCGACCGCGTGTTCATTGGCTTCAACAGCGTGCTGTTCAACTGTGCCGTGGGCGACGGCTGCGTGGTGCGGCACAACTCGGTGGTGGACGGGCGCGACCTGCCCGCAGCCTTCTATGTCCCCTCCACCACCCGCATCGGGCCCACTACCGACCTGTCGCAATTCCCGCCGGTGAGTGTCAGCGCCTCGGAGTTTTCCGAAGACGTGGCGCGCACCAATGTCGACCTGGTGCGCGGTTACAAGGCCCTGCAAAACGAGTTCTGAAGCAGGAGCCGGGTGTTGATTGGCAATGCCCGGCTGGATCAGGCGCGAGGTTTGACGGTGCCGCAATCGTTACCCAGCCACTGGGCGTGAGTGTCCAGGCTGCCCTTTTGCTGGATGCCGGTGGCATTGAAGGTGCCATTGACGGTGGTGGTGAATTCTTTCTGGCTCTGGAACGTCGCCACCCCCGTACCCTGGGCTTTCGGGCAACTGAAGCGGAATTTCCACTGGTTACCGGTTTTGTCGGTCACTTGCTGTTTGCAGCCCGATTGCGGGTCGGTCAGGGGGATGGAATCGGAGGCGACCTGAGCCGGCGTCAGGCACACCTGCACGCCTTTACCGGCCATGGTAATGCCTTGTTTTTCCAGCATGGCGCGTTGTTCGGGGGTCATCTGTTGCTTGAGCTGACCGAGGATCAGCGACAGGTCCGGCAGGTCCTGGTTATCGACTTTCATATTGCTGGTGGTCAATTCCCACAAGCCCGGCGCCAACATCTGCGCCTGCGCCGCCACCGGCAGCGACAAACCAACAACCATGGACAAACACAGCAGACGAGCATTCATCGGGTAACTCCTGGGCAATGGTGGGCGTTAGACGCCGCAAAGGCGCCAGTGTTGCACGGCAAATAAAATAGCGACATTCACTGTGGAACATGGTCTGTTACGCACTGGACTGCCCGGAGTGATGTCGTTCATGGATTTTTTTGGCCCGCACCTGCTCGCCTACTTCATTGCCACGCTGCATTTTTTCGGGAGCCTCGCCGCAGTCCATGCGGTACTGACCGTCAGGACCGCCCAAGGCTCGATTGCCTGGGCATTGTCGTTGATGTTCATGCCCTATCTCACGCTGATTCCCTACCTGATTTTCGGGCGCAGCACCTTCGATGCCTACATCCAGGCGCGTCGCCAGGCCAACCAGGAAATGCACCGGGCAATCGCCGAGCTGAACTGGCGCCCGTGGGTCGAGGAAGCCCTGGCCGCACGCAACTCCAGTGCCTACGCGTCCTTGCGCGCCATGCCCAAATTGGGCCGCATGCCCTGCCTGGCCAATAACCAGGTGCAGTTGCTGGTCGATGGCGACGCCACCTTCAGCGCCATCTTCGAGGCCATCGGCAACGCGAAAACCGCCGTGCTGTTCCAGTTCTTCATCATTCACGACGATGACCTCGGCCGCCAACTGCACCGGTTACTCACGGCAAAAGCGGCAGAAGGCGTGGATATCTACGTGCTCTACGACCGTATCGGCAGCCACGCCCTGCCCCATCGCTACGTACAATCACTGCGCGACGCCGGGGTGAAGGTCAAGGCCTTCGCCACCCGCAGTGGCTGGCTGAACCGCTTCCAGGTCAACTTTCGCAACCATCGCAAAATCGTGGTGGTGGACGGCGTCACCGGGTTTGTCGGCGGGCACAATGTGGGCGATGAATACCTCGGCAAAAAGCCGCCGTTGTCACCGTGGCGCGATACCCACGTGCAGGTCACCGGCCCGGTGGTGGCGTGCTTGCAGGAGTCGTTTGCCGAGGACTGGTTCTGGGCCGCGCGGGCATTGCCGCCGCTGATCCTGCCGGACGCTTATCCGGAAGACGGCGTGCTCTGCCAACTGCTCGCCAGCGGGCCGGCGGACCCGTACGAAACCTGCTCGCTGTTTTTCGTCGAGGCCATTCATGCCGCGACCCAGCGCGTGTGGATCACCAGCCCGTATTTCATCCCCGACGAAGCGGTGTTCGCCGCCCTGCGCCTGGCCGTCCTGCGCGGCGTGGATGTGCGCGTGCTGCTGCCCTCGCGTCCCGACCACCGCATCGTGTACGCCGCCTCCAGCCTCTATGCCATCGAAGCAGTACGCGCCGGCGTGCGGGTGTTTCGCTACACCCCCGGGTTCCTGCATCAAAAAGTGGTGTTGGTGGACAGCGAAATCAGCGCCATTGGCAGTGCGAATATGGACAACCGTTCGTTCCGGCTGAATTTCGAGGTGATGTTGCTGACGGTGGACGAAGCCTTCGCCAAAGAGGTGGAGCAGATGCTGCTGGACGACTTCGCCCAGGCCCATGAAGTCAGCCAGGAAGAAAGCCGCGAAACCCGGCGCCTGCAACAGCTGGGCATGCGGGTGGCACGCTTGATCTCACCGATTCTTTAAACACACAGGAGGCCCTCTGTAGGAGCGAGCTTGCTCGCGAAAAACGTCAACGATAACGCGTGCTTTCTGAATGAACACGGTGCCTGTGAGTTTTTCGCGAGCAAGCTCGCTCCTACAAAAAGCCCCCCTCCCACATTCAGCGGTAGATATCTTCCCGCGTCCACGGCAGTTCATGGCTGCCATCGGCATGGGGTTTCACCGCCAGGATCTGGTGCAGGTTGATCCAGCCCCGCGCAAACGCATAGGCGCAACCGGCCAGGTACAGGCGCCAGATACGCAAGACGTGCTCCGGCACCCTCTTCGCCGCCGCTTCGAGGTTGTCCTCCAGGCGCTCGCTCCAGTGGTCCAGCGTGCGGGCGTAGTGCAGGCGCAGACTTTCGACATCCACCACTTCCAACCCGACTTCGCTGATTTCGGCCGTCATCATCGCCAGGTGCGGCAACTCGCCATTGGGGAAGACATAGCGCTCGATGAACTCCCCGGCGCCACGGCCCACGGGACGACCGTCGGTATGCTTGGCGGTAATGCCATGGTTCATCACCAGGCCGCCTTCGCGCACGGCGCCGTGCAGAATCCGGCAGTATTGCGCCAGGTTCGCGTGGCCGACATGTTCAAACATGCCCACGCTCACCACCTTGTCGAAACGGCCATCCTGAGGCAGGTCGCGATAGTCGAGCAGCTGCAGGTCGACCTGCTCTTCAAGGCCTTCGGCCCTGACCCGCTCTCTGGCCAGGGCCAGTTGTTCCTTGCTCAAGGTAATCCCGAACACCTTGACGCCGAATTCCCGCGCCGCAAACCGCGCCAGACCGCCCCAGCCACAGCCTACATCGAGCAGGTATTCACCCGGCTGCAAGCGCAATTTGCGGCACAGGTGGCGAAATTTGTCTTGCTGGGCCTGGTCGATGGACTCGCTGCCGGTTTCGAAATAACCGCAGGAATACGCCATGTCCTGGTCCAGCCATAGCTGATAGAACTCGTTGGACAGGTCGTAGTGGTACGAGATGGCCGCCGCGTCGGTTGCCTTGTCGTGGATCGAGCGCACCGGGCGAGGTCCGTCGTCGTCGTCGATCAAGGCGTGACTCAATTCGTCACATACCCTGATCACCTCGGCAATGGAGCCTTCCAGGTCGAGCTTGCCCTCGACGAAGGCTTCGCCCAGTGAATCGAGCGTGGGATGGGTCAACTGTGTGACGACCGTAGGGTCCTTCACCACAATGGTCACACTGGGCTCAGGGCCCAGGTTGAATTCATGGCCGTCCCAGAGTCGCAGACGCAGCGGTAGCTGAAGATTCTGTAAGGCCGGTGGAAGTTGCGCGAGCATGAGTAGTCCCCCCCTTGTTTCAGACGTCTGGAGTGAGGGTAGACCATCCCAAATAAAGTAGGAAGCTATCGATTAAATAACTGCCTGCTATGAAGCCCGACGTTCGAGCAACCCGTCCTGGATCCACTGTTTCAACCACGTGGCCGCTCGCAGTGGCGCACCCTCTCCATAAATGACTGCCAACTCGGTGCACAGTTCTGAAAAGTTCCAGCCGGTGGTCGTCATGCCTGCCAGCGCTCGGGCCTCATCCGGCTCAAGGCTGCGGTACTGACACAGGTTGCGGTGACGCCACACCAGGCACACCTGTGCCACGTCCAGCGCCTGGCTGCCGGGAAAGTCCGATTCATCCTTGTTGGCCCGCCAGATCGCCACTGTATTGAAACGGCACAGCACGTGTTGCACTGAAGGCGCCAGCGATACGCGCAAGTGCGGCCAGTCCTCGGGCGTCAGTTGCGCCATATGGTCGAGGGTCAGCGGCTCGCCCGCAGGCGCGTCGAAGGCCAGGGTGAACGCCCATTCCAACTGCGCCAGTTCGGCCAGGGGAATACTTTGTTCGGCCACCAGATGCTCAAGAATAAACACTGCAAAGCGCTCACCCAGCCAACGCAGGCTGTAATGGTCCGACGGGTAGCGCCGAACATACGCCTGGCTCAATGCGGCAAACTCTTCATCACCCAGCCAGTAGCGGATGGCGGCGAAATCATGACGTAACACTTCCTGTAAGCGCGACAGGTAAGCGTTGTGATAAATCGCCAGGCCCGTGTCTACATCCAGCGTCGGGCCGCCGAGCAGGGTGGCAGAAAAGCCACTGGCGGCGGTGGACGTTTCAGACAACAGATGCGCCTCGAAGGCCAGTTGCCAATCGATCAGGCGCATTGCGCACCCCCGGCCAAAGCGGTGGCCCCCAGTTCCCGGGCCTTGCTCAATTCAGCCAGCAACGCCTCGAAGGGCGGAAAATGATCGTCGCGTTCCAGCAGCGTCGACACCGGCCCCAGATGTTCCAGGGTGCGCTGATAGAGCGCCCACACCGGGTCGCACACCGGGTGATCATGGGTATCGACCACGTAGTCGCCGTAATCCACATGCCCCGCCAGGTGCAGCTGGCGAATGCTTTCGGGCGGCAGGTTGCGAATGAATTCCCAGGCATCGAACCCGTGGTTGCGCGAGCTGACGTACACATTGTTCACGTCGAGCAGCAGTTGGCATCCGGTCAGGTGCGTCAACGCATTGAGAAATTGCCACTCGGTGAATTCATCTGCCTTGGAGCGTACGTAGCTGGAGACGTTTTCCAGCACCAACGGGCGTTGCAGCACGTCTTGCACCTGACGCACGCGACTGGCCACGTGGTACAGGCTTTCCTCGGTGTAAGGCAGGGGCAGCAGGTCATGCAACTGGTGGGCGCTGCCGCGGCTCCAGCACAGGTGATCGGAAATCCACGCCGGCTGGATGCGCGCGGCAAGCTGCTGGATGTGCTTGAGGTATTCGGTATCGATGGCATGGGGGCCACCGATCGACAGGGACACACCGTGCATCACCAGGGGATAGCGCTCGGCTATCGCGTCCAGGTAGTACAAGGCTTTGCCGCCCTGCACCAGGTAGTTCTCGGAGATCACTTCGAACCAATCCACTGCAGGGGATTGGGCCAGGATCTGTTCATAGTATTCGTTGCGTAAACCCAGGCCGTAACCCAGGGAGGGGAATGAACTGACCATCATGCGCTCCTGGAAGTGTCCGCAGCGGCGCGGTGTCCGCTGCGGTCGCACTCGCGTGTCGGTTACTCGCCGACTTTGCCACCGGCCTTGTCGCATTCGGCCTGGGTCATGGCCTTGAAGCCGTGGCCCTTGCAGACCGCCTGGCCTTTGCAGGCGTTTTCAGCGGTTTTGCAGTCGTTCATGCCTTTGCAGGAAGTGACGCCGTAGCAATGAACCGGAGCATCGGCGGCCTGTACCTGGGTGGCGACGCCGGCAAACAGGGAAGCGGCAGCGATCGCCAGGGCAGCACCGGAAACGGCGTGTTTGATATTCATTGTGTAGTCCTCAGGTGATGGTGTCGGTCTGGACGGATTGCCCAGTCTCGACACACCACTAGAGTGAGGCGCCCTTTGCGCGTTACAGCCCTGTACAAAGATTTGTAAAAATTATTAGTCGAGCTTCAGCAACGGCTCCTGAAAGCGCAGCAAGCGCCCGGCGTTACCGAGTACCAGCAAGGTGCTGAGGTTATGCAGCACGGCGGCAATCATGGCCCCGGCGGCGCCCAGCCAGCCGAAGGCGGCGAACACCACGATGGCCAGCGTCCAGCCCAGGCCGATGATCACGTTGACCTGCAAGGTGCGTCGGCACTGCCGGCTCAAGCGCACGCAGGTACCGAGGCGGCGCAGGTCGCTGCCGATCAGCACCACGTCGGCCGAGGCCAGCGCGATATCGGCACCGCCGGCGCCCATCGCTACGCCGACCACGCCGGCTTTCAGTGCAAGGGAGTCGTTGATCCCATCCCCCACCACCATCGGCCGGAAACCGCTGCCGATCTCTCCCAGCACCCGGTTGAGTTTGTCTTCCGGTAACGCCTGGGCCTGAACCTCACTGATGCCCACACTTACGGCGAGGCTGTCGGCCACGCTCTGGCGGTCGCCGGTGAGCAGCAGTTGGCGACCCAGTCCCAGCTCGCGCAGTTCCTGCAAGGCCTGGCGCGCCTCCGGTTTGACGCTGTCGGCCAGCAGCAGCCAGGCCAGGAATTGCCCGTTCAGCGCCAGCCCGGCAATCGGGCCGTCGTGCTCAGGCACCGAGGTGGTGACGATATTCAATTGCTCGAACAGTTCGGGACGGCCCAACGCCGCCTCGCCCTGTTCCGTGTGCGCAACCACGCCGAGCCCCTGGCGCTCGCGAATATCGCTCAGCGCCAACAGTTGCTCCTGCGTCGCCAACCCCGCCAGCGCACGGCTGACCGGATGACTGCTGGCCGAACCGAGGCTGGCCGCCAGGTTGAGCAACGCCTGGCGATCGGTCGAAGCGGTTTGGATGGACTGCAGACGCAAGGTACCGAAGGTCAGGGTGCCGGTCTTGTCGACAACCAGCGAGGTGAGGTCCGCCAACTCTTCCAGAAACGCCGAGCTGCGAATCAGGATGCCATGGCGCGCGGCGACCGCGATTCCGGCAATCGCGGTCGCCGGCGCTGACAACACCAATGCACAGGGACACGCCGCCACCAGCACGGCAAGCATCGCCTGGGCGTCATGAGTGACAAACCAGGTGACCGCCGCCAGCAACAGTACCAACACCATGTAGCTACCGGCATAGCGCTCCAGTAACCGCGTGATCGGCGGCTTGGCCCGCTCGGCGTTCTGCATCAGCGCAATGACCTTGCCCAGGGTCGACTCATTGCCCGTGCGCGTCACTTCAAGGCGCAGCAGGCCGTCCAGATTGATCGCCCCGCCGAACACCTGTACGCCCACACTGGCCTCCAGGGGCACCGACTCCCCGGTAATCGGCGCGGTGTCCAGGCTGGCCTGGCCCGACAGCACCACGCCATCGGCCGGCACGCGGTCGCCGGCACGCACTTCGACCACATCACCGCTGTTCAGGGTGGCGTTGTCCACTTCCACAATGCTGCCGTCAGCCTGCACCCGGCGTGCATGGCTGCGGGTGAGCTTGCCCAGCGCATGGATCGCTTCCTGGGAGCCGATCACGCTGCGCTCTTCAAGTACATGCCCGAAAATCATGATGATCGGCAGCAAGGCAGCGGTCAGCAGATCGCCCGTGGCCCAGGCGCCCATCATCGCCAGCGCGATCAATTGGTCGGTGATGCCATGCAGGCTCGGGTAGCGCAGGCTGTACCAGGCCGAACGCATGACCGGCACGGCCACCAGCAGCGAGGCAACACCGAGCAACAACTGGCTGACCCCGCTCTGGTCCGCCGCCAGCCAGCGCCATACCAGGCCCAACAGCAATAAACCCAGGGCCAGCATGGCCAGGGTCAATTGCCGGGCGGCGCTGCGCTGTTCAGTCGTGGTCAGCATGGATGCGCTCATTGCTCGGCTCCCTGGAGGATCAAACGGGCGTCGTCTTTGGGATCGACCGTGGTCACCGAGCCGGCCTGGCCGAGAATCTTCGGCAAGCGTTCACGGTACAGGCGCAGCAACAAGCCCGGGTCTTTCACTTGCGCCAGGCCGGCGACCGTGGCGGTCTGCGCCTGGGCATTGGCCAGACGTTCACTGGCCTGGGCATGGGCGACCTGCACTTGGCGATCAGCCTCCTGGTTGGCGGTCTGGGTGAGCTTTTGCGCATCGGTGTGCGCGTTGGCCACCGCTTTGTCGGCTTGCTGGCTGGCCGTGAGTACCGCGTTGAACGCGTTCACCGCCGGGCCCGGCAGGCTCGATTGCACATCGACCCGGGTCACTTCGATACCCAACCCCAAGCCGCTGGCGGTCAACTGCGCCAGACGCTGATTGATGCCTTGCACCAAATCACCGCGCAGCCGTTCGCGGCGCTCGGCGGCGCCGTTGTCAGTGCCGATCAATTCAGGGCGCGCCACTAAGATAGTGTCCAGGTCCCGCGCCGCCGCCAGGGCAACCGCGCTGCGCGTCACCAGGCGGTCCAGCGCAGGCAGCACATGCTCGCCCTGCAATACAAAGGCATAGGGTTCGGTGACCTTGTAGAAGGCTCGCACATCCAGTTGCACGATCCCGGCATCACCGGTCAGCAGATAGCCGGAGCCGGCCAGCGTATCGCTCAAGGGTGTGGCGAAACTGGCCACGCGGTCCGCCTGCGCCGCCGCATCCGAACGCAACAGGTTCTCCACCCGACGCTCGATCACCCGGTCCGCCGCCGGCAGCAACACCACCTGCTCGAACGGTTGCGGCCATGCCAGCAGCAGCCCGGCGTTCTGAATGCGGTCGAGGGCGCCGAAGTGCAGCACCATGGCGCGGTTCTGCGGGTCGATCTGGCGCACATTGGAAAACGCCCAGGCCAACGCCGCCAATACGGTGACTGCGTACAGCGCCAGGAACGTCAGGCGTCCGGCCTGGATCCAGGGGCTGTCCGGGCTGTCACGCTCACTCATGGCTGAACATCCTTCGGTCCATCCACCAGCGCGCGGAACGGCGCGGCATCGGTACGCAGAATGATCCTGGTACTTGGCGTCACCACCGTACCCAGGGTATCCAGCGAGCGCAGCAGGTTATACAGCTGCGGGTTGCCCGCGTAGGCACGTCCGTAGATCTGCGCCGCCTCGACCCGCGATTGCGCTTCGATATCAGCGGCCTTGACCGTGGCCTCGGCTTGCACGATCCGCGCATCACGCTCGGCCGCCGAGCGGATCTGCGCCGCCTCGCGCTTGCCCACGGCAGTGCGTTCGGTGGCGATGGTTTCACGTTCGGCGCGCATGCGGTCGACCGTGGCGGTGAGCGTCACCGACGGCAAGGTCAGCCGCTCGATGCCGACCTGGGCCACGCGGACGCCATAGGTGGCGAGCAATTGCTGATCGATCTGCCGGCGCAGTTGGGCTTCGAACTCGGCGATGCGTACCTGGCTGGCGTCGGTGTTGATCAGGCTGGACAGGTCAAAACTGGCTGCCGTGGTCTCCAGCGCCGAGCCGACGAAGGTACGGATCTGCCGCGCCGCTTCGTCCGGCTGGTTCTGCACCGCACGCATGAAGCGCTGCACATTGTCGGTATCGCCCTGCACCTGCCACGCCACGTAGGCTTGCACGATGATGCGCAAGCCATCGCGGGTGCCCACATCCTGCAACCCGCTGGAGGTGGTACGCAGGCGCAGGTCCACCGGAATCGCCGCTTCAAACGGCGCCGGCCAGCGCCAGCCCAGGCCCGGTTCCAGCAGCACCCGCACCGGGTTGCCGAACCGGGTAATCACCGTGGCCTCGCCGGAACGCACCTGCACCAGGCTCGCCGCCGCGATGGCGAACAGCACAAGCACTGCCGCCCAGGCCATGCGTCGCCAGGGAAAAGGTCCGGCCGCCTGTTCATCGCCGTGATGGTGATGGTGGTGATGGCCGTGATGATGACCGTGATCGTGGGAATGAGCGCTCAACAGACAGACTCCTTATTGAACGGCTTTACGCGGCACCGAGGGATCGGCCGGCAAGGTAAAAGAACGCAGATCGATCGTCGGCGCGCTGTCGGCGCCCAGGCGATGATCCAGAATAAGCAGTTTGGCGTGGGCCAGGCCCTGGCTGAGCTGGCCCAGGTACTGCTCCAGCACGAAGGCTCGGCCCGCCGTGGCATAGGCCTTTTGTTCGGCAACAAAGCGCAGGTTAGCCGCCTGGGCACCGGCATTCACTTCGCGGGCGGTGGCCTGGGCCTGGTCGCGGGCCGTGCTGGCCTGCAGCAACGCCTGGTTGGTCTGCTCGCTGGCCGCGCCGCGCTCGCGCGCGATCAATGCCTGCGCGCCGATCTGCGCGGCTTGCACGCCATGGTAGGCGTTGGCGGCGCCGGCCGGTGGGTGGATCGCTTCAACGACGGTGGCGAGAATTTCCACACCACTGTCGAGTGCGTTCAGGTCCGCTTGCACGCTGCGACCGATCTCGTCGGCGAGGCTGGTGCGTTGTTCGCCGAGCAATTCGTCGAGGGTGCGCGAGGCGAACTCATGCACCAGGATCCGGCTGGCGGTGCTGCGAATCAGGGTCGGGACATCGGCGCTGTGGTAGGTGGCGGCCAGCGCCGCCTGGTCCGTCAGGCCGATGCGATAGACGAACCGCACGTCCATATTGACGATCTGGAAGCTCTGCTTGTCGCCGCTGCTGCTGGCGATGACCTGGGATTTGTCATTCACATGGCTGGCGTCCCACAGGCGGTTGGCGATCAGCGGCGCCGGACCTTCGGCGCTGGCCAACTCGGGTGCGGCCGTTTCGCTGACGCTGGTCGCCAGCTCATGCACCACGCCGTTCTCTATGTTCAACACGCGGCCCAGCGGCCAGGGCAACCCGGCGTGCAGGCCCGGGCCGAACACCTCTACCGGTTTGCCGAAACGCTCATAGATTCCACGGCCCTGCAAAGGCACTTCATGCACGCCCGTCAGCGCCCAGCCTACCGCGAGCACCACCAGCAGCACCGGCAGGAACGCGCGGCGCATGTAGGTAAACGCCCAAATCTGGCGCAGGTCGATGCCGAAGCGGTTATGCAGTTCATGCTGCAACGCCAGCAAGGGTTGCGGTGGCCAGCGCAGCAGGCCTGCGACAAAGCTCTGCGCGATCAGGCGCGGTTCGAGGCGCGGCTGGCGCGGGCTGAACAGCGACAGCACGCCGCGCAGCAGAAACTCCAGCGCCACCAGCGCGGGCAGCAGGCCGATCAGCACTGCCAGGCGCAACGGCCACACCGACTCGGCACCGGCGAACAGCAAGCAAATCGAGCTGACCAACAGGCAACCGAGCGCCACGCGGCACAGCTGCGCCAGGGCTGAGGCTTCAGGCCACTGCGCAGGTGTTTGCTGGGCCAGGCGCCGCTCGAACACCAGCAAACCGAACGCCAGCGCCAACCCCAGCGCCGCGCCGATGCTGGCGGACTGACCGACGGCTGCGGCGGGTAGCGTCAGGTTCCAGAATTCGATGATGCTGATCAGCGCCAACAATGACCACCCGCACAACCACAACACCGGCGCGCCAATCTGATCGCTGACGCGCTCAACCAGGCGAGCGTAGCGGCCGGTTTCTGTAACCGGCGCATCAACCGCCGGCTCTTCCAGCGCCTGGGCCCGCCAATCGGCGACCCACCACGCCGACTGCAGCCCGGCGACCAGCACCAACAGCGCCGATGAGCAATTGATCAGCACCACCGGCCAGATCGATACCGGCGCAAACAGCGCGACGAACAGCGCCAATACCCAGCCGGTGACGGCCGCGGCCGTCAGGCTGATGCCGGCTTGCCTCAATCGACGGGCATGGAACACCCCTTGCTGAAAGCGCGGCAGGCCTTCAACCGAAGCGCCGTCAGCTTCTAGATCCACTTGCATCCACTCAACGCCCGCTTGTACATAATTCGTTACGATATAACACAGGGCGTGAAATTTTTGTTCGCTTTTGGCCACGCCGCCGATCCTTGTGGGAGGGGGCTTGCCCCCGATGGCCATGGGTCTGTTAAAACAGGTCTTGGCTGACACACCGCTATCGGGGGCAAGCCCCCTCCCACATTTGAATCTGCGCTTTCTCCAGACCGTGACTAAACCCCCATAAACACGCGACATCACTGGTGCACGCTGCAATTAATCGGCACACTCCAGAACAGCTTTTCGCGGGTCCACGGACAAGGAAGCATCGCCCCTCATGATCTCCATCTATCAGCTCAAGCCGCGTTTTCAAAACCTGCTGCGCCCCCTCGTGCAACGCCTCTATGACAACGGCACCACCGCCAACCAGATTACCGTGCTGGCCGGCGTCATTTCCGTGCTGGTGGGCCTGCTGATCGCCGGCTTCGCCCAGCACCTCTGGCTGTTTGCGCTGATCCCGCTGTGGATGATCGTGCGCATGGCCCTCAACGCCATCGACGGCATGCTCGCGCGGGAATTCGGCCAGCAGTCACGTCTGGGCGCCTACCTCAATGAACTGTGCGATGTGATCGCCGACAGCGCATTGATTCTGCCGTTTGCGCTGATCCCCGGCGTGAGCCTGGCGCCCGTGCTGCTGGTGACGTTGCTCGCGGTATTCAGCGAATACGCCGGCGTACTGGGGCCGATGGTGGGCGCATCGCGCCGCTATGACGGGCCGATGGGCAAGAGTGACCGGGCGTTCGTACTCGGCGTGCTGGCCACTGGCGTGGCGCTGGGCTGGCTCGGCGCCGGCTGGGTCGACACGGTGATGTGGCTGGTCGCCGCCCTGCTGGCCTACACCCTGGTCAACCGGGTGCGCCACGGCCTCAAGGAACAATCAGCAACCTCACCGATTGCATAAGGATTTTTGCGATGCGCGAACAGCAACAGCACACCTTCAGCACCCATGATGGCGTCGAGCTTTTTTACCGGCACTGGCCGGCTACGGCAGACGCCGGGCCGCGCAAGGCCATTGTGTTGTTCCATCGCGGTCATGAGCACTCAGGTCGAATCGCGCACCTGGTGGACGAACTGGGCCTGCCCGACTTTGACTTCTTCGCCTGGGACGCCCGTGGCCACGGCCAATCCCCCGGCGAGCGCGGTGACAGCCCCAGCTTTGCCACCAGCGCCCGCGACGTACAGACCTTCTGCGACCACATAGGCGCCGCCTACGGTATCGACGAGGACAACCTCGCCGTTGTCGCCCAAAGCGTCGGCGCGGTGATCGCGGCCACCTGGGTGCATGACTACGCACCCAGGATCCGCGCCCTGGTACTCGCCTCCCCTGCCTTCAAGGTCAAGCTGTACGTGCCTTTCGCCCGCCCGGGCCTGGCACTGATGCGCAAGTTTCGCGGCAACTTTTTCGTCAACAGCTACGTCAAGGCCAAGTTCCTCAGCCATGACTCGCAGCGTGTGGCGTCCTACGACAGCGATCCACTGATCACCAAGGCCATTTCGGTGAACGTGCTGCTGGGCCTGTACGAAGCGGCCGACCGGGTTGTAGCCGACGCCCAGGCCATTCATGTGCCGACCCAATTGCTGATCTCCGGCTCCGACTTCGTGGTGCACCGCAAACCCCAGCAGCAGTTTTTCGAGCGTCTGGGCAGCCTGAAAAAAGAGCTGCATGTGCTGCCCGGTTTCTTCCACGACACCCTCGGTGAACGTGACCGCGCCACGGCCGTCAACAGCGCCAGGCGCTTTATCCTGCAAAACTTCACGCAACCGCTGGACCGCGCCAGCCTGCTGGACGCCGACAAACTGGGCGCCACCTGCGCCGAATCCGAAGCCCTCGCCGCACCGCTGCCGCGCAATTCCCTGCGCGATCTGTACTGGCGCATGACGCGCGCCAGCATGGGCCTGGGCAAGAACCTGTCGGACGGGGTGAAACTGGGTTTCGACACCGGCTTCGATTCCGGCAGCACCCTGGATTACGTGTACCGCAACACGCCCACCGGCAAAGGCGCGCTGGGGCGGATGATCGACACCAACTACCTGAACTCCATCGGCTGGCGCGGTATTCGTCAACGCAAGCTGAATGTCGAAGAGCTGCTGCGCCTGGCCATGGCCCGGTTGCGTGCGGACGAGCGCGACGTGCGTATCGTCGATATCGCCGCCGGCCACGGGCGTTACATCCTGGAAGCGTTGCAGGGTGTAGCGCCGCTGCCGGAATCGATCCTGCTGCGCGACTACAGCGACATCAACGTGCGCGACGGCAGTGCGCTGATCCGTGAAAAAGGCCTGGGAGACATTGCCCAGTTCATCAAAGGCGATGCGTTTGACCGGGCGAGCCTGGCGGCGCTGGCGCCCAAGCCGACGTTGGCGGTGGTGTCCGGGTTATATGAGTTGTTTGCCGATAACGCGATGGTCGGCGGTTCGTTGGCGGGCCTCGCCGAAGCGGTGGAGCCCGGCGGTTATCTGGTCTATACCGGCCAACCGTGGCACCCGCAGCTGGAACTGATCGCCCGCGCCTTGACCAGCCACCGCCAGGGCCAGGCCTGGGTGATGCGTCGGCGCAGCCAAGCGGAAATGGACCAATTGGTGGAGGCTGCGGGCTTTCGCAAGATCACTCAGCGTGTGGATGAATGGGGCATTTTCACCGTGTCCCTGGCGCAGAAGATCTGAGCATGCGCGAACCCGGCTTATTCAAACCAGCGCTTCTTTGGCTGCTGCTGTTGGCACCGCTGTTTTTCAGCACCTACGGCCTCGCCACCTGGGTCACCACCCAGCGCAGCGATGTGGGCACGCTGGTGTTCGGCTGGGAAACCCACATGCCGTTCTGGGCCTGGACTATCGTGCCTTATTGGTCCATCGACCTGCTCTACGGTTTCTCCCTGTTGCTGCCGAGCACCCGCCATGAACTCAGGCAGCACGCCCTGCGCCTGCTGACGGCCCAGGTGGTTGCCGTCAGTTGCTTCCTGGTCTGGCCGCTGCGCTTCACCTTCGAACGACCGGAACTGGATGGCGTGTTCGGCTGGTTGTTTGCGGTGCTGGCGGGCTTCGACAAACCCTTCAACCAGGCGCCTTCACTGCATATCGCGCTGCTGGTGATCCTGTGGGTCATGTACCAGCGACATACCCAGGGTTTCTGGCGCTGGGCGGTGCACGGCTGGTTTGCACTGATCGGTATTTCCGTACTGACCACTTATCAACATCACTTTATCGACTTACCCACAGGCGCCCTCGCCGGCTGGTTGTGCGTGTGGCTATGGCCGCTGGAACACCCCAACCCGCTGCGCAATGCCCGACTGACACGCGACCCTAAACGCGGTTGGCTGGGTGCGCGCTACGCCCTTGGCGCGCTGGCGCTGATGCTGCTCGCGCTGGCCTTGGGCGGTTGGGGGTTATGGCTGCTGTGGCCGGCAGTATCGCTGGGTTTGGTCGCGACCAACTACTGGCTGCTGGGTGCCGAGGGCTTTCAGAAACGCAGCGATGGCCAGCTGACCCCAGCCGCGCGTTGGCTGTATGCGCCTTATCTGGCGGCTGCCTGGATCAATTCGCGGCTGTGGACACGTGGCCATCCACAGCCTGAACCGATTGTGGATAACGTCTGGCTGGGCCGGATTCCAGCGGCCGGCGAGCAACAGCCATTCCAGGCCATCGTCGATCTCTGCGCCGAACTGCCGATTGATCCACAAGGCCGGCGCTACCAATGCATCCCCGTTCTGGACCTGATTGCGCCAACCTCCGCCGAATGCCTGCAAGCCGCCCAGGCCATCGAACGCTTGCGCTCGGACGGGCCGCTGCTGGTGTGCTGCGCACTGGGCTACTCGCGCAGTGCCACGGCCATCGCTGCCTGGCTGTTGCACAGCGGGCGCGCGGCGACGATCGATCAGGCGCTGGCTATTATTCGTACAGCACGCACCCGTGTGGTTCTGCATCCTGCACATCGCTTGGCTTTGGAGGGGTTGTCCCATGCCCGCTGACATGGAACTGCATGTGGTTGCCAGCCTGCTGCGGCGTGGCCGTTCGCTGGACCAGTTATCCACAGGCCTGACAGTGATCGGTTTGCTATTCGGCCTGGCCCAGTTGCTGATGGCGAGCGTTTCGACGATCTGCCTGCTGCTGGCCTTGTGGATGATCATCCTGGGGCTTCTACAGAAATACTGGGCGCTGCGCGTCGCGTTCGACGCCGATTTGTTCGCCCTGCTGGCCCGCGACACCCAGCGCACCGCCGACCTTGACCAAGCCCTGCAAACCCTTGGCCTGCAATCGGCCGAGCGCGCCGGCAGGCCCTGGACCGAACGCCGTCGTGGTGCACTCAAATTGCTGCGCAAACAGGCCTGGCTGCTTGGCGCGCAAGTGCTGCTGACCCTGGGCGTGATACTTGCCAGCCCTTGGTTACCTTTCGCCGGATAAGGAGTTCCCATGTTCGAACCCGTGGTCGCCACACTGATTACCTCCATGGCCCGCACCGTCACGGGCGCTCGCAGCCTGTGGCTGGGTTGCGCGCCGGTGCCGGTGCAACGCATTTATTTCGCCAATCACAGCAGCCACGGCGACTTCGTGCTGGTATGGGCGTCGCTGCCGCAGAACCTGCGCAAATTCACCCGCCCTGTGGCTGGCAGCGACTACTGGAATAAAAGCGCGCTGCGCCGCTACATCATCAACCGCGTATTCAACGGCGTACTGATTGATCGCGAGCGCAAAGACCCTGTGGATAACCCGCTGCAGCCAATGCTCGCAGCCCTGGAAGGCGGCGACTCGCTGATCATCTTTCCTGAAGGTACGCGCAATCTGGAAGACGGCCTGCTGCCGTTCAAAAGCGGCTTGTATCACTTGGCAAACAGTTACCCACAGGCCGAGTTGATCCCGGTGTGGATAGCCAACCTCAACCGCGTGATGCCCAAGGGGCGTGTCCTGCCATTGCCGCTGTTATGCACAACCAGCTTCGGCGCGCCTCTGCAATTGGAAGAAGGCGAAGACAAAACCGCGTTCCTTGCCCGCACTCGCGACGCCCTGCTCGCCCTCGCCCCGGAGCACTCCTGAGATGGATAGCCAAACCCTGATGTTATTCGGCGGGATCGGCGCGATTCTGGTCACCGCCTCGCTGATCGGCCTGATCCTCAAGCTGCGCACCGGTGGCAACCCCAATGCGGTGATCGACAACCTCAACGCGCGCATCAACGCCTGGTGGGTGATGGTGGTCGTCATCGGTATTGCCTTCTGGCTCGGCACCGGCGCGGTGATCCTGCTGTTCTACGCGGTGTCGTTCTACGCCCTGCGCGAATTCCTCACCCTCACGCCGACCCGGCGCAGCGACTACCCGGCCCTGGTAGCGGCGTTCTACCTGGCCCTGCCGCTGCAGTACGTGCTGATCTACGCCGATTGGTACGGACTGTTCTCGATCTTCATCCCGGTCTACGTATTCCTGCTGCTGCCGATCCTCGCCTCCCTGGGCGGCGACAGTACCCACTTCCTTGAGCGCGCATCGAAGGTGCAATGGGGCCTGATGATCGCGGTGTTCTGCGTGTCGTTCGTCCCGGCGCTGCTGACGCTGGACATCCCCGGCTATGAAGGCCGCAACCTGCTGCTGATTGCCTACCTGGTGATCGTGGTGCAACTGTCCGACGTGCTGCAGTACGTGTGCGGCAAGCTGTTCGGCAAACACAAGATCGCGCCCAACCTCTCGCCGTCGAAAACCGTGGAAGGTTTTGTCGGCGGCATCCTGCTGTCATCGCTGATCGGTGCAGCGCTGTGGTGGACCACGCCGTTCAATCCCTGGCAGTCGTTCCTGATCGCGCTGCTGATCAACCTGCTGGGCTTTGCCGGCGGGATTGTGATGTCGGCGATCAAGCGCGATCGCGGGGTTAAAGACTGGGGACACATGATCGAAGGGCACGGCGGCATGCTGGATAGGCTGGACTCGGTATGCTTTGCAGCGCCGATTTTCTTCCACCTCGTGCGCTACTGGTGGACCTGAGCCACCCCCTGTCTCAAAACCAATGAAGATCAAACTGTGGGAGGGGCTTGCCCTAATGCCAGTTCAGTTAAGGCTTTTTGTAGGAGCGAGGGGGGCGCCTAGCTCTTGCTCGCGAAAAACTCACACGCCTTAGGTTGCATCGACAAGAACATGGATGAACCGCTCATGGGATTTCTTTCACAGCTGTAGCGTTACGGCCAGCGTGAGCAGCGCAGTTAACGTGAGGCCTACCTCACCGAGGATTGCATATGGTGGGATTCTCCGTTTCTGACCCTTCACTTTTGCGCCATGGCAGAGCAGGTTGATGTGCTCATCGGCCACGGCAAAATATAGATAATCGGTAATCTCCTACATGCCAGAAACGATGTCTTACATTTGATCTTGGTTTTTTAATTTTACTTAATTTTCTTTTGGGCTAGCCTTTCAACGTCACTTAGAAAAGTGACACTCACTCAAAATTAGGAGTAATACCTATGAAATCTATTTCTCTGGAATCGAAAAAAATCGCTAACTTGGCTTGCCTCGCAGCGGCCAAATCCCGCTGATTGCTGAGCTGAGTAGTTGATGAGCTGGGGAGTGCCGGCTACCCAGTCTCATCATTAACCTGGCGCAGAGTTAAAAAATGCTAATAAATCCGAATGTTTTCATGCTGGCTCGCACACCGTTCATCGTCATTTGGGATTACAAAAATCACACTCAGTTTGAACTTGACTTAGCTTATTCCACTCGTTTTATACAGCTTGTTGAAGACCCTTCTAGATTCGATAGTACAAGCGAAATGGATGCGGCATTTCTCGCCGCCGGACTGTTACTCACAGATATATCCCCGCAGAATGAATGGGGGTGGGACGATCTTTCGAAAATTTTTCATATTGGGACTAAAAATCTGCCCATCGAACAACTACCGAACGACATTCACGAGTGGGCTTCTCTATACTTAGATCACTGTGAACAAGTCCTTGATACCCCTGCACCGATAGACCGTTTTGCCAAGCACTCCCATGAGGGGTTGATCTCGCTACCGGCACCCAATTCGGAAAAGCAAACTAGCCCCCTTACAACCACTCTGCTCGACCGAAAAACGTCGCGTTCGTTTTCAGACCAGGCCGTTACTCTGGACGACTTAAGCTCACTGCTCTACCTGTCCTTAGGTTACCTCAAAGAGCGCGAAGCCGGAGCCGACGACACAATTCCTGAAACACTCAGGGCGAGACGCAGCAGCCCTTCCGGTGGCGGGCTGAATGCATGCGAAGGCTACGTCTATGCTGCCAGGATATTGGGGCTGGAGCCCGGTATCTATTACTACCACCCAGACCTTCATGCTTTAAGGCAAGTTCACCCGCTTCCCAACGAGCCTTTGGGATTACTGCTCGCCGGACAACACTTTATCAACGAACTTCCTATGGGACTGTTCATAACGTCACGTTTTGACAAATTATGGTGGAAATACGAGCACTCGCGTGCCTACCGCATGGCTTACGTCGAAGCCGGACATATCTCTCAAACCTTTCAGCTCGTTGCAACTGCGCTAGGGTTGGCTACCTGGTTGACTGGCGCGTTGAGTGATGAGCGAGTTGAGCTGTTATTAGGCTTGGAAGAGTCTGCAGAACAACCGCTGTTCTTCGTAGGCGGCGGTTATGGCGATGGGCAGGTGCAATGCAAGGAACTCAGGGCCTTGATAGAGAGTCGAGAGCGAGGGTAATAATGTCAGTTACAAATACATTCGTCTTTGCATCTAACGAGATCCGCCAATATACACTGGGTGATTGGGACAACCGTTCGGCCGTACGCAGTAAGAATAGTACCTTCTTGCTTCCAGCTGATGCGGAGATTCTTCTGCAATTACAGACCAGGAAATGGTTTCCTCCAGCCTTTATTCCATACTTCAACGACAACACTATCCAGAAGTCGGGTGAGCATATCCAGCATCGATTGGCTGCGAATCATCTAGTCTATTTTCTCCGATATACGACGATCCTGGAGCATAAGATCGTTAACCGCTCGGTTGAGACCCTGATTCATGAAGAGCTGGGAATTAATTTGCCTCAAGCGATGAAACTTACAGCCTTGCAGCTTTACACTGACGAGGGTTATCACGCCCTTTTCTCCTTTAAGATCGCGGAACAGGTGGCGCATTTTTATGACATGCCAACCTGGGAGGATCCACCTAAACGTATCACTCTGCTACTCGAGTTGATGGACGCGACTTTGGACGAACATCGTCCACTGGCTTGGTTTTTTTTCGGCTTTGTCTCTGAAACTATCATCGCCAAGGAGTTATTGAGCATAACCGGTGACACGCTAATCTCCACGGTATATCAGATGTTTCGAGAGCATCTGGAAGATGAAGCCCGACATAGCCGCTATTTTTCCGAAGTTTTCCATTACCTATGGTCGAAGTTATCCCTTGTCCAGCAAGAACACTCCGCGAGCCTATTGATTAAAATTATTTTTATCTTTGCTGAAGTGGACGAGCCTTGGTTGAGCGCTAGCCTAACGAGCGTCGGCATCCCTGTGTTCGAAGCCACCAGGATAGTCCAAGCACTACAGGCACTGGATGTACGCACACAGCGAGCACGCTCTATTGCCATGGGCACGCTTCAAGCGATGACGCGCGCCGGTTTCTTTGAGTTGCAAGCTCATCGGGAATTATTCAGCCAATCAGGACTCATTGATGCTTGAAATAAAGGATCATTCCGTTGTCAAGGCCAGGAAAGTCGGTGCCACCGTACTACTGATGGCGATGGTCATGCTGGGCGTGTTTCCGGTGGACGTGCTTCTGCCTTCGTTTCCTTCGTTATCGCAGCACTTCAGCACCACAACGTCCGAGATCGCCTTGTCGATCAGCTTCTTTGCCATCGGTATCTCGTTATCTCAGCTACTGATTGGCCCTTTGTCGGACATACTCGGCCGTAAAACGTTGTTACTGGCTGGCATGGCAGTATCCATGGCTGGCGCCTTGGGTTGCGTATGGGCCACGAACTATGAGTATTTTTTGCTATTCCGTGTGATCCAGGCAGTAGGGTGTGGCTGTTTCGTACTGTCCCAGGCATTGGTTCAGGATCTATTTATCGGCAAAGAGCGGGATCGTTTACGAATTCTCATGGTAACGGCCAGTGGAATCTTCATTTCGGTCTCCCCCCTGGCCGGAAGCTTGTTGCAGGAGCTGATGGATTGGCAAGGTAGTTTCTATGTCTTCGCAGTGATTGCCGCTTTGGTATTCGTGAAGGCTCTGGTATCGCTGGAAAACCTGCCTATCAATAACACGGGGCCGCGTATCAGTATCTTGAGAGCCTACCGGCGAATCTGCAGTAACTTCAGTTTCGTGGCCTACTGGCTAATCGCTGCAATTGTTTTTGCTTGCCATTTCTCATTCATCGTCATATCGCCCCTAATATTCATGGAGCAGTTGCAACTAAGCAGCTATGAGTTTTCTCAGACGCTGTTATTGTACGGAGCAGCCTATGTGACTGGCGGTGTCCTTGCAGGCGTAATGAATAAGCATCTGGAGGCGGGTACACAAATTGTTATAGGACTATTACTGATTTTCGTTGCGGGGTTAGTGATGCTTCTATTACGGAGCCAATTTGGCCTGTCCGTCTTCACCATGCTGGTCCCAATGATTATCTGTACAGCAGGCACTACCATAACGCGGCCTGCAGCCACGTCCAAAGCTATGGAGCTATTCCCGGATAACGCTGGTGCCTCGGCCTCGGCAGGCAATACTCTAATTTTTATCTCAGGCGGATTGATCAGTGCCCTAGTCAACCTCAGCACCAACAACTTGCAAATTACCCTGGCACTGAGTTTCATCATCTTAAGCGGCATAGGTCTGCTGTTAAACCAACACATAAATCGCCACGCTAAGGTGTCGAGTTTGGCATGATTCTGATTTGCAGCGCCCCAGGGTATGCATCCCCGTCAAAGTGCGGCCGAGCTTCGCGACAAGAAGCTTACGGCTGGCATTTGTCCGTGGTCCTAAACCGCCCTTGGTCATATGCTGATAGCCTGGGCCTGTGGCAATTAAATTCGAGCCGCTGTAAATAGAGGCCGCAATGCTACCAGTTCTTTTTTCTAAAGTTGGAGCGAATAGTTACTTCCCGATCCACCGCATCCTTTTTTCATCACCCATCCTGAACTCAGCTTCGAGGATGCCTTGGCCTACGCCTCCGATCTGCTTCACTGCGCTGAGCAGTTACTCGATTCCCGGCAGGCAGCCCGCTATCTGGTTGAAATGGCCAAGGTGATGGTAGACCGGTCGTTGAACTGCATTGCTTCAGCAGACGTGGGCGCATAGCGTCGTAGGAGCGCGCTTGCTGGCGAGGGCGTAACGCGCAAAGATTGTTGCCAGGTGGCGTTCTCAGGTTTTTCGCGAGCAAGCTCGCTCCTACAGTAAATGCGGTGCAGCCTAGCCCTGAACTACGGGCTCTTTAAGCAGTGATCTCGAAGTAGCTAGACTCTCCGCCTCCTGTCGCACCCGATAGCCAGCCCCAGACGAAACTCAACATCGTGCGCCCTGCGTGATCCACGCCTACCGTGCCACGTGACCAGCCAGCAAGCAGTTCCCCTTCCAGGGTCAGGCACTGATACAGCAGCTCGATGGTATCTGGACCGGTCACCCGTCCGACTTGAGTGCCCAGGCAAATCCGGCCCCCCTGATAAGTGCTCGAAATCGTGTCACCGTCGACCAGGTAATGAAACACGGTGCCGGTCCCGGACAGCCCTTGAGCGTTGTTGGCGACCACAAACCGACGATTGTGCAGACGTGCGTAGACAGTGGAATTTTGCATCCGTCAGCTTCCTTTGATCGGAACGTAAAAAGGGGCTGTCGAAACAGCCCCTCTCGGTAACGCCAGTCAGGCTTATTCCACCGTCACCGACTTCGCCAGGTTGCGCGGCTGGTCCACGTCGGTGCCCTTGAGCACGGCGACGTAGTACGACAGCAACTGCAGCGGGATGGTGTAGAGGATCGGCGACAGGGTGTCATGGATGTGCGGCATGTTGATCACGTGAGTGCCTTCACCGTTGGTCATGCCGGCCTTTTCGTCGGCGAACACGATCAGTTGGCCGCCACGAGCGCGCACTTCCTGCAGGTTGGATTTGAGCTTTTCCAGCAGTTCGTTGTTCGGCGCCACGGTGACCACCGGCATGTCGTCATCCACCAGGGCCAGTGGGCCGTGCTTCAGCTCGCCGGCCGGGTAGGCTTCGGCGTGGATGTACGAGATTTCCTTGAGCTTCAGCGAACCTTCCATGGCCACCGGGTATTGCGCGCCACGGCCGAGGAACAGGGTGTGGTTCTTGTCGGCGAACAGTTCGGCGACTTTTTCCACGGTGCCGTCCATGGCCAGGGCTTCGCCCAGGCGGGTCGGCAGGCGGCGCAGTTCTTCCACCAGGGTGGCCTCAACGCCTTCGGCGAGGGTGCCGCGCACCTGGCCGAGGGACAAGGTCAGCAGCAACAGGCCGACCAGTTGGGTGGTGAAGGCTTTGGTCGAGGCGACGCCGATTTCACGACCGGCCTGGGTCAGCAGGGTCAGGTCCGATTCACGCACCAGGGAGCTGATGCTGACGTTGCAGATCGCCAGGCTGCCGAGGAAGCCCAGTTCCTTGGCGTTGCGCAGGGCAGCGAGGGTGTCGGCGGTTTCGCCGGACTGGGAGATGGTCACGAACAGGGTGTCGGGCTGCACCACCACTTTGCGGTAGCGGAACTCGCTGGCAACTTCGACCTGGCACGGGATGCCGGCCAGTTCTTCGAGCCAGTAACGCGCAACCATGCCGGCGTGGTAGCTGGTGCCGCAGGCGACGATTTGCACGTTGCGCACTTTGGCGAACAGCTCGGCGGCTTGTGGGCCGAAGGCGTTGACCAGCACCTGGTTCTGGCTCAGGCGACCTTCGAGGGTGCGCTGTACCACGGAAGGCTGCTCGTGGATTTCCTTGAGCATGAAGTGGCGGAACTCGCCTTTGTCGGCGGCTTCGGCACCATCACGGTATTGCACGGCTTCGCGCTCGACGGACTGACCGTTGATGTCCCAGATCTGCACGCTTTCACGGCGGATGTCAGCGATATCGCCCTCTTCCAGGTACATGAAGCGGTCGGTGACCTGACGCAGGGCCAGTTGGTCGGAAGCGAGGAAGTTCTCGCCCAGGCCCAGGCCGATCACCAGTGGGCTGCCACTGCGCGCGGCAACCAGGCGGTCCGGCTGGCTGGCGCTGATCACGGCCAGGCCGTAGGCGCCGTGCAGTTCCTTGACCGTGGCCTTGAGGGCGGTGGTCAGGTCGCTGTGGTCCTTGAGCTTGTGGTTGAGCAGGTGGGCGATGACTTCGGTATCGGTGTCCGAGGTGAATACATAGCCCAGGCCCTTGAGTTGTTCGCGCAGCACTTCGTGGTTTTCGATGATGCCGTTGTGAACCACGGCCAGGTCACCCGAGAAATGCGGGTGAGCGTTGCGCTCGCACGGCGCACCGTGGGTGGCCCAACGGGTGTGGGCGATGCCCAGGCGGCCTGCCAGTGGCTCACCGGCCAGGGCCTGGTCCAACTCGCTGACTTTGCCCGGACGGCGCATACGCTCCAGCTTGCCGGCGTTGGTGAAGACCGCCACACCGGCGCTGTCATAGCCACGGTATTCCAGGCGCTTGAGGCCTTCGATCAGGATGGCCGTTACGTTACGTTCGGCGACTGCGCCAACAATTCCACACATGGTATTTCTCCTAGATGACTGCCGCGCATATCAGCGTAATGCCGCGGGCTTGGATCTGGTCGCGGGCCTCGAGCGGCAGGCGATCATCGGTGATAAGGGTATGGACGCTGCTCCAGGGCAGTTCCAGGTTGGGAATCTTGCGGCCGATCTTGTCGGATTCGACCATCACCACGACTTCACGGGCGACCTCGGCCATGACGCGGCTCAGGCCCAGCAATTCGTTGAAGGTGGTGGTACCGCGCTGCAAATCGATGCCGTCGGCGCCGATGAACAGTTGATCAAAATCGTAGGAACGCAGCACCTGCTCGGCGACCTGGCCCTGGAACGAGTCCGAATGTGGATCCCAGGTGCCGCCGGTCATGAGCAGCACCGGTTCATGCTCCAGCTCGCTCAAGGCGCGGGCCACGTTCAGGGAGTTGGTCATGACCACCAGGCCGGGTTGATGGCCCAGTTCGGGGATCATCGCGGCGGTGGTGCTGCCGCTGTCGATGATGATGCGCGCGTGTTCACGCAGGCGCACCACGGCGGCGCGGGCAATCGCACGCTTGTAGGCCGAGACCGGCTGCGCCGCGTCGCCCACGAGTTCCTGAGGCATGGTGATTGCGCCACCGTAGCGGCGCAGGAGCAGGCCATTACTTTCGAGGGCGGCCAAGTCCTTGCGGATGGTCACTTCCGATGTTTCGAAACGCTTGGCCAATTCGTCCACGCTGACTTCGCCCTGTTCATTGAGCAAGGTCAGGATGTTGTGGCGACGTTGGGGGGTATTTCGTTTCGACATGGGAGTGATAAGTTTCGTTTCGAAAGATAACGAAGGCAATCAAAACCTATTGGCGAAAGATCGTCAAGCGGTGGCGATCATTATTTTTGAAATAACGCAGGCAAATGTGGGAGGGGGCTCGCCCCCGATAGCGGTTTATCAGTCAGCCCTTTATTGACTGACCCACCGCTATCGGGGGCAAGCCCCCTCCCACATTGGAGTTCTGTTGCTGCCAAGGGCGTCAGGTCTTTTTGATTTTGACCGGGCGTTTCCAGCCGTCGATGTTGCGCTGGCGCGCACGGGCCACGGCCAGTTGCGACTTATCCACATCCTGGTTGATGGTTGAGCCCGCTGCGGTGTTGGAACCATCACCGATGGTCACAGGAGCAACCAGCGAGTTGTTGGAGCCGATGAATACGTCTTCACCAATCGTCGTCTGGTATTTGTTGGCGCCGTCGTAGTTGCAGGTAATTGCACCGGCGCCAATGTTGCTGCGAGCACCGATCACCGCATCACCGAGGTAAGCCAGGTGCCCGGCCTTCGCCTCGTCGCCCATTTTCGCGTTTTTCAGCTCGACGAAATTGCCGACGTGCGCCCGCGCGCCCATCACCGTTCCCGGACGCAACCGCGCAAACGGGCCGGCATCGCTGCCCTCGCCCATCACCGCTCCGTCGATATGGCTGTTGGCCTTGACCACCACGCCTTTGCGCAAGGTGCTGTCCTTGATCACGCAGTTAGGACCAATCACCACGTCGTCTTCGATGATCACGCGGCCTTCGAGGATCACGTTGATATCGATCAACACGTCGCGGCCCACTGTCACTTCACCACGCACATCGAAACGCGCCGGGTCACGCAGGGTGACGCCCTGGGCCATCAGGCGGCGGCCTTCGCGCAGTTGGTAGTGGCGCTCCAGCTCTGCCAGCTGCTTGCGGTCGTTGGCGCCCTGCACTTCCATTGGGTCGTGAGGTTGCTCGGTGGCGACCACCAGGCCGTCACTGACCGCCATCTCGATAACATCGGTGAGGTAGTACTCGCCTTGGGCGTTGTTGTTGGACAGGCGGCTCATCCAGTCGCCCAGCTTATCGGCCGGCACGGCGAGAATGCCGGTATTGCCTTCGGTGATGGCGCGCTGGGCTTCGCTGGCGTCCTTGTGCTCGACGATCGCGGCGACCTTGCCGTCGGCGTTGCGCACGATGCGTCCGTAGCCGGTAGGGTCGTCCAGCTCAACGGTGAGCAGGCCCATCTGGCCCGGCACCACATGCTTGAGCAGGCGTTGCAGGGTTTCCACTTCGATCAGCGGCACGTCACCGTAGAGAATCAGCACGGTGTCAGCGCTAATGAACGGCACGGCTTGCGCAGTGGCGTGGCCGGTGCCCAGTTGCTTGTCCTGCAATACGAAATTCAAGTCGTCTGCGGCCAGGCGCTCACGTACCACATCGGCACCGTGCCCGATGACGACGTGAATGCGTTGCGGATCCAACTGCCGGGCGCTGTGGATAACATGACCGAGCATGGAATTGCCTGCGACCGGGTGCAGCACCTTGGGCAGGGCTGAACGCATGCGGGTGCCCTGGCCTGCGGCGAGAATTACGATTTCAAGAGACATGAATGGCTACCAATCCTGGGCGGTCCGGCTTCAGACCAGAGAAGTGTTTTGCAAAAAAAGAAAAAGGGTAGCCGAGGCTACCCTTTTTAATCAATCACGCGTGAAGCGTAACGGCAACGCCGCTTACTTCTTGCGGATCTGCTGGAGCGTACGCAGCTGCGCTGCAGCTTCGGCCAGACGGACTGCAGCAGCGCTGTAGTCGAAGTCTGCGCCTTTTTCGTTCAGCGCCTTCTCGGCAGCCTTGACGGCTTCCTGAGCGGAGGCTTCATCCAGGTCGCCGGCACGTTGCACAGTGTCGGCAAGTACCTTGACCATGTTCGGCTGAACCTCGAGGAAACCACCGGAGATGTAAAACACCTCACGTTCCCCGCCTTGCTTGGTCAGCGTGATCGGACCTGGCTTCAAGCTGGTAATCAGCGGAGCGTGACCCATGGCGATACCAAGATCACCCAGGTCACCGTGCGCTGTTACAAACTCGACCAGACCGGAGAAGATTTCCCCTTCCGCGCTGACGATATCGCAATGGACTGTCATAGCCATCTGATTGCCTCAACCTGATGAGCGCCCGTTTCCGGGCGCCAGGATTACAGTTTCTTGGCTTTCTCGATCGCTTCTTCGATGCCGCCGACCATGTAGAACGCTTGTTCTGGCAGGTGGTCGTAGTCACCGTTGAGGATGCCTTTGAAGCCAGCAATGGTGTCTTTCAGGGAAACGTATTTACCCGAGGCACCGGTGAAGACTTCAGCCACGAAGAACGGCTGCGACAAGAAACGCTGGATCTTACGAGCACGGTTTACCAACTGCTTGTCGGCTTCCGACAGCTCGTCCATACCCAGGATCGCAATGATGTCCTTCAGTTCTTTGTAACGCTGCAGCACGTACTGAACGCCGCGAGCGGTGTCGTAGTGCTCCTGGCCGATCACGTTCGGGTCCAGCTGGCGCGACGTCGAGTCCAGTGGATCGACCGCCGGGTAGATACCCAGGGAAGCGATGTCACGGGACAGAACGACGGTGGCGTCCAAGTGGGCGAAGGTGGTGGCAGGCGACGGGTCGGTCAAGTCATCCGCAGGTACGTATACCGCTTGGATCGAGGTGATCGAACCTTCCTTGGTCGAAGTGATACGTTCCTGCAGAACGCCCATCTCTTCAGCCAGGGTCGGCTGGTAACCTACTGCCGAAGGCATACGGCCCAGCAGTGCGGATACTTCAGTACCGGCCAGGGTGTAACGGTAGATGTTGTCGACGAACAGCAGAACGTCGTTACCTTCGTCACGGAACTTCTCGGCCATGGTCAGGCCGGTCAGTGCTACGCGCAGACGGTTTCCCGGCGGCTCGTTCATCTGACCGTAAACCAGTGCCACTTTGTCCAGAACGTTGGAGTCCTTCATCTCGTGGTAGAAGTCGTTACCCTCACGGGTACGCTCACCCACACCGGCGAACACGGAATAACCGCTGTGCTCGATGGCGATGTTACGGATCAGTTCCATCATGTTGACGGTCTTGCCTACACCGGCACCACCGAACAGACCGACTTTACCGCCTTTGGCGAACGGGCAAACCAGGTCGATAACCTTGATGCCGGTTTCCAGCAGGTCGTTGCCGCCTGCTTGCTCGGCGAACGAAGGTGCTGGACGGTGAATGCCCCAGCGCTCTTCGGTGTCGATCGGGCCCGCTTCGTCGATAGGGTTGCCCAGTACGTCCATGATCCGGCCCAGGGTCGCTTTACCGACCGGTACGGAAATGGCAGCACCCGTGTCGACAACGTCCAGACCGCGCTTCAAGCCTTCGGTGGAACCCATCGCAATGGTACGAACTACGCCGTCGCCCAGCTGTTGCTGAACTTCCAGAGTAGTGTCCGCGCCTTGTACTTTCAGCGCGTTGTAGATGCTCGGTACGCTGTCGCGTGGGAATTCCACGTCGATAACGGCGCCGATGATTTGAACGATACGTCCGCTACTCATAGCTGGATCCTCTGAATATTTGAACCGTTAAACCGCGGCAGCGCCGCCGACGATTTCCGAGATCTCTTGGGTGATCGCAGCCTGACGCGCCTTGTTGTAGATCAGCTGCAAATCGCTGATCAGATCACCGGCGTTATCGGTAGCGTTTTTCATCGCGATCATCCGCGCCGCTTGTTCAGCTGCGTTGTTCTCGACCACCGCCTGGTACACCTGCGACTCCACGTAGCGCACCATCAAGCCGTCAAGCAGCTCTTTGGCGTCTGGTTCGTAGAGGTAGTCCCAGTGGTGCTTGAGTTCCTGATCCGGGGTCGCCACCAGTGGAATCAATTGCTCCACGGTTGGCTGCTGGGTCATGGTGTTGATGAACTTGTTGGATACCACGGACAGGCGGTCAATCCGGCCTTCCAGATACGCATCCAGCATCACCTTCACACTGCCGATCAAATCATTGATCGACGGCTCTTCACCCAGGTGGCTGATAGCTGCAACGACGTTACCGCCGAAGTTACGGAAAAAGGCCGCACCCTTGCTACCCACAACACACAGATCGATCTCGACGCCGTTTTCGCGGTTTACCGCCATGTCCTTGACCAGGGCCTTGAACAGGTTGGTATTCAAGCCACCGCACAAACCACGGTCACTGCTCACTACCACATAACCGACACGCTTGACGGCGCGCTCGATCATGAACGGGTGGCGGTATTCCGGGTTGGCGTTGGCCAGATGCCCAATTACCTGGCGGATACGCTCCGCATAAGGACGGCTAGCAGCCATGCGCATTTGTGCCTTGCGCATTTTGCTGACCGCCACTTTTTCCATGGCGCTGGTAATCTTTTGCGTGCTTTTGATGCTCGCAATCTTACTGCGAATCTCTTTTGCGCCTGCCATGTAACACCTATCAGGTTAGCAAGCGGGAGCCTTGCGGCTCCCGCTGCGGCTTACCAGGTTTGGGTGGCCTTGAACTTCTCGATACCGGCTTTCATGCCAGCGTCGATATCGTCATTGAAGTCACCCTTCACGTTGATCTTCGCCATCAATTCGGCGTGATCGCGGTTGAAGTAAGCAATCAGCGCTTGTTCAAAGCTGCCGACCTTGGCGATTTCAACGTCGGTCAGGAACCCACGCTCAGCGGCATACAGCGACAACGCCATGTCAGCGATCGACATCGGGGCGTATTGCTTCTGCTTCATCAGCTCGGTAACGCGCTGACCATGCTCAAGTTGCTTACGGGTCGCTTCGTCCAGGTCAGAAGCGAACTGGGCGAATGCCGCCAGTTCACGGTACTGAGCCAGAGCGGTACGGATACCACCGGAGAGCTTCTTGATGATCTTGGTCTGAGCGGCACCACCCACACGGGATACCGAAACACCGGCGTTCACAGCAGGACGGATGCCTGAGTTGAACATGGCCGATTCCAGGAAGATCTGACCGTCGGTGATGGAAATCACGTTGGTCGGAACGAACGCGGAAACGTCGCCAGCCTGGGTTTCGATGATCGGCAATGCGGTCAGGGAACCGGTTTTGCCGGTCACTGCGCCGTTGGTGAACTTCTCTACGTACTCTTCGGAAACGCGGGATGCGCGCTCCAGCAGACGGGAGTGGAGATAGAACACGTCGCCTGGGTAGGCTTCACGGCCTGGTGGACGGCGCAGCAGCAGGGAAATCTGGCGGTAAGCCACTGCTTGCTTGGACAGATCGTCATAAACGATCAGCGCGTCTTCACCGCGGTCGCGGAAGAATTCACCCATGGTGCAACCGGAGTACGGTGCCAGGAATTGCAGCGCAGGAGATTCCGAAGCACTGGCAGCCACGATGATCGTGTTGGCCAGGGCGCCGTTTTCTTCCAGCTTGCGAACCACGTTGGCGATGGTCGATTGCTTCTGACCAATGGCTACGTAGACGCAGAAAATGCCGCTGTTCTTCTGGTTGATGATCGCGTCGATGGCCAGAGCGGTTTTACCGATCTGACGGTCACCGATGATCAGCTCACGCTGGCCACGGCCGACAGGGATCATGGCATCGACAGCCTTGTAGCCAGTCTGTACAGGCTGGTCTACCGACTTACGCCAGATCACGCCTGGAGCAACTTTCTCGACCGCGTCGGTCTCGGTGTTGCCCAGTGGACCTTTACCGTCAACAGGGTTACCCAGTGCGTCGACTACGCGACCCAGCAGTTCCTTACCAACCGGAACCTCCAGGATGCGGCCTGTGCACTTGGCGCTCATGCCTTCGGCCAGACTGGTGTATGCGCCCAATACAACGGCACCTACGGAGTCTTGCTCCAGGTTGAGGGCCATACCGTAGACGCCGCCCGGAAACTCGATCATCTCGCCGTACATGACGTCGGCCAGACCGTGAATCCGCACGATGCCGTCAGATACGCTGACGACAGTGCCTTCGTTACGGGCTTGGGAGGTCACATCGAGCTTGTCGATGCGGCCCTTGATAATTTCACTTATTTCGGAAGGATTGAGTTGCTGCATTGCTCTGCTGCCCCTTCAAACTCAAGATTTCAATGCTTCGGCAAGTTTCGCGATTTTTCCGCGAATCGAGCCATCGATAACCAGGTCGCCGGCACGGATAACGACACCACCAATCAGGGATGCGTCCTCCGAAGCTTGCAGGCGCACTTCCCGATTGAGTCGTGCACTGAGAACCTTGGCGAGTTTGTCTTGCTGTTCTTGGTTCAATGCAAAAGCACTGGTCACTTCAACGTCTACCGATTTCTCTGCTTCGGCCTTGTACAGGTCGAACAGAGCGGCAATCTCCGGCAAGAGCGGGAGACGGTCGTTTTCGGCAATGACGTGAATGAAGTTCTGCACTTTCACATCAAACTTGTCGCCGCACACTTCAATAAAAGTGGCGGCCTTGTCTGCGCTCGTCAGGCGCGGGGCCTTGAGCACGCGCTGCATGGTGTCGTCTTGCGACACTGCTGCAGCCAGGCCGAGCATGGCTGACCAAGAGGCCAGCTGCTGGTGGGCCTGGGCGTGCTCGAAGGCTGCCTTAGCGTAAGGTCGGGCCAACGTGGTCAGTTCTGCCATGATCGCCCTCGCTTAAATTTCAGCAGCCAGTTTGTTAACCAGCTCCGCGTGCGCGTTTTGATCGATTGTGGCACCGAGGATCTTCTCGGCACCGCCGACCGCCAGAGCACCCAGTTGGGCACGCAGCGCGTCTTTGACGCCGTTCAGTTCCTGTTCGATCTCGGCATGAGCCGAAGCCTTTACACGGTCAGCTTCGACGCGGGCTTTTTCAACAGCCTCTTCGACGATCTGGTTACCGCGCTTCTTGGCTTGCTCAATGATCTCGGCTGCCTGTGCTTTAGCTTCGCGCAGTTGCTGACCCACTTTCTCGTGGGCCAACTCCAGGTCGCGAGCTGCACGGCTAGCAGCGTCCAAACCGTCCGCGATCTTCTTCTGACGTTCGTGCAAAGCCGCGATGACCGGAGGCCACACGAACTTCATGCAAAACACTACAAAAATGAAGAACGCAACGGATTGGCCAATCAGGGTTGCATTAATGTTCACGCCAACACCTCGCTCATTCGTTGTCCATCACCCCAATCACTCGAAAAGTCGAGTGATCAGCCAGCGAGTTGACCAACGAAGGGGTTCGCGAAGGTGAAGAACAGTGCGATACCAACGCCGATCATGGTCACGGCGTCGAGCAGGCCGGCAACGATGAACATTTTAACTTGCAGCATTGGAACCATTTCCGGCTGACGCGCTGCGCCTTCCAGGAATTTGCCGCCCAGCAGGCCGAAACCAATGGCAGTACCCAGGGCGCCCAGGCCGATCAACAGTGCAACAGCGATAGCGGTTAGACCAACTACAGTTTCCATCTTTCCTCCCGACTTTTACGTCGTATGGTTTAGGTTTTTTAGATTTTAAAGCGGTAAAACAAATCGTTTCATAGCCCTGTTGGGCCACCTTCCCGTTTCACCGGGAAGGACATCAGACTAGTCGAGACTGGTCTTAATGGTTCTCTTCGTGCGCCATCGACAGGTAGACGATGGTCAGCATCATGAAGATGAAGGCCTGCAGGGTGATGATCAGGATGTGGAACACAGCCCACGCCCACTGCAGAACGATGCCCAGGCCGCTAAGCCAGAGCAGACCGCTGCCGAACATCACAGCGATCAGAATGAACACCAGCTCGCCGGCATACATGTTGCCGAACAGTCGCAAGGCCAGGGAAATCGGCTTGGCAACCAGGGTCACGAATTCCAGCAGGAAGTTCACCGGGATCAGCAGGGCTTGAACGAAGATGTTCTTGCTGCCGAACGGGTGCAGGGTCAGTTCGCCGATGAAGCCGCCGATGCCCTTGACCTTGATGCTGTAGAAAATGATCAACGCGAACACCGACAGGGCCATGCCCAGGGTAGCGTTCGGGTCAGTGGTCGATACGGCACGGAATGGAATGTGCGCATCGCCGGAGATCAGGATGGCCAGCTGAGGAATCCAGTCAACCGGGATCAGGTCGACGGCGTTCATCAGGAACACCCAGACGAAGATGGTCAGTGCCAGCGGTGCGATCACCGGGCTGCGGCCATGGAAGCTGTCTTTCACGCTGCCATCGACGAATTCGACCAATACTTCAACGAAGTTCTGCAAAGCACCTGGCTGACCGGAAGTCGCCTTTTTTGCCGCCATGCGGAAAATCAGGACGAAGATCAGACCCAATGCGACCGACCAGCCCAGAGTATCCAGGTGGAAGGCCCAGAAACCCATTTCCTTGGCTTCTGCTGCGGTGTGGGCAAAGCCCCAGCCGCCGTTGGGAAGCTGACCGAAGGTCAGGTTCTGCAAGTGGTGCTGGATATAGCCCGAAGCGGTTGTTTCTGCCATGGTTGCCTCAAACGCCCTAAGGTTTCGAAAGTCTTGTTTTCATTAGCAGGGGAGCGAACCAGCTGACCAATTGGGTCAACACGAAGACGCCGAATACAGCCAGCGGCGCCAATGGCTTCACACCTGCAAAGGTCAGTGCGAACAGCACTGCCGTCAAAATCAGTTTCCCCGCCTCGCCGGCATAAAAAGACCGGACGATGGCCTGGGCTGCTCGGGCGCCGGAAAACCGAAAGGCCCTGTGAGCAAAATACATATTGGGCAGCAAGGCTATCAGGCCTCCGCAGAGTCCTGAATATCCGGCTACGACTCCATGCCAGTACCAAAGCGCCAATGCAGCGATCAGCAAAACGACAAGTTGCGCCAATAAAACCGGAAAAACAGCCAAGCGATGGAACGGCAACGTGTTTGGCGTGCGGGTTTCCATCACGCTTGCTCCTCAATGGTCGGCTGCCGGAAATCAATAACTTGGCATACTTTGTGCCGACAAAATGCGCGCAGAGTATAGGGGCGGTTCTGCCCCTATTCAACTGCCGGGTAGTGATTTCCGATCACACGCTACATGAGTAAATGTTTCAGCGAATGTTTCAACGGATGTGGGCAAGGACGCCTTGAAGCTCATCAAGGGAGTTATATCCGATGACCAATTGCCCTTTGCCTTTCTTGCCGTGGCGAATTTGTACCGCAGAGCCTAGGCGCTCGGCCAGGCGCTGCTCAAGGCGCGCGATGTCCGGATCAGTTTTGACGGTTTCGACCGGAGCAGGTTTGCCGCTCAACCATTGGCGAACCAGGGCTTCGGTCTGACGAACGGTAAGCCCGCGTGCGACAACGTGTCGCGCCCCTTCAACCTGTTGATTTTCCGGCAAACCGAGCAAAGCACGGGCGTGACCCATTTCCAGATCGCCGTGGGACAACATGGTCTTGATGACTTCCGGCAACGCGATCAGGCGCAGCAGGTTGGACACGGTCACGCGGGATTTGCCCACTGCCTCGGCCACTTGTTGCTGGGTCAGCTGGAATTCCTGCTGCAGACGTTGCAACGCGATCGCTTCTTCGATCGGGTTGAGGTCTTCGCGCTGGATGTTTTCGATTAGCGCCATGGCGATGGCGGTTTCATCCGGTACGTCGCGCACCATCGCCGGGATGGTGTCCTTGCCCGCCTGCTGGCTGGCGCGCCAGCGGCGTTCGCCGGCGATGATTTCAAAGCGGCCGCCGCCAATGGGGCGCACCACGATGGGTTGCATCACGCCCTGGGCCTTGATCGAGTTGGCCAGCTCTTCCAGTGCCTGCGGGTCCATGTCCCGGCGCGGCTGATATTTACCGCGCTGGATCAGGTCCAGCGGCAGGTGCTGCAGCTCACGCTCGTCGGCCTGCACCGCTTGCTCTTCCAGCGAAGTGACGGTCGGACCACTCAGGAGTGCATCCAGTCCACGTCCGAGACCTCGTTTTTTGACGGCCATGGGGATTCCTTAAGTTGGCTGGGCTGCAGCGGTGCGTGAATTGCGACGTTGGCGACGCACCATCTCACCGGCCAGCGCCAGGTAGGCAATGGCGCCACGGGATGATTTGTCGTAGGCCAGCGCCGGCATGCCATAGCTTGGCGCTTCGGCCAGGCGGATGTTGCGTGGAATCACCGTGTCGTAGAGCTGGTCGCCGAAATGTTCCTTGAGCTGCGCCGAAACGTCATTCATCAGGCTCAGGCGCGGGTCATACATGGTCCGCAGCAGGCCTTCGACTTTCAGGTTCGGGTTGAGCAATTCGGCGATACGCTTGATGTTATCCACAAGGTCGCTCAAGCCTTCAAGCGCAAAGTATTCGCACTGCATGGGGATAATCACCCCGTCGGCGGCCACCAGGGCGTTGAGCGTGAGCATCGACAGCGACGGCGGGCAGTCGATCAGGATGTAGTCGTAATTCTCGCGGATGGGCGCCAGCGCGCTGCGCAGACGGCTTTCTTTCATCTGCATTTCCAGCAGCACCACTTCCGCCGCCGTCAGGTCGCGGTTGGCCGGCAGCAGTTGATAACCGCCGTGCTCGGAGTAGTGCATGGCCTGGCCCAGGTCACACTCGCCAATCAGCAAGTCGTAGACCGAGTTTTCCAGGCCGTGTTTATCCACACCGCTACCCATGGTGGCGTTGCCCTGTGGATCGAGATCGATCAACAGCACCCGGCGCTTGGTCGCGACCAGGGATGCTGCGAGGTTGATGCAGGTGGTGGTTTTACCCACGCCACCTTTCTGGTTCGCTATCGCGAATACCTTAGCCATTCTTGCTTGTGTTCCCAATCATGCCGTGCGGCGCAGTATCAGCAGATGGCGTTGGCCTTGGCAACCGGGTACGGCCAAGGCGTGTTCGCTATCGAGGTGGAAGTCCGCCGGCAATGCTAACAGCTCGTCGCTTGGATGGACGCCCTTCATTGCCAGCCAGCGGGTGTCGTGGTCGCCCAGGTGGCGAGTCCAGTTGCTGAAGTTCTCCATGCTGCTGAATGCCCGGGAAACAATTCCGTTGAAGGGCTGTTCAGGCGTAAAGGCTTCGACGCGGCTGTGGACAACTTGCAGGTTGTCCAGCTTGAGTTCGAGTTTGACCTGGGTTAGGAAGCGGGTCTTCTTGCCGTTGCTGTCCAGACAGGTCACTTGCGACTCGGGAAACAGGATGGCCAGTGGAATGCCAGGCATGCCGCCGCCGCTGCCGACGTCCAGCCAGCGACCGTTTTCGATAAACGGCATCACGCTCAAGCTGTCGAGCAGATGGCGCGAGACCATTTCGTCCGGATCACGCACTGCGGTCAGGTTGTAAGCCTTGTTCCATTTGATCAACAGGGCCAGGTAGCCCATCAGCAGGGCGTGCTGGGCTTCGGTCAGGTCGACGCCCAACTGGCGCGCACCTGTGGATAACTCTTCGGCGTGTTGCGAGGTAACCAACGAACTCAAGCGCTTTGCTCCAACTGACGGCCCGCGCCGCGTTTTTTCAAATGAATCATCAACAGCGAAATTGCTGCAGGGGTAACGCCGGGGATACGTGAAGCCTGGCCGAGGGTTTCCGGCCGAGTTATCCCCAGCTTGCTTTGAATTTCCTTCGACAGCCCGGAAATCCCGGTGTAGTCGATATCCACAGGCAGCTTGGTGTCTTCACTGGCGCGCAGGCGGGCGATTTCGTCCTGCTGGCGATCAATGTAACCGGCGTATTTGGTCTTGATTTCCACCTGTTCGGCGACCTGTGGATCTTCTGCGCCGCCGCCGGTCACTTCGACCAGGCCAGCGTAATCGATCTCCGGACGCGATAGCAGGTTGAGCAAGTTGTATTCGTGCGTCAGCGGCGTGCCGAATTTTTCGGCGATCGCATCACCCTGTTCAGTGCCCGGGCGAACCCAGGTGCTCTTCAGGCGCTGCTCTTCGAGGGTGATGCTCTCGCGTTTTTTGCAGAAGGCCGCCCAGCGCGCGTCATCGACCAGACCCAGCTCGCGACCTTTTTCGGTCAAGCGCAGATCGGCGTTGTCTTCGCGCAGGATCAGGCGATATTCGGCCCTGGACGTGAACATCCGGTACGGTTCCTGGGTGCCCAGGGTAATCAGGTCGTCGACCAACACGCCGATATACGCTTCATCGCGACGCGGGCACCAGCTGTCTTTGCCCTGGGCACGCAATGCGGCGTTGGTACCGGCCAGCAAACCCTGGGCGCCGGCTTCTTCGTAACCGGTGGTGCCATTGATTTGCCCGGCGAAGAACAAACCGCCGATCACCTTGGTTTCCAGGCTGTATTTCAGGTCACGCGGATCGAAATAGTCGTACTCGATGGCGTAGCCAGGGCGAACGATGTGGGCATTTTCCATGCCGCGAATCGATTGCACGATCTGGATTTGTACGTCGAACGGCAGGGAAGTGGAAATCCCGTTCGGGTACAGCTCGTGAGTCGTCAAGCCTTCAGGCTCGATAAACACCTGGTGGCTTTCCTTGTCGGCAAAGCGATGGATCTTGTCTTCAATCGACGGGCAGTAACGCGGGCCGATGCCTTCGATCACCCCGGAATACATCGGCGAACGGTCGAGGTTCGCGGCAATGATTTCGTGGGTACGCGCATTGGTATGGGTAATCCAGCAGCTGACCTGTTTGGGGTGCTGCTCCTTGGAACCCATGAAGGACATGACCGGGATCGGCGTATCGCCGGCCTGTTCGGTCATCACCGAAAAATCCACAGAACGTCCGTCGATACGCGGCGGAGTCCCGGTTTTCAAGCGGCCCACGCGCAGCGGCAATTCACGCAGACGGTGTGCCAGGGCAATCGACGGCGGATCACCGGCGCGACCACCGGAATAGTTCTGCATGCCGATGTGGATAAGTCCGCCAAGGAAGGTCCCGGTGGTCAACACCACGGATTCTGCGAAGAAGCGCAGGCCCATTTGCGTGACAACCCCGCGTACCTGGTCCTGCTCGACAATCAGGTCGTCTGCGGCCTGTTGAAATATCCACAGGTTCGGCTGGTTTTCCAGGGTTTCACGTACGGCGGCCTTGTACAGAATACGGTCGGCTTGTGCACGAGTGGCACGTACGGCCGGGCCTTTGCGGCTGTTGAGCACGCGAAATTGAATACCACCTTTGTCGGTGGCCATGGCCATTACGCCGCCAAGGGCATCGATTTCCTTGACCAGATGGCTTTTGCCGATGCCACCAATGGCAGGGTTGCAACTCATGGCGCCGAGGGTTTCCACGTTGTGCGTCAGCAACAGGGTTTTTACGCCCATGCGTGCTGACGCCAGTGCTGCCTCGGTACCGGCATGACCGCCGCCGATGACGATCACTTCAAAACGGGAAGGGAAATCCACCACGCACCTCGTGCCTGCTTATGTAGGTAATCAGGAATTGTTGGTTGAAAGAGTTTTGCAGCTTATGGCGGCAAGTATAGGGACTTCGCCCTGCCTAAAGAACCCTTTGCACAAAATTTAACCAGCTGTGGATGGATCACGGACAATAGAAATTAAAAGAGAGAAATTTATTAAATCTTTGTTTTTATGTTTATTTCTACTGAGCATCCTTTCTGTGGATAGATTTATACAGGCCTTTATTTACGTCGTGTACAGAGATTCAAAAGTCTGTGGTCATGTGCCAATGAGGGGCTTGGATAAGTGCTTTAAGCCTGTGGATTAAACGGGTGGTTATCCACAGACGGGTTTTTACTCAGGTTTCAAGCGTGGTTATCAACCGGGCACAAGGGCGGTTATTCACAGGGCTTAATCCACAGAAACGGCTGATTCAATGTCGACCAGCCCAAGGATTCAGCGCGGATTCGCGGTCAAGACGGCTATTGTGGGAACACACGAGGGCAGTTAATAATAGCGATTATCATTAACCTACCTCGTCGCGCCTATGTCCCCTCCTTCACACACGGCAGCTGTGCAGCGCATCTATGAGCAACACCATTCGTGGTTACACGGGTGGCTCAAGGGCAAATTGCATAACGCCTGCGATGCCGCCGACGTGGCCCACGATACGTTCGTGCGTATCCTCGGTGGACGCGACGCCGTGCAGATCCTTGAGCCACGGGATTACCTGGCGACCATTGCAAGGGGCCTGGTGATTGATCGCTATCGCCGGCACGCCATTGAGCAGGCTTATAAGCAAACCCTGGCCGAGCGTCCTGAAGCCACCGCCATCAGTGAAGAAGACAAGGCAATCATTATCGAAACCCTGGTGGCTGTGGATAAGGCACTGTGCAGCTTAGGCGAACGTGCTCGACGGATTTTCATGCTGTCGCAGATCGAGGGGCTGACTTATCAACAGATCGCCGATCAACTGCGGGTGTCATTGACCACTGTGAAGAAACATATGGTCCGTGCCCTGACCGAGTGTTCACTGATCATGGCCAGCCTCTGATGCCCGCCCCTGATCGCAAGACATTCGAGACGGCCGCCAGTTGGTATGTGCAGTTCCAGGCGCAATCGCCGACGCCGGCTGATCGGCTGGCCTGGCAACAATGGCTCAATGGCGACCCTTCCCATCAGGCGGCGTGGAACCAGTTGGAGCAGTTGCAGCGCAGCCTTGGCGCCCTGCCCCAGGACTTCACACGCCGCGCATTGACCAGCACGCAGAAACGCCGCCAGGTGCTCAAGTGGATGCTGGTACTGGGCGGCAGCGGATATTTGGGTTGGAATGTTCAACAACACACGTCCGTGGGTAACGTATGGGCCGACTACCGCACGCCTGTGGGTAAACATCGAAGGGTCGAACTGGCCGACGGCACTCAGGTTGATCTCAACACCAGCACAGCCATTGATGTGATGTTCGACTCGCGCCAACGCTTGATTCGACTGCGTGACGGTGAAGTACTTATCCACAGTGGCAAACGTGGCGCCAACACGCCCTTGTATGTGGAGACTCGCCACGGGCGGGTTCAGGCACTGGGCACTCGGTTTACTGTTCGCCAATTGCCGGATTTCACCCGGGTCGGTGTGCTGGAAGATCGGGTCAATTTGTCCCCAGGCGATCAACCCGACCACAACCAGACCCTCGGAGCTGGGGAAAGCGCTGATTTTAATCGATACACGATTAGCCTCCCCCAGCGATATGGCGTGGCACAAGCCGCCTGGGCGGACGGTCAACTGATCGTGCTCGATGCCAGACTCGGCGATGTCATTGATGAGTTGGCGCGCTACCGGCCGGGCGTGCTGCACTGTGACCCGGCTTCGGCTCGACTGCGCGTTTCCGGCACGTTCCGTCTGGACTCGACCGACGCGGTACTGGCCAACCTGCAAGCGACCTTGCCGATCCAGGTGAAGTACTTCACGCGCTACTGGGTGTCGGTTAACCGGATCGGTTGATAAAAAATAATCCTCAGGGGGGTTATCTTTTTTTTATCACGCACGGCCCTTCAGGTAATCACGACGCTACCTTCAGGGCTTACCCATCTATGCGCCTTTCCATCCCGCTCCGTCAGCGACTTTCCTGCCATGCCATCACCTACGGCCTGCTGCTTGCCAGCACCGGCGGTACGTTGTTATCCACAGGGGTCATGGCCGCCAGCACCACCCAGCACTACGTCATCGCAGCCGGTCCCCTGGACAGTGCGTTAAGCCAGTTTGCCGCCCGGGCCAATGTGATCCTGTCCTTCTCGCCACAACAGACTTCACGGCTGACCACTTCCGGACTCAATGGTGATTATTCGGTGGATCAAGGTTTTGCCCTGTTGCTGCAGAATTCCGGGTTGCAAGCCGTCGCCCAGGCCCCCGGCAGCTATGGATTGCACACAGTCCCTACGGGCCAGCTCACGCTCGCACCGACCACCGTCAGTGCTTATCAACCGGATGGCTTCAATCAGGACATAGCAGGGGATGTGGGCTACAAGGCGCAGAACAGCCGGGTCGGCACCAAAACCAGTACGCCTCTGTCGCAGACACCCCGTTCGGTATCGGTGGTGACCGGGCAACGTATCAAGGATCAGAAATCGCAAACACTGACCGAAGTGCTGGGGTATGTACCCGGCATCTTCGCGCCGCCTTTTGCCGCGGGCGATGGGCTGGCGGGCGATCTCTTTTTCATTCGAGGCTTCAACGCCACGGACTACGGTTACGGCCTGTTGAGAGACGGCCTACGTGTGCAAGGTAATCGGTACGACACCACCAGCGAGCCGTATGGCCTGGAGCGGGTCGAAGTGTTTCGCGGTCCTTCTTCGCTGCTCTACGGTGAGAACGCACCGGGCGGCTTGGTCAACCTGGTGAGCAAACATCCGACCGCCAACCCGCGCGGCGAGGTGCAATTGGGGTATGGTTCAAACAACCGACACCAACTGGGTGTGGATATCTCCGGTCCGCTCAATGACAGCGACAATGTTCTCGGCCGCCTGGTAATGCTGGGCCGCAAATCCGACACGCAGACCGACCATGTACCGGATGATCGTGTTTACATCGCCCCTTCCCTGACCCTGAATTTCGACGACTACAACACCCTGACCCTCCTGGCCAACTACCAGAAGGACCACACCAACCTGGAACTTGGCCTGCCGGCTGCAGGCACTTTGCTTACTAATCTCAACGGTAAACTGTCCAAGCACACCATGCTCGGCGACCCGGATTGGAATACCTTTGAGCGCGAAGCCTGGAGCACCGGTTACGAGTTCAGCCACAGCTTCAACGACGACTGGCAGTTCCGCCAGAATTCCCGGTACATGCAGTCACGCATCAACCGCCATGAAACCTGGCCGAGCGCGCTGAATAATCGGGGCTTCGGTACTCAGCTGAACATGACCGCCTACGATCGCTATAACAAATCCATGGTTTATTCCCTGGATAACCAGCTCGAGGGCAAATTCGATATCGGTGCATCGGAAAACACCGTGTTGTTAGGCGCCAGTTACGACCGCACCTCGTTCAACCAGGATTGGGACGCCGGTTTCGCCGGTACCATCAATGTGTATAACCCGGTGTACCTGCGCGAACCGCTCACGCCGATCGCGGTGCAAAACACCTTGCTCGAGCAACAGATGAAAGGCGCATACGCTCAGATCCAGAGCAAGTATGACCACTGGCTGTTCCTGCTCGGGGGGCGGCAGGACTGGGTCGACAGCGATTTCCGCGACAAGGTCAACAAGGCCAGCAGCACCGGCAGTCAAGACCGCAAGTTCACCTACCAAGGTGGCGTGATGTACCAGTTCGACAACGGCCTTACGCCGTATGTCAGCTATTCCACGGCATTCGTTCCGGTTCAGCAGATTTCCAATGCCGGCGCCCCGTTGAAACCCATCACCAGCAGCCAATATGAAGCGGGTGTGAAGTACGAGCCGATCGGCTGGGACACGGCGATGACGCTGTCGGTGTACGACTTGCGCAAACAGGACGACACCTACCTGGATGCCACCACCAACAGTTATCGCCAGGTGGGTGAGAGCCGCGCCAAGGGCGCCGAAGTTGAAATCAACAGCAACCTTACGCCCAACCTGAACGTAACGGCGGCTTATACCTACACTGACGCGCGGATTACCAAGGATTCCGCCACCTCCCTGGTCGAAGGGCGCCAGATGACCGGCGTTCCTCGCAATCAGGCTTCGGTATGGAGCAAATATCGTTTCCTGGAGGGTCAGCTCAAGGGCCTGTCCGTGGGGGGAGGTGTGCGTTATTTCGACAGCACTTTTTCCTACACGGCGCCGACGCTCTACGGGAAGCTGGATGCGGGCAGTGTCACGTTGGTGGATGCCGTGGTGGGGTATCAGATCGACCCGCACTGGTCAGTGGACCTGAACGCCAAGAACCTGTTCGACAAGGAGTATGTGTCTGGTTGCAACGATGCGGGGCGCTGCTATTGGGGTGACAGCCGCACCCTGTTGGGTACGGTGTCCTACAACTGGTAAAGACCTGACTATTTGCCGATACAGAAACTGGAAAAGATTCGGCCAAGCAAGTCATCGGAGCTGAATGCGCCGGTAATCTCACCTAGCAGCTGCTGCGCCTGACGCAAATCCTCAGCCAGCAGCTCTCCAGCGCCCGCCAGGGTCAGCTGTGCTCGCCCGTGCTCCAACGCCGCACTGGCATGGCGAAGCGCCTCCAGATGCCTGCGGCGTGCACTGAAGCTGCTTTCCGAGGTCTGCTCGTAGCCCATGCAGGCCTTGAGGTGGTCACGTAGCAACTCCAGACCCTCACCCGCGGATTTGGCACTCAGGCTGATAGTCACATGGCCATCCTCACTGGTTTGCATCGCGATGGTTTCACCCGTCAGGTCGGCCTTGTTCCGGATCAAGGTCACTTTGGCCGGGTCTGGCCGTTGCTCGAGGAATTCCGGCCACAACGCAAAAGGATCCACCGCCTCGGGGGCAGTGGCGTCCACCACCAACAACACACGGTCGGCTTCGCCAATGGCTTTGAGCGCGCGTTCTACGCCAATCTTCTCCACCTGGTCATCGGTGTCGCGCAACCCTGCCGTATCAACCACGTGCAACGGCATGCCATCGATGTGGATATGTTCGCGCAGGATGTCGCGAGTGGTACCGGCAATTTCGGTAACGATGGCTGCTTCGCGCCCCGCCAACGCATTCAGCAGGCTGGACTTGCCGGCATTGGGTCGCCCCGCAATCACCACGGTCATGCCGTCACGCAGCAATGCACCCTGCCCGGCTTCGCGCAGCACTGTGGATAACTCATCGCGGACCTTATCCAGCATTGCCAGGACATGGCCATCGGCGAGGAAATCAATTTCCTCTTCGGGAAAATCAATGGCCGCCTCGACATAGATACGCAGGCTGATCAGCTGCTCGGTCAAGTTATGCACACGCAGGGAAAACGCCCCCTGCAACGAACGCAAAGCGTTGCGCGCAGCCTGTGCAGAACTGGCTTCGATCAGGTCGGCGATGGCCTCGGCCTGGGCCAGGTCGAGTTTGTCGTTGAGGAATGCGCGCTCGCTGAACTCACCCGGACGGGCCAGGCGGCAGCCCAATTGCAGGCAACGCTGCAGCAACATGTCCAGGACAACCGGACCACCATGGCCCTGCAGCTCCAGTACATCTTCACCCGTGAAGGAGTTTGGCCCCGGGAAGTAGAGCGCCAGGCCTTCGTCCAGCACACTTGCGTCGCCATCCAGAAACGGGCCGTAATGGGCGAACCGCGGCTTTAATTCCCGTCCACTGATCGCCTTGGCGGCCGCGCTGGCGAGCGGCCCGGAAATTCGAACGATACCGACGCCGCCGCGACCTTGAGCGGTTGCGACAGCAGCGATGGTTTCACGGGGAGCGCTCATCAGCAGGTTCCAGAATTAAAGTGTCGGAATGCAAAACGCCCCACTAGGGGGCGTCTTGAGTGGTTATCCACAGAGTAAATTACGCCTCGGCTTTTTTGGTAGCCGCTTCGATTTTACGTGTGATGTACCACTGTTGGGAGATCGACAACACGTTGTTGACTACCCAGTACAGTACCAGGCCCGCTGGGAACCACAGGAAGAAGAAGGTGAAGATGATTGGCATCATTTTCATTACCTTGGCCTGCATCGGGTCCGGCGGAGTCGGGTTCAGACGCTGCTGGATAAACATGGTTGCGCCCATGATGATCGGCAGGATAAAGAACGGGTCCTTGATCGACAGGTCGGTTATCCACAGCATGAACGGTGCCTGGCGCATTTCCACGCTTTCCAGGAGTACCCAGTACAGCGACAGGAATACCGGCATCTGTACCAGAATCGGCAAGCATCCACCCAGCGGGTTGATCTTCTCTTTCTTGTACAGCTCCATCATGGCCTGCGACATTTTCTGCCGGTCGTCACCATGTTGCTCTTTCAGCGCAGCCAGTTTCGGCGCCACGGCACGCATGCGTGCCATCGACTTGTAGCTGGCGGCCGACAGCGGGAAGAAGATCCCCTTGATCAGCATGGTCAGGAAGATGATCGACCAGCCCCAGTTACCGACAATGCTGTGGATATGTTGCAGCAGCCAGAAGATCGGCTGGGCAATGAACCACAGGAAGCCGTAATCCACAGTCAGTTCCAGGCCTGGGGACAACTCTTTCAGTACCGCCTGGCTTTTCGGGCCGGCATACAGGGTGGCGCTGGTTTCAGCCTTGGCGCCTGGTGCGACGGTCAATGCCGGGCCAGTAAAACCAATGATGTAGTTGCCCTGGCTGTCCTTGCGGGTTTGCACCACGTTCGCTTCACCCTTGTTCGGGATCCACGCGGTTACGAAGTAGTGCTGCAGCCACGCTACCCAGCCACCTTGAACGGTTTCTTTCAGCGCGCCCTTGTCGATGTCTTTCATCGACACTTTTTTGTACGGCTCGTTACTTGTCCACAGGGCGGCGCCCAGGTAAGTCGCGGTGCCGGTGGCGGTGCTGGAAGAAGGGTCGGAGCTGGCGTCACGCTTGAGCTGGGCAAACAGGTTGCCGCTCCAGGCCTTGTCGCTGGTGTTGTCGATCAGGTAAGTGACCTTCAGATCGTACAAACCACGGGTGAAGCTGAAACGCTTGATGTAATTGACGCCGTCGAGGCTGAATTTCAGGTCGACGTTCAACTGGTTCTGGCCATCAGCCAGTTGATAACTCTTCTGCTCGGTCGAATAAATCGGACGACCGGTAGCACGAGCGTCCGGACCATTGGTGCCGGTCAGGCCACTTTGCGCCAGGTAGGTACGTTCACCGCCGTTATCGAACAGCTGGAACGGAACATCCGGATGGTCTTGGCGACGTGGATAAAGCGGCAGCTTCAGCTGGGCAATATCGCCACCCTGCGGGTCGATCGCCAGGTCGAGCACATCCGTTTTAACGTGGATGAGGTCTTTGTTGGTGACCACTGGCGTTTCCAACGGGGCACTTGTCTCGCCATTCGCGCTGGGAACATCGGCACTCGCGGACGCATTGTTACCCAGCGGGGTGTCCGGAATAGCCGGCGCAGCCTGATTGGTAGCAACATTCTGAGTCGGCAGGGCAGCCTGGCCGTAGTCCTGGTTCCATTTCAGGACCATGACGTAGGACACGATTGCCAGGGCGACGATCAGGATCGTGCGTTTAATATCCATGATTACTCGGCCATCGAAGAAGAACGGGAGGTAGGGATAGGTGGAACCGGGTCATAACCACCGGCATTCCACGGATGACAGCGACCTAAACGACGAAAGGTCAGCCAGCCACCGCGCAGAAGACCATGGTTTTCTATGGCTTCTAACGCGTAGCAGGAACAACTGGGGTAGAAACGACAGTGGCTGGCCATCAGAGGACTAATGGCATAGCGATAAAACTGGATCGGAACGATTGCCAGTTTACGCATCAAGGCTGTCTACCCCTACAGTTTCGGTGCTGACTGCTGGTGCTGGTTTGTGGGTACGCGCCAGACGTTTCCAGAGCTTGCCGAAATGCTGAATCAATTCGGGGTTTTCTACATCCCCCAAGCCTTTGCGCGCGACGATAACAATATCCCACCCAACCAGAGTGTCCTGGTGGAGGCGAAACGATTCGCGCATCAGACGCTTGAGGCGATTGCGCTCAACGGAGAGCTTTACGCTCTTCTTGCCGATCACCAACCCGAGACGGGGGTGATCAAGATCGTTGTTACGCGCAAGGAGCAGGAGATTTTTCCCCGGAACCTTGCCGGTGGGGGAGTCAAAGACTGCCTTGAAGTGCCGGGGGGTTAGCAGACGCTTTTCCCGACTGAAGTCCTGACTCACCACCAGTACCGGATTATCAAACTGCCAGACGCGCACGACCTTTGGCGCGGCGACGCGACAGGACAGCACGGCCGTTCTTGGTAGCCATGCGAGCACGGAAGCCGTGAGTACGGGCGCGTTTGATGGTGCTTGGTTGGAAAGTACGTTTCATGGCGTTGTTACCTGGTTCGTCCACAACGGGCCGGAATGGCCCCCGTTTTAAGAGACCGGCGATTCTAGAGAAAGCAAGCCTCTAGGTCAATTTCCAACCAGCTTTTCCTTCAATTAGATATCTGGAGGCCACCTCCCCCTTTCCATCCGCCTGGCTTCCACGAGGAGTGACATAGATATAAAAATAAAGAAGGAAGTTATTTAAAGCTTTTCTGTAAAGCTTATAAAAGCTATAGAGGCGTTCTTCTGTGGATAACTACCTTCAGGCCAGATTAAACGTGGTGTACAGAGGATGACAACACAGGGGAGAAACGGTGCTCTGCCTGTGCTGCGCTGTCGGATAAGCTGTGGGTGGAATGGGTTGTTATCCACAGGCCAGTTACCCACAGACTTTTGCCCCTACTTGTGCAACGAGCTCAGGTACGGTTATCCACAGAGCTTATTCACACACCGGCGGTCGCCTTTATTCCCGTTAAGGCGTTGATTTTGGGTGCCCTGTGAGCAACCTTCATGTGGATAAGTGGACGGCTGGCCGCTACAATGGCGGCTGTTTTTGCCTCACCGGCTTTCAACTTAGGGGATATCCGTGTCAGTGGAACTTTGGCAGCAGTGCGTGGAGCTTTTGCGCGATGAGCTGCCTGCCCAGCAATTCAACACCTGGATCCGTCCGCTACAGGTCGAAGCCGAAGGCGACGAGTTGCGTGTCTACGCGCCCAATCGTTTTGTTCTCGACTGGGTCAACGAGAAGTACCTGAGCCGCGTTCTCGAATTGCTCGACGAACATGGCAACGGCATCGCCCCCGTGCTTTCCTTATTAATAGGCAGCAAACGCAGCTCCGCCCCTCGCGCTGCCCCGAATGCGCCATTGGCTGCGGCTGCATCGCAGTCCCAGGCTGCACCGGTTGCTGCAGCGCCGGCACCGACGCCGGCCAAATCATCTGCGCCTAAAAATGCACCGCAGAATGAAGAGCCGTCCCGTGACAGCTTCGATCCCATGGCCGGAGCCAGCTCTCAACAAGCTCCCGTTCGTGCCGAGCAGCGCACGGTGCAGGTCGAGGGCGCGCTCAAGCACACCAGCTACCTGAACCGCACGTTTACTTTCGAGAATTTCGTCGAGGGCAAGTCCAACCAGTTGGCCCGTGCGGCCGCCTGGCAAGTGGCCGACAACCCCAAGCACGGTTACAACCCGCTCTTCCTTTATGGCGGCGTCGGCTTGGGTAAAACGCACTTGATGCACGCTGTGGGTAACCATCTGTTAAAGAAGAACCCGAATGCCAAGGTGGTCTACCTGCATTCGGAGCGCTTCGTGGCTGACATGGTCAAGGCCCTGCAACTCAACGCCATCAACGAGTTCAAGCGTTTCTACCGCTCCGTTGATGCGCTGCTGATCGATGACATTCAGTTCTTCGCGCGCAAGGAACGTTCCCAGGAAGAGTTTTTCCACACGTTCAACGCCCTGCTCGAAGGCGGACAGCAGGTCATTCTCACCAGTGACCGTTATCCGAAAGAAATTGAAGGCCTTGAGGAGCGCCTGAAGTCGCGCTTCGGCTGGGGTCTGACGGTTGCCGTCGAGCCGCCCGAGCTGGAAACCCGCGTCGCGATCCTGATGAAAAAGGCCGACCAGGCCAAAGTCGACCTGCCCCACGACGCCGCGTTCTTTATTGCCCAACGTATTCGGTCAAACGTGCGTGAACTTGAAGGTGCGCTCAAGCGGGTCATTGCGCACTCCCACTTCATGGGGCGCGACATCACCATCGAGCTGATTCGCGAATCCCTGAAAGACTTGCTGGCGCTGCAGGACAAACTGGTGAGTGTGGATAACATCCAGCGCACCGTTGCCGAGTACTACAAGATCAAGATTTCCGATCTGCTGTCCAAGCGCCGTTCGCGCTCGGTCGCACGCCCGCGTCAGGTGGCCATGGCCCTCTCCAAAGAGTTGACCAACCACAGCCTGCCGGAAATCGGTGATGTATTTGGTGGTCGCGACCACACCACGGTTTTGCACGCGTGCCGCAAGATCAACGAACTTAAGGAATCCGACGCGGATATTCGCGAGGACTACAAGAACCTGCTGCGTACACTGACTACCTGATGACACCAGCGCAGCTTATTAAGGCAAGGGACTAGACCATGCATTTCACCATTCAACGCGAAGCCCTGTTGAAACCCCTGCAACTGGTCGCAGGCGTCGTCGAGCGCCGACAGACCTTGCCGGTGCTTTCCAACGTATTACTGGTGGTCGAAGGCCAGCAGTTGTCCCTGACCGGTACTGACCTTGAAGTCGAGCTGGTTGGCCGTGTGCAGCTCGAAGAGCCCGCCGAACCTGGCGAGATCACCGTGCCGGCACGCAAGCTGATGGATATCTGCAAGAGCCTGCCGAACGACGCGCTGATCGACATCAAGGTTGATGAATCGAAACTGGTGGTCAAAGCCGGGCGCAGCCGTTTTACCCTCTCTACATTACCGGCCAACGATTTCCCGACGGTGGAAGAAGGTCCAGGTTCGCTGACTTGCAGCCTGGAGCAGAGCAAGCTGCGTCGCTTGATCGAGCGCACCAGTTTCGCCATGGCCCAGCAGGACGTGCGCTACTACCTTAATGGCATGCTGCTGGAAGTGTCCGAAGGGATCATCCGCGCGGTCGCCACTGACGGTCACCGCCTGGCGATGTGTTCGATGCGCGCCGATATCGGCCAGCCGGATCGTCACCAGGTCATCGTGCCGCGTAAAGGTATCCTCGAATTGGCGCGTTTGCTGACTGAGCCGGACGGCAACGTCAGCATCGTTCTGGGTCAGCACCACATCCGCGCGACCACTGGCGAATTCACCTTCACCTCCAAGCTGGTCGACGGCAAGTTCCCCGACTACGAGCGCGTGTTGCCTAAAGGTGGCGACAAGCTGGTACTTGGCGATCGCCAGGCCTTGCGTGAAGCGTTCAGCCGTACCGCCATTCTGTCTAACGAGAAGTATCGGGGTATTCGTCTGCAGCTGGCCAATGGTCAGCTGAAGATCCAGGCGAACAACCCGGAGCAGGAAGAGGCGGAAGAAGAAGTCGGCGTCGACTACAACGGCGGCAACCTGGAGATCGGCTTTAACGTGAGCTATCTGCTGGACGTGCTGGGGGTGATGACCACCGAACAGGTTCGCCTGATTCTGTCGGACTCCAATAGCAGCGCACTGGTACAAGAATCCGATAACGACGACTCGGCTTATGTTGTTATGCCGATGCGTCTGTAATCATGCTCAGCAGAAGCTAGATGTCCCTCAGTCGTGTCTCGGTCACCGCGGTGCGCAATCTGCACCCGGTGACCTTCTCCCCTTCCCCTCGCATCAACATTCTTCATGGCGCCAATGGCAGTGGCAAAACCAGCGTGCTGGAAGCCATCCACCTGCTGGGGCTCGCCCGTTCCTTTCGCAGCGCTCGCTTGTTGCCGGTGATCCAATACGAGCAGTTAGCGTGCACGGTATTTGGCCAAGTTGAATTGGCTGAAGGTGGGCACAGCGCATTGGGGATATCCCGTGATCGCAGCGGGGAGTTTCAGATTCGCATCGATGGGCAAAATGCACGCAGCGCAGCGCAGTTGGCGGAAATCCTGCCGTTGCAGTTGATCAACCCCGACAGCTTCCGTCTGTTGGAAGGAGCACCAAAAATCCGCCGACAATTCCTCGATTGGGGAGTGTTCCACGTGGAACCCCGTTTCATGGCCACGTGGCAGCGCTTGCAGAAGGCCCTCAGGCAGCGGAACTCATGGCTGCGGCATGGTACACTTGACGCCGCTTCACAAGCGGCCTGGGACCGGGAGCTGTGCCTGGCCAGCGACGAAATAGATGAATACCGCCGTGCCTATATCAAAGCCTTGAAACCAGTCTTTGAGCAGACCTTGAGCGAGCTGTTGGACCTCGAGGGGCTGACGCTGAGTTATTACCGTGGTTGGGACAAGGAACGCGAGCTGAGTGCAGTGCTCGCGACCTCCCTGCACCGTGACCAGCAGATTGGCCACACCCAGGCCGGACCCCAACGTGCTGATTTGCGTCTTAGATTAGGCGCTCACAATGCTGCGGATATTCTGTCCCGCGGCCAGCAGAAGTTGGTGGTGTGTGCATTGCGTATCGCGCAGGGGCACCTGGTCAGCCAGGCCCGACGCGGTCAGTGTATTTATCTGGTGGATGACTTGCCGTCCGAACTCGACGAGCAACACCGCCGCGCGTTATGCCGCTTATTGGAAGACTTACGCTGCCAAGTGTTTATCACCTGTGTAGACCACGAATTATTGAGGGAAGGCTGGCAGACGGAAACGCCAGTCGCTTTGTTCCACGTGGAACAAGGCCGTATCACCCAGACCCACGACCATCGGGAGTGAAGGCATGAGCGAAGAAAACACGTACGACTCGACCAGCATTAAAGTGCTGAAAGGTTTGGATGCCGTACGCAAACGTCCCGGTATGTACATTGGCGACACCGATGATGGTAGCGGTCTGCACCACATGGTGTTCGAGGTGGTCGATAACTCCATCGACGAAGCTCTGGCCGGTCACTGCGACGACATCAGCATCATCATCCACCCGGACGAATCCATTACCGTGCGCGACAACGGCCGCGGTATTCCGGTAGATGTGCATAAAGAAGAAGGCGTCTCGGCGGCAGAGGTCATCATGACCGTGCTCCACGCCGGCGGTAAGTTCGACGACAACTCCTACAAAGTATCCGGTGGCTTGCACGGTGTAGGTGTATCGGTAGTGAACGCGCTGTCCGAAGAGTTGGTGCTCACCGTACGCCGCAGCGGCAAGATCTGGGAACAGACTTACGTTCACGGTGTGCCACAGGAACCGATGAAAATCGTCGGTGACAGTGAAACCACAGGCACCCAGATCCACTTCAAGCCCTCGGCTGAAACCTTCAAGAACATCCACTTCAGCTGGGACATCCTGGCCAAGCGGATTCGTGAACTGTCGTTCCTCAACTCCGGTGTCGGCATCATCCTCAAGGATGAGCGCAGCGCCAAGGAAGAGTTGTTCAAGTACGAAGGCGGCCTGCGTGCGTTCGTTGAATACCTGAACACCAACAAGACTGCAGTCAACCAGGTGTTCCACTTCAACATCCAGCGTGAAGACGGCATCGGCGTTGAAATCGCCCTGCAGTGGAACGACAGCTTCAACGAGAACCTGTTGTGCTTCACCAACAACATTCCGCAGCGCGATGGCGGTACTCACCTGGTGGGTTTCCGTTCCGCGCTCACGCGTAACCTCAATACCTACATCGAAGCGGAAGGCTTGGCGAAGAAGCACAAAGTCGCCACCACCGGTGATGATGCCCGTGAAGGCCTGACGGCGATCATCTCGGTAAAAGTGCCGGATCCGAAGTTCAGCTCCCAAACCAAAGACAAGCTGGTGTCTTCCGAAGTGAAGACCGCTGTGGAACAGGAGATGGGCAAGTACTTCTCCGACTTCCTGCTGGAGAACCCGAACGAAGCCAAGCTGGTTGTCGGCAAGATGATCGACGCCGCGCGTGCCCGTGAAGCGGCGCGTAAAGCCCGTGAAATGACCCGTCGCAAAGGCGCTCTTGACATCGCCGGTCTGCCGGGCAAGTTGGCTGACTGTCAGGAGAAGGACCCTGCCCTCTCCGAACTGTACCTGGTGGAAGGTGACTCTGCTGGCGGTTCCGCCAAGCAGGGTCGTAACCGTCGCACCCAGGCCATCCTGCCGTTGAAGGGCAAGATCCTCAACGTCGAGAAAGCGCGCTTCGACAAGATGATTTCCTCCCAGGAAGTCGGCACCTTGATCACGGCACTGGGCTGCGGCATCGGCCGTGACGAGTACAACATCGACAAGCTGCGCTACCACAACATCATCATCATGACCGATGCTGACGTCGACGGTTCGCACATCCGTACCCTGCTGCTGACCTTCTTCTTCCGTCAGTTGCCTGAGCTGATCGAGCGCGGCTACATCTACATTGCCCAGCCGCCGTTGTACAAAGTGAAAAAGGGCAAGCAAGAGCAATACATCAAAGACGACGATGCCATGGAAGAGTACATGACGCAGTCGGCCCTGGAAGATGCGAGCCTGCACTTGAACGACGAAGCCCCAGGTATCTCCGGTGAGTCGCTGGAGCGCCTGGTCAATGACTTCCGCATGGTGATGAAAACGCTCAAGCGCTTGTCGCGCCTGTACCCTCAGGAGCTGACCGAGCACTTCATCTACCTGCCGGCCATTACCCTGGAACAGTTGGGCGATCATGCACACATGCAGGATTGGCTGGCCCAGTACGAAGTGCGTCTGCGCACGGTGGAGAAGTCTGGCCTGGTGTACAAAGCCAGCCTGCGCGAAGACCGTGAACGTAACGTATGGCTGCCGGAGATCGAATTGATCTCCCACGGTTTGTCGAACTACGTCACCTTCAACCGCGACTTCTTCGGCAGCAATGACTATAAGACGGTCGTCACCCTCGGCGCGCAACTGAGCACCCTGTTGGACGACGGCGCTTACATTCAGCGTGGCGAACGCAAGAAGCAGGTCAAGGAGTTCAAGGAAGCCCTGGACTGGTTGATGGCTGAAAGCACCAAGCGTCACACCATCCAGCGCTACAAAGGCCTGGGCGAAATGAACCCGGATCAGCTGTGGGAAACCACCATGGACCCGGCTCAGCGCCGCATGCTGCGCGTGACCATCGAAGACGCCATTGGCGCCGACCAGATCTTCAACACCCTGATGGGTGATGCGGTCGAGCCTCGTCGTGACTTCATCGAGAGCAATGCGCTGGCGGTGTCCAACCTGGATTTCTGATCAGGTGCAGGTTCACAGAATAGTTGCGACGTTTCACAAAGAAATGGTTCGACCAGCCCCTGGGGTTAGGTAGTCATTTCAGAAGAAAGCCCGCTGATAGCGGGCTTTTTTTTGCTCATAAGACAGTGGGATGCGCGATGGTGACGTTGCCACAGGGGGAGCGAATCTCGCCATGTCCATTACTGCGCTCGGTGCACGTAGGCGGTTGCGTGACCATCCAGATAATGGCCGTCATCATCGATTAGGGTGTAGTTGACGGGCACGCTGGCCCTTGCGTCGTCGGTGAAATGGCCCAGTGGGTAGGTTTTCTCGCTCAAAGGCGGGGTCATCATGTCGAGTGCCTTTGCCACAGGATATTCATGTCCTGTGGCACTCACGCGTAAAGAAGAAAACGAAGCGTGATAGGGGCTTGGGTTATGGCATACCAGCACCCAGGCACCGGCCTGCTGTTCAATCCGAAACGTCAGGCTACTCGCCATGCTTTCCGGTTGGCTGGGCAGGTGAGCGGGACGGTAGAAAATTTTCATTTGGGTGTTCATCGCTACGGCAATGCGCGTAGGCAGCGCCGGCGCATCGGTCTTGGCTGGCGGGATTTCGTACAGGTTCAGCCAGCTCACCGACTCGCGGTCCTTGGGCAACGCGCTGCCGTCGTAAACAATGCGCAGGCCCTGCAACGCTTGAGGTTGCAGACGAAATACCGAGGGCAGCGCGATCATCGCCGAGGTTGAGTTTTCCGGCGCACGGTTGCCTTCGCCGTCGTCGACCCAGGTTTGCACCACCACCGGATACGGGTTGGTATTGGCGAGCATCAACGAGCGTTGGGTCTGGCCCTCATGGAAGATCAACCGGGTCTGCTCGGGCATCACGCCGGCATGCGAAATGGAGGACGCGCTCATTGCAAAGCATGCCCACACCAGCACTGCGTAGAACATCAACTTGATCATTGCACCTTCACCAAGACGTAAGCGGTGGCGTTCACCCTGCCCGGCTTGGCCGTTGCGCCTGGCAAAGTACTGAGGGTCGCGGTGATCGTCTGCAGGTAGCTGGTGTAGCCGGACGTACTGCTGCCGGCATTGCTGGCGCCCGCCAGCACCGGGTACCAGCCACCGGTGGCGCCCGTGCCGGTGCCTGACCATCCGAGGAAATTCATCGCGTTGCCGTTGCTGGCGTTGCGCAATCTGATCCCCACGCCGGTCGCGACCGACGGGTCGGTGCCGTAGCCGTTGGATACCAGGTAGGTAACCCCGCCGCCACCCGTCAACAGTCCCAGCGACTGGGCCTGGGTATACGCGCTGTAGGCCACTTGAATACCCAATGCAGTCTGGTTGTTGGCAGTGCCGGAGCTTGCGGTGTTGCTGCATTCCAGGCCGATAGTGAAGTCACTGCTGCGCGTCATGCCCTGGTTCAGTTCAGTTGCGGTGATCGGCAAGAAACTCACCACCGGCGTGACGTTGCGGGCCACGCAGGTGGCGGTGTAGCTGATCGAAGACGCGGAGCGCATGCCAAATGCGATGCCGTTGGCCGCGCCCCAGAAGTTGTAGTGGTTATTGGAGTCCGAGCCAATGGGGTCCGAGGCGATGCCGCCGCCGCGAAACTGCACATAGCCATTGGGTTGGGTACACGTGTAGCTGTAGGTGCCGCTGCCACTGGAGGCCGCCTGGCCGCCGCAATAGTTGCTTCCCGAGCCCGACGCAGGCGGCAGGCTGGACACGCGAGCCAGGTCGCCCTGGATCATGCTCAAGTGTTTGGCTTTGATCTGGATCTTGCTGCCGACCGTGTCGTACTGGGTAATTTTGGCGTCCTGCCAATAGCGTGTGAACACCTTGCCGGAGTTCAGGTGCGTCAGTTTGATCCCGACATAGGGGAACCAAGTGGCGTAGTAACCGGGCAACCCATCGTTGACCGAAGCCCCTGAACCGTTGCCGATTTCCCAGTAGCCGCCGACCCGGTCGTCACCGTTGGTGGCGAACACTTCGTAAATACTGTCAGCGTCACTCACATCGCACTCCCACAGCACTGTCTCGCTCGTGAGCCCGGGTGCCGTTGCGGGTGAGATCACCACCGAACCCAGCTGCGTGCCGACCGGTTGCAGGTAGGTTGATGTGAGGTTGACCCGGCCAAAGGTCAGTTGCGCCGAGTTGCCATCGTAGACCTGACTGCCGTTGTAGACGCGTCTGCAGGTTGCCTCGGCGTTTGCGCCCAGCGTGGCGCCGAGGACTAGAAGCACAGTGAACAGTGTGCGAGCAAGAGTCATGGGGAGCTCCGATTTCAAAGAGGTTCAGGGGCGACGGCAATCGCTGTTGAGTTTGATCAGGGCTTGACTGACATCCTGTCGCGCCAGGTCGAACTGCATCCGGCACTGTTCGTCTGCGCCGTCGCCCCAACGCACGGTCAGGCGGCCCTTGAGTTTTTCGGTGCGCAGGTACGCCTGGCTGCCTTGGCCAACCATGCCGATCACGCTGCCGTTTTCGTCCAGTACATCCGCGCCCATAGGCACGGCCTCACCGCCTGGGCGCACGGCCTTGACCAGAATGGCGTTGCCGACACGGGTCCTGAACTCAACCTTCACCGCGGCGCCGGCATACGGTGCGACGCGGCGCTGGCCGTCATCGAGTTCGGCTTTTTCGCTCATACCCTCGGGGTTGATGGCCACGGTGTTGTAGCGGTAAGGGGTTAGCGACGGCACCAGCGCGTAGCCGTCGCTGTCGATGGTTGCACCCATGCCGTTCATGACTTTTGCCCCGCTGGCGCCTTTGGCTTCGATCAAGGCAAAGGTATCGCCCAGGTACGGCCCGAGAGTCACCCCGCCGCCGTGCACGGCCAGGGCTCCGCGCGCGCTGCCGGAGGCTTGCCAATAATCCTGCCCCTTGGACGCGCTGGCGCTGATCGAGGTGTTGGGCAGGTATTTCTGAACGTTGGCGCTCCAGACGTTCTGCTTTTGATCGGCATCGCGGGACACGTCCACGCTGTAGCTCAAGGTCTGGTCGGCGCCCTGGGTGCCTGATAGCGAGGTCTGGTATAGGTCGCCTGACCTGGAACTGTGCGTCACTGAGCTGCTCAGCGACGGCACGTTCGCACGGGCCGGGCTGCCCAGCGGGAACGACACCGAGAGCAGAGTGACGGTCTCCTGGGTACCGGCGGTGCGCGTGGTGCCCACGCCATTGTTTGCCACCGCGTTGCCCAATTGATCGTTGTAGTTACCGCTGCGCCGGTTCAGGTAGCTGCCGGTGCTCTGGCGCGACACCGAGAGGTTGACGCTGACGTTGTTGCGCAAGGTGTTGGCCCAGCCAAATTGCAGTTGCGTGTCGCGTTCGCGGCCACTGCGATAATCCTGGGTCGAACCGGATAAAAACACGCTGCCGTACTCTTTGAGGTTCTGATTGATCGACACCTCGAAGCGCGAGCGTTGCATGTAGCTCGTCGACTCCCAGGTCTGGTTGTTGCGCAGCGACTCGCGCACACCCAGCACGTCGCCGAGGTCGCGATAGCCTTCGGTGGAATAGCGGTAGCCGGCAATCGACAAGGTGGTGTTGGTCGGCTGGAACGTGCGGCTGTAAGACAGCCGCGCCATCCAGCCATCGAGCTTGCCTTCGTTGGGCAGGTTGGCGCGCGAGTAGGTGGTGTCCAGCCCGAACGCGCCGAGGCTGTTGGCGTAGACGCCGCCCAGCACCATCGCCTGGTAGCCCTCGGCGAGGCGCAAGCCGCTGTTGGCGGTCACGCTGTTGGTCAGCCCGCGCTGGTAGGTCATCTCACTGAACGGGTCGTGGTCGCCCAAGTCACGGCTGCGGCCCAGCGCCATGCTGTAGCGCGAAAGGCCGGGACGCAGCGATTCAGGCACCGCCGAAAACGGTACGGTAAAACGACTGACGCTGCCGTCGGCCTCGACCACCGAGACGTCAAGGTCGCCGTTGTAGCTGGTGGAATAGAGGTCGCTGATCTCGAAAGGGCCGGGCGCGACGGTGGTCTGGTAAATGTCATTGCCGTTCTGGCGCACGATGACCTGCGCGTTGGTCTTGGCAATCCCGCGGACCGTCGGCGCATAACCGCGCACAGACTCCGGCAGCATGCGGTCGTCGGAGGCGATCTCCACGCCGGTGTAGCTCATGCCGGAAAAGAACCGACCCGAGGTAAACCCCTGGCCTGCGGTCATTTCGCCTTGCAGCCCGGGCAGCGCACGTTGGACGTAAGTGCGCGTGGTGTTCCAGTGACTGCCGTTGTCGCTGTCGTAACGCAAGTTGCCTTGCTGGCGCAGGCGCCACAGCCCCACGTTCAAGCCGCTGTTGAGGGCCAGGTAACTGGAGTCGGAACTGCCGCTGAAGTTGCCGGTGCGCGTGACGTGGTACTGGCTGGCGCTGTAGTTGACGAAGCCGATGGTGGCGCCGCCGTCGAGGTTCTGCGGAGCAACGTAGCCCCGTGGCGTTTTCTGCATCAGGCTCTGCGGCACCTTCAAGTCCAAGCGCATGCGCCCAAAATCGAAGGCGGTCGATGCGCCCTCGACGGCATTGCCGAGCACCAGGCACTGCGCGGTCGCGGGCGACTGGATGGCGCTTTTCAGTACGCCGCCGCTTTCCAGCAGCACGACGGGCAGACAGGGCTGAACATCGCCTGCGCCTTGGTCGGCGAAGCGCAGGTCGACCCGGTCGATAAAGCGGCCGTTGATAAACACGTCCACCCGGTATTGGCCTGGCTCAATGGCGTTGACCTTGTTGAAGCGTGCCAGCGAACCGCCGCCGAACAGCATGTTGTCGTCGAACACATAGGCGTCGCCGGGCGTGGCCGTAGCGCTTTGCGCAATAGCAATGCCCGGGCTGACCAGGCTGAGCGCGCCAAGCAGGCTTGAGTGAACGAAACCGCGCAACCAGGGGTGGTGTGCGCGTGCACAATCCAGTTTGAATGTTGATACGCGACGAGTAGGCATGACGAATACTCCGGGCGGATCAGAGAAGCGGCAGATCAGTGACGACATCCGCACCGAAGTCGTTGACCAGGGTCAGGCGCACCGTGTCTCCCGCTGCGGCGGAGGCGCCGGCGGGCAGTGGCCAGTTGGCGTGGCTCAACGGCGCGATCATCGACGCCTGGGACAGCGTGTAGGCCTTGCCGTGGCTGACCACATCGGCACGGCGCACGGTGGCGAAATAGCCGCTGTCATTGCTGGCGATCACCGCCCTGCCCTGCAGCTTGAAATGCAGCGACTGGCTCAGCGCGTCGGGGCTGCCGGCCAGCCCTTGCGGGCGGTAGAACAGCTTCATGCGGCTGTTGACACTGAGCAGCAATTTGTTGGCTTGCAGTTCGCTGGTCTTGATGGCCGGCATCTGCATGAAATTGAGGTAAAACAGCGATTCGCGGTCTTTTGGCAGGTCGCTGCCGGTAAACACCAGGCGCACCACCTGGCCGGCATTGGGGTTCATGCGAAACACTTGCGGGCTGGCAATGAACGGCGCATCGGCAGTCTGGGCCGTGAGGTTCGGGTTACCCGTGTCGAGCCACATTTGGACCAGGTAGGGATGGGTATCCTGATTGGTCAGTTGCACCACTTTTTCCTGAGCTTGAGCCGGGTAGATAACGCGGGTTCCGGTCATTACGACGCTGGCGTGCGCGCAAGAGGTCATGGCTGTGCCGAGCGTCAGCGCCAGGGCCAGGGTGGTTTTCTTCAGGCGAGTCATGGTGTTCTCCGTGCAGCAGGCGCAGAGCGAATAAAGAATCGGGGGTGTGGATAAACCTGCCGGGCACGCGGCCCGGCAGATGCCTGGCCTTACAGGTAATCCAGGGCGTATTGAGCGGTGGCCGATACGGTACCGGCGGTGGCAGCACCGGCTTCGCTGATGTAGCGAACGGCGAAATCGTGGCTGGCGCTGGTGGCGCCGGAGTTCAGGGTCAGGCCCGACACCGAGGTAATCCCGTTGAGTACCACAGCAGAACCGCCAGCGGCGTTCAGGAGTTGTACTTGCACGTTGGAGGCTGTGCCGGCGTTGGCCAGGTTGCCTGCGCTGGTCACGTTGTTACCGAGGAACGCGGTTTTGATGGCCAGGTTCGAAGTCGGTGCGGTGCAGCCGCTCACGCTGATGGTGAACGGCGTTTCGCCCGCTGTGCTACCCACGGCGGTCAGGGCGGCTGCGCTGACGGTAGGCATCAGGATCACCGGGTTCGCAGCGTTGCCATTAACCGATACGGCGCAGGTTTGATCCGATACCTGGCCAGTGAACGTGATGGTGTTCTGGCCCGCAGCGAAGGTCAGGGCGGGCGCGGCGGTCATCGCCAGGATCAAGGCAATACGCTTCATGGTGGAACTCCTCATTAACGGTGATTAGGACAATGCATGGAGGCTGTCCGGTTCGCCGAAGGGCGTAACGGTGCTTGTCCAGGCGCCGCAATCTTAGGGAGAGCAAGTGCGGGGTTTAATCAGGCGATTCTTAAAAGTCACGCCGGGGGGAGCGCCGACAGCGCCGTCTGCGACTTTGAGGATCGTCTTATTCCGAGGGCCAGGGCCTTGGCTTAACGTTCCCTGATGAAACTACGCCAAGCCTTACCTCCGCTCGACACGTCGCTCTCCACCCCCGCGGCGGCGAGAAAGCTACTGCGCCTGTTGTTCATCGCTCTGGTGCTGGGGTTCTACGCTGGCGTCTACAGCTACGTGAGCGCCACCTTGAGCCAGGAAATATCCCTGCGGCGCAGCTACATGAATGCGGCAATCGCCAATGCGCAAAGCTTTTTTGTCAGCCGCCAGACGCTGCTCGATACGCTACGACTGGCGGCCGTGCGCAGCACCACGGCGCCGGTCGCCAGTGCCAATGTGGTCGCCGGCGAAGAGGTGCACGTCGGCCTGGGTTCGGACAAACAGGCCTGGAGTCTCTGGCTGACGCGCCGCATGACCGACCACCTGCGGCTCAACAAAGTGAACCTGCTGTACGTCGCGACCGGCGACCGGGCCGAGGTCCTGCGCCTGAATCCTGCGCGCGAACCGGTCCAACTGATTGCTCCACATTTGCTGGAACGGCTCAACGCACAAGACAACAGCAGCGTTGACGAGCTGTGGCTCACAGACCCTGAGCGCGATGATTCGCCGCTGTACATCTTCACCCGGCTGGATGACCGCAGCCCGCAGTCGGGGTGGCTGGGCCTGGAAGTCGAGTCGCCCGACCTGCTGAGCGCCCTGCACAACGAAAACGCCGGCCAGTTCATCCTGCTCGATGCCCGCGGCGAGCTGATTTTTGACAGTGCGCAAGGCCAGTCACTGCGCCAGGAATTGGCCCAACTACCGGCGCCCCAGTCGTTCGGCCTGGTGGGTGGCCACTGGTTGCCGGATCATCTGGCGATTCGTAAACAGCTGGGCTTTTCCAACTGGCAAATCGTCTACGCCCTCGACATGCAAGCGCTGTTCTCCGCGCTGATATCCCCCGTGCTGACCAGCCTGGCGCTGTGCTTGCTCTTTACCTGGCTGATGATCTGGCTGATGCGGCGCATTGATCAGCGCCTGATCATTCCGGCCAGCAACCGTATTGAAGCGCTGGTGGAAAGCGAGGCGTTCAGCCGAGCGGTCATCCGCATCGCACCGGTTGCGCTGTGCGTGCTGCGTCGCCAGAACGGCGAGGTGGTGCTTGATAATCCGCTGTATACGCAGTGGATCGGCCACAGCCAGGAACGCGAGCAACGCAGTGCAGACTGGATTCGTCGCGGCTTTGATGATGCCGAACACAACACCTTCGACGAGCTGCAATTGGCCGACGGTCGACACCTGTATCTGAGCTTCGCGCGCACTCGCTACAAGCGCGAGGATGTGTTGATTTGCGCGTTCAGCGATATCAGTGCACGCAAGCAGGTGGAAGTGGCGCTCGACCACGCACGGCGTATGGCTGACGCGGCCAACGAGGCCAAGACCCTGTTCCTGGCGACCATGAGCCATGAAATCCGCACGCCGTTGTACGGCGTGCTGGGCACCCTGGAATTGTTGGCACGCACCGAGTTGAGCGATCAGCAAAGAAGTTATCTGCAGGCCATCGAGGGCTCTTCTGCCAACCTGTTGCAGTTGATCAGCGACGTGCTGGATGTGTCGCGTATCGAGGCGGGTCAGTTGCAACTGGAGTGCAACCGCTTCTCACCTCTGGAGCTGATCGAGGAAGTGATTCACGGCTATGCCGCCGCCGCTCACCGCAAGGGCCTGCAGTTGTTTGCCTGTGTGGATCCGCAACTGCCGGATTGGCTCAATGGCGACGTCAGCCGCCTGCGGCAGATCCTCAGTAACCTGCTCAACAATGCGCTGAAATTCACCGACAGTGGGCGAATCATCCTGCGCGTCAAACTCGACAGCCGCGACGGTGAGCGCGTGATGTTGCACTGGCAAGTCTCTGACACGGGCAAAGGCATCTCCCACGAAGACCAGCAACACCTGTTTGAGCCTTTTTATCAGGCCGACGGTAATACTCACGTGGTCGCCGGCACCGGCTTGGGCCTGTCCATCTGCAAGCGCTTGATGCACCTGATGAACGGCAGCATGCGAGTGGTGAGTGAGCCGGGCCTGGGCAGCAGCTTTACCTTGCACCTGCCCCTTGAGCAGCTGTCTGCACTGGAGCCCTCGGCGGGCGCTGACGAACTGTTGCCGGAGCTGGTGTGCGTGGTCTCGCCGATACGTGAGCTGGCCGAGAGCATCTGCGGCTGGTTGTGCCGCTGGGGCGCGCGCGCCCAAGTGGGGTTGCCCAAGGCTTATGACACCACCGAGGGCGCGGTGCTGGTTGAACTGCATCCCGGCCGACTGGGCGAGACCCTGGCTGCACACTGGCAAGGCCCACGGGTGCTGGCGATCGGTGACTTGCACGATGAGGCATTGAGCAATCCGGTCGGCGTGGTCAGTTTCAATAGCCTCAAAGCCCTGCGCAAGGCGGTCGGCGCTGCTCAAGGGCAACTCATGCGCGGCGCGGCGGCACCGGCGCAAAGCTATCCGGTATTCAACCTGGGCATCCACGTGCTGGTGGCCGAAGACAACGTCATCAACCAGCTGATTCTGCGCGATCAACTCGAAGAGCTCGGCTGCACAGTCGAACTGGCCGGTGACGGGCTGACGGCGCTGGAGATGTGGCGCCAGTCGACCTTCGACCTGATCCTCACTGACATCAATATGCCGCGCATGAACGGCTACGAACTGACCGCCACATTGCGCAGCCTCGACTGCCACTTGCCGATTATCGGCGCCACCGCGAACGCAATGAGCGAAGAAGGCGAGCGGTGCCTGCAGGCCGGCATGAACCGCTGCCTGGTCAAGCCGTTTGCCTTGCGCACGCTGTACACCTGCCTGGAACCTTACCAAAGGAGTGGCAATTGAAACCCTATCGGGTGCTGATTGTTGAAGACCACCCGTTTCAGCATGAATTTTTGCGCAACCTGTTCGGTACCTTGGGTGGGTTCCAGGCGGAGGCCGTGTGGGATGGCGCTACGGCGCTGCAGCGCCTGAATGCGCAGCCGTACGACCTGGTAGTGACGGACTTGTTCATGCCCGTGATGGACGGTGTGCAGCTGATCCAGAGCATCGCCAGGCTCGACAACGCGCCGGCCCTGGCGCTGATGAGCGTGGCCTCGCGACGCATGTTAGTGAGTGCCGGGCTGGTGGCGAAGAACCTGAGCCTGGAGGTGCTCGGGCTGATTTCAAAGCCGGTGGAGGCGTGCGATATCCTGCGCCTGCGCGCGTGCCTCGATAAGCGCCGCAGCGACCTGGATGTCGCCCGCAACCATCCGCTGCAGCCGGCTCGCCAGTGCCTGTTGGCCGCCATGCAGAGTGGAGAAATACAGGCGTGGTTCCAACCGAAAAAATCCCTGCGTGACGGCAGGGTGTGCAGCGCTGAAGCGCTGGTGCGTTGGCGACACCCGCAGCAGGGGACGTTGCTGCCCAGGGACTTTCTGCCGTCGCTGCAATGCTTCGGGCTGGAGGAAGCATTGCTGTGGCTGATGCTGGAGCAGACCATCGAAGCCCAGGCGTTCTGGCGGCGCCGGGGCTGCGAAGTGCCGGTATCCATCAACCTGCCGACCCACTTGCTCGACAGCCATGACCTTGCCGATCGCCTGCATGACCGCGTGCTGGCATTGGGCGCCGAACCCGCCTCGATCGGCTTCGAACTGCTGGAGACATCCACCACCGAGTCGCTCAGCGATTATTACGCCGGCGCCTGCCGCTTGCGCATGAAAGGCTTCGGGCTGGCGCAGGATGACTTCGGCAAAGGCCTGAGCTCCTATTTCAACCTGGTGTCTACGCCCTTCAGCGAACTGAAGATCGACCGCTCGCTGGTTCACGGTTGTGTCGACAACGACAGCCTCGCCACTGCGCTACAGAGCATTGTCGAGCTGAGCCGCAAGCTGGGCCTGATCGTCACCGCAGAAGGTGTGGAAACCAAAGACGAGCTAGAGTTCTTGCGCAAGATCCAGTGTGATCAGGCGCAGGGCTTTTTGATTTGTGCGGCGGTCTCGCCTGAAAGATTTCTGGAATTGCTGCGTGAAGATGGCTTTAAGCCAGCACTAAATTGAAGCCTGAATGTCTACCTGTAGCGCGCCATGGAATGGCAACAGTGGCGGAGAAACTCCCCGCCGCCTCATTCCTGCACCCGGGGCGTCGGTGATGAAAAATGCAAGCCTGAAGTTCGGCGTCTTCGCCTTGAGCTCTCAACGAATCAACAAGCTATTGCTGGTACTCGCCGGTCTCACCGTGCTGCTGGTCAGCATGTGCTACTGGGCGGTCGAACGGGTATTGGACGAAGAGCGGATCAAGGTCGACTTTCATTTTTCGGGCCTGATCGAAAGCATCCATGAGTACGACACGTTTTTGCGCAGCGTCGCCAGTGCGTATGACCGCAGCAACCAGAACACCCTGACCGACATCCGGCCCGTTTCCCGTGTCGAGATCCTGCAGAAAGGCCAGGAGCGCGTGTTCCAGAACCATGGCCTGGCCCTGTCCCAGCCGTTTACCCTGAGCGAGCGCAAGCATTACGACCTGCAGCAGTTGCAGGGCGGCTATTCGCTGGGCGTGCAACTGACCGATTACTACAGCGCATTCTGGGCCAGCTCGTTCTATTCGGCGCCGCAGATATTCCTGTTTTCGCCGACCGACCAGTTCAACATCGCGATTCCGGGCGTCGATGGCACGCGCAAGGCATCGGTGTTGCTCAAGAGCAACTTCTTTGACGTGACGTCGCGCCTCCACCAAGGGCTCCTCCCCCGTCACGAACAACTCAACAACCGGCGTGTGAGCTGGATGCGCGCGCCCCCAGGGCTGTTGCAGGGTTCCGAAACGATTGTGGCGTTTATCGGCCTGGATATTAATCCGTTGGTCATGCCCGAACACAGGGATGACGGCCTGCTGACGGTCGCGGCGTTGTTGGACGCCGGGCAGATCAACGACCTGGACCGCTTGCTGATACGCCCGATCGACCACCGCGTCACGCTGATCTCGCCGGCAGGCGAAATATTGCTGGGTGATGCCAAGGATTCAGCGTCACTGCCGGTGGGCATGAGTCTGGGCGCCGAAGGTTTGCGCTTCAAGGTGGTGTCCACCGGCAAGGATCAATGGGTGGGTTTGTACACCATCAGCTATGAAAACTTCTTTCGCTTCGCCAAGTGGTCATTGCTGGGCACGGCGGCGGCGTTTCTGCTCGCAGTGTTCCTGGGCTGGCGGATCAACCGCTGGTACCGCGCTGGCATCGTCGAGCCGGCGTTACGCGCCACACGCTTGCTGACCGAAAGCGAGGAATTCAACCGCGCCATGCTGCAGAGCGCGCCGGTGGGGTTTTGCGTGGTGCAGCGCAACAACAGCAAGGTGCTGCTGGAAAACCAGCGCGCCCAGGAATGGCAAGGAACCGCAGAGCTGATCGGCCTGCTCAACCGCGACTATCGCAACGAAGACCCGCGTGAGATGCAAATCGAGGTGGCCGGGCGGCATTTGCTGGTGTCGTTCAGGTTCAGTCGCTATCAGGACGAAGACGTGGTGCTCTGCGGGTTCAACGATATCACTCGGCATGTCGACGATGCGCAGTTGCTGGAGCAGGCCAAGCGTTCCGCCGACGAGGCGAGTGCAGCCAAGACGCTGTTCCTGGCGACCATGAGCCATGAAATCCGCACCCCGCTGTACGGCGTGCTGGGCAACCTGGAGTTGTTGGGGCTGACCCCGCTCGACGCCCGCCAGCAAGACTACCTGCAGACCATCGAGCGCTCCTCGGCGGTGTTGTTTCAGTTGATCAGCGATGTGCTGGACGTGTCGAAAATCGAGTCCGGGCAGATGGCGCTGGAAACCGTGGCGTTCTGCCCGCTGGACATCTTCGAAGATGCGGTCAACAGCTACGCGGCCGCCGCGCTCAACAAAGGCTTGCAGGTCTTCGCCTGTGTGGACGCAAACGTGCCGGCGCTGATGAGCGGCGACCCTGGGCGCATTCGGCAGATCCTCAATAACTTGCTCAGTAATGCGATCAAGTTCACCGACTCCGGACGGGTAATCGTGCGCCTCAAGGTGACGGACCTGGAGCCGGATCATGCAACGTTGCAATGGCAGGTGTCCGACACCGGCGCCGGCATCAGCGAAAAGCAACTGGGGCAATTGTTCAAGCCGTTCTCGCAACTGGCTGGCAGCCAGCAGGCGGGCGGAGCGGGTCTTGGTTTGTCGATCTGCTCACGCTTGAGCGAGCTGATGGGCGCGCAACTGCGGGTGGTCAGCGAGCCGGGGCTGGGCAGCAGTTTCTCTCTGCATCAACGCTTGCCCATCGTCCCCGGCCCATTGCCGGAGTGTGCGGCCATCGAGCTGCAAGGGTTGGCGGTTTACGTACGGGCACCGTTCAAGGAGCTTGAGCAATCGCTGATCGACTGGCTTAACCGTTGGGGCGCTCGCGCGCTCGCACTGCCGTCGGGTTACGAGGGTGATGAAAATGAATTGCTGCTGGACAGCGTGACCGGGCCCGGCCAGCAAGCGGTTTGGAAGGGCCGACACATTACCGCCACCGAACTCGGCGCACCGTATGCCCACGCATTGGCGCAGAGCTGGACGGTCAACGCCTACGACATACGCGGCATTGCCCGTACGCTGTCGCAAGCGCGCCCGGGCAGCGTCAAGCCGTACGGAGCAACCGAAGCCGCCATCGCCCAGCCTGTGGGGTTAAGAGTGCTGGTGGCCGAAGACAACCCGATCAACCGCGCCATTTTGCAGGAACAACTGGAAGCACTGGGCGCCGCCGTCGTTGTCGCTGAAGACGGTGAAGACGCGCTGCAACGCTGGTCGCCTGGCGCCTTTGACCTGATCATCACCGACATCAACATGCCACGGCTCGACGGCTATGGCCTGACCCGAGCCCTGCGCGAACGCGACGGGCAAATGCCGATTATCGGCGTCACCGCTAATGCCCTGCGCGAAGAAGGCGAGCAGTGCCTGGCAGCGGGCATGGACACGTGGGTGGTCAAACCCTTGAGCCTGGATGCGTTGCGCAAAACCCTGCTGCGCTATTGCGGCGAGCGCGGGGTCGAGCCGCTCGAAGATACCCGCCTGCAGCAGGGCGATATGGATGGGTGGAGTTCGTTTTCCGCGAGCATGCACCAGTTGTTCATCACCACCATGCAGGACGACATGCGCTTGACGCGCCAGGGCCTCGACGCCGCTGACAAGGAACAGGTCGTGCGGCACTTGCACCGCATGAATGGCTCCCTCGCATCGGTGCGTGCTTCGCGCTTGAGCGCTGCCTGCAATGCGCTGGAGGAGGCGCTGTACAAAGGCTCGCTAACCACGAGCCTGGCCACGCGGGTGCGCAACCTGCTACAGCGCCTGGAAGCGGTACTGGACGCCCTCGCGCTCAACCCTGGCTCACAGGGCCAACCATCGGACAGGTAGACATGAAGAAAATCAACGTAGTGATTGCTGACGACCACCCCATCGTGCTGCTCGGCGTGCGTGAAGTCATCCAGCGCGACGGACGTTTTGAAGTGGTCGGCGAAGCCACCAGCTCCAGCCAACTGATCGAAAAGTTGCAGAGCGAAAAACCGGAGGTGGTCATCACCGACTTCCACATGCCCGGCGACTCCACATTCGGCGACGGCCTCAAACTGATCGAGTACCTCACCCGGCGGTTCGTCGACACGCAGATCCTGGTGCTGACCATGATGTCCAACAGCCTGATCGTGACCCGCCTGCATGAACTGGGCGTGATGGGCGTGATTCAAAAAAACCACCTGCACGAAGAAATCGAGAACGCCCTCAACGCTATCGCATCGCGCCGTAATTATCAGAGTCCCGTGCAGGATGCCACCTCGGTGCTGCACAACCCGCAGCAGGTCAACGAGCGCTTTGCCGACCTGTCCCTGCGAGAAATGGAGGTGCTGCGCCTCTTCGTCGCCGGCCACAGCGTGACCGCTATCGCGCGCATGGTTAATCGCAGCAGTAAAACGGTGAGCGCACAAAAGGTCTCGGCCATGCGCAAGCTGGAAGTCACCACCGACCAGGCCCTGGTGACCTACTGCGTGAACGCCGGGAAATTTCAGTAACCCTCATCCACTTTTAAGAACTGCCTGATGGCCGGCAGCTGACGCACCTTCGATCATGCGTTCATCGACCTACACGGATCATCAACATGAACGGCAAGTGCGTGAAGCAGAAAAACATCCTGGTGCTGTGCCGTCACGCCGGCGTCCTGCTGAAATACAGCGCGCTGTTGAACGACGTCGGCTACTTTCGGATCGGCCTGTGCTCATCGATCAAGGAAGTGAAGCGTACCCTGGCAAAAACCCAACGGATCGACTGTTTTATCGTCGACGGTTTCAAGATTGGCACCGCCGACGAACAGCACATCCGCACGCTGAGTCACGGCTGCCTGATAAAGCGCTTTTTATTACTCGGTGACTTCACCTTCGCCGATCAGCCGAAAATATTTGCCTGGGCCAGGACCCATCACATTCAGTTGCTGGGGATGCTGAGGCAGCCGGTGAATGCGGGTGAGTTGGAGCGGTATTTGCGGGTGTTGTAGCGTTGCGAGGCCGGACAGGGCGCTGATTGGAAACTGACCGATCCTGTCGATAGCCCTTCCCTTTTGGGCCAGGTTATCTAGTCGCGTTGATTTACGGTTGAGTGGTGCGCATGGGCTTTGCTGGATTACCAAAGACTGTTGTATAGGGTGCCACGCTTTTCGTTACAACGGACCCCATCCCAACAACGGCGCCCTCACCAATAACGATTGGTCTGTCGGGGGAGCCTTCACGAATGATCGCGCCAGTTCCAATGTAGGCATGATCTTCGATGACAACACGTCCATTGCAATGCACGTTAGGGGCGAACGTCACAAAGTTACCGATCACACAGTCGTGAGCAACATACGAATAAATGTTTGCATGAAAAAAATCACCGATTTTTGCATTCGCAGTGATAGTGGTAAATGGGCAGAGGACAGCGCCTTGACCAATAGTATTGTGGCTCAAATTTACCGCATTCAACGCTGAAATAGTAAATGGAGTGATGCCCGCCGAAATAAGGTGTTCGGAGATTTCCTGTCTATGTTTACTGTCAGCGATGGCAATGTTGAAAAATTTATCCCCCTCCATGTTTAAGAAAGACTCTCTGCTCACCACATCATAGCCATTAATAGTCTGATCTTTCGGGTTATCGACCACGAAGATAATTCTGAAACTATCTTGATCTATTATGCTCGGCATTGTGTTGACCAGAGGTGCAACTTCACGGCCAAAACCGCCCGCGCCTACAATTGCGTAAATTTTCATATCAGCTCCTAAAGTGTTAGCTGAATTATCCGTGGTCTGAGCAATGCTACGGCCGAACGTTGTCAGTATCGGGAGTGTGTTGAGTATTCCAGTGTGCTGTTCTCGGAATAACTGACTTCTTATTTATGTATTCAAGCGTCTCGCGCATTCATTAAGCTTTGTTCAAAACTTCTTCTCCCTCTGCGTTCCAAACATATCGGGTCGGCTGAGTATTACGTAATCCATCATGTTGCCATTTCGCTTTTCAGGTCAAGGCCGGGGGCGGAGTTGCCATCGCGCGGATACACCTTGATGCCTCCAAAGAAGCTCTCCACCCTGCTCATCCAGGCAGCCAGCAGGATAATGCGTCTGGCCGGGCTTCTCCCTGAAGGATGGCGTCAGTGTGGAACTTGCCGTCAGAGGTATGGCAGTTGGAAGTTGGCGCGAATTCTGCTTAAGCCTTCCTCTGATCATACAGGACGACATTTCATTGACGGCAGTGTGTACCATGAAAAGCATCATCAAGTTGTTAGTTCCTGAGATGCCTAAAGTCGAGCAGATTCTCACTTACTGGCAGCAAATCGATGAAAACCAGTGGTACACCAACTTCGGACCGCTTGTAACCGAGCTCGAACGTCGGCTGTCGCTCTCATTCAGTCGGGAGCCAACGCAGGTGCACGTTGTATCCATGGCGAATGGCACCTGTGCGCTGCAAATAGCTTTGGAAGCGTTGAAGCTACGCCGTGGAGCGCGCGTACTGGTGCCCGGATTGACATTCGTCGCCACGGCCACTGCGATCATCCGGGCAGGGCTCACTCCCTTGATCAGTGACGTAAACGCCGAAAGCTGGTTACTGACGCCCGCTATCGCACGCGTAGCCCTTGCTGAAATGCCATTCGATGCAGTGATGCCGGTCTCCACTTACGGTTGCCCCCAGGATGTCACAGGCTGGGATCTGTTCACTGCCGAAACCGGCATTCCTGTTGTTATCGACGCCGCAGGTGCCTGGGGTAACCAGGAGATTGGCCTGACCACCAAAGTCGCCTTCAGCCTGCACGCCACTAAGGCCCTCGGTAGTGGAGAAGGCGGTTTCGTCGCGTCGCGGCACCTTGCCTATGCCCAGAGCATGCGAGCGTTGAGTAACTTCGGTATCGATGCACACAGCGGCGGGCTCGTCTTCGAGGCGGGTGAGAATGGTAAGATGAGCGAATATCACGCCGCAGTTGCATTGGCTGCCCTGGACAACTGGCCAACCGTTGCTCAAGCACGGCGCAATCTACATCAGCGCTACACTGAACGGCTTCTGGAAAAAATTCCCGCGTTGAAACTCCAGGCCAAACCCATGGATGGCGTTTACAGCTTGATGCTGGTGCTACTGCCCCCGGGATTCCAGGCTGCTGATATTCAACTGCGGCTGCTGGGCAAAAATATCGAAACCCGCCGCTGGTACTGCCCACCCCTCCAGGGCCACCCGGCCTTTCAGGAGTTCGCGATGGGCCCGCTGCCAATTGTTGAGCTCCTGGCCGAACGTCTGCTGGGTTTGCCATTCCACCTTTCATTGAACGATGCAAGCATCCAGAAAGTGATCGATTGCCTGGCTGAGCTGCTTGCCGAAAAGCAGGTGAATCAATGACCCACGAACAATTACTGGCACCGTATAGGCTGTCCGGCAAAGAGTCAGGCTGTCAGCCAGGCAGTGAAAGCGGCTTAAGCGAGTTCTACCTTCATCCCTTGTGCAAATTGGTGTGAGCATGACAAATCCCCTCTTGGCTGAACGCTTGCCGCTTGTGAGCATTGCGATACCGGCTCACAACCCGCGCTTCTTCGAAGTGGCGCTGAGCAGTGCGCTCAACCAGTGCTACGCCAATATCGAAATCGTGGTCACCGACGACTGTCGCGGCGATGGTATTCGTTTGATCACTGAACGTCTTGCCGCACAAACCACGGTGCCGGTTCGTTACCTGAAAAACGAACAGCAATTGGGCGGTCTGCTCAATCTCACCCGCGGCCTGGAAGAGGCCAGGGGTGAGTACATCAAGTTTCTCAACGACGATGACGTATTACTGGCAGATTGTGTAACGCGCATGGCCGCTGTGCTGGATGCCCGCGCCGACATATCGCTGGTCACCTCGCGTCGCCGTTTGATAGATGCCCAAGGCGAGACGCTGCCGGACATCCTCGAGACGTCTAAAGTATTTGACGAGGATGTCTGCCTCCATGGCGCCGACCTTACTTCACTGCTCTGTGACTGGCCCGTTAACTTCATTGGCGAACCCACCACCGTCATGTTTCGCCGGGTTCAGGTGATAGACAAAGTCCCGAATATTTGCGCCCTTGGAGGCGTGCTCGTTGATGCGATCAACGACCTGGCGCTGTATGTGAACTTGCTGCAACACGGCCACTTGGCGTTTCTAAGTGAGCCTCTGTCGCTCTTTCGCCATCACGTCGAACAGCGCCAGAAACAGCCAGACATGCAAGACTTATTCAACGAGGGGCGTGCAAGGTTCGTCAAGCAGATACATGCTCTGGGGCTGTATAACCCACAGCCGTTAAGGCAAGTGCGCCGAGCGCCGTTGTCAGCCGATCAGGCCTTTCAACTGTTTCGGTTGCGAGAGGCTTACCTGGCGCCTGACAGCCTGAACCTCTATACCGCCGGCAGCATTATCCCCTTCGCCGAGCAGTGCGAAGTCCTGTTCTTGGGTCAACCCTGGCTTCAAGACGGTGAGCCGCCAATCGGAGTCGTCATCCATGCGTATTACCCGGGTGAGCTGAAGGAAATCCTGCGCCGGTTGATGCAATTGAATGAACACCTGCACCTCTACGTCACCTGCGTGGGAGGTGATGATAAAGAGGTGGGCGACCTGCTGGCAGCGAGCGGGCTGAGCTATTCGTTGTATCGGGTACCCAATCACGGAAGGGATATTTTGCCGTTCCTGCGAGTGTTGCCGTTTTTACGTGCAGACAACATCCAGACGGTGGTCAAACTCCACACCAAGCGTTCGCTGCACATGGAAAGCGCTTGGGCCCAAGACCTTTTCAATGATCTGCTAAACCCTGTGCGCTTCAGGGAATCAGTAGAGTACCTTGCCGACCCAATGCATCATCCGCTACTCGGCACTGAGCCTTACCGACAGGCGGTGGCCAAAAACCTTAGTGAGGCCAACTACTCTCACCTCCTTACTCTCGCTAAGCGTGCTGGCATTGATCCACAGCGAATAGGCCAGGCAGATTTTTTTGCCGGTACCATGTTCTTTGTGCGTAGAGAGGTGTTGGCTCACTTAGAACAGATGCATTTGACCGACGAAGATTTTGAAACTGAATGCGGTCAGTTGGACGGCACCATGGCCCACGCCCTGGAACGTTTTTTTGGCGTGTTGGCGAATGTGGGTAAAGAGCAACGCGATATCAATCTGTATCGTCGCTGGCTGAATACCCGGCAACTATCTGCCGCTGAGTTCGAAGGTTTGCCCGCACGGCTTGCGAATTGGCAGCAGCACCCAAACATTCTGGTGGTGTTGACTGATACCACAGGTGACATTGCGCAGTTACGCTCCAGCCTGGAAAGCATTGATCGCCAGCTTTACGGCGCGGCAGCCATCGCGGTGCTTTCTAACGCCGAGCCTGTCGGGGTAGCGGCGGCCGACAATTTGGTCTGGCTGCCGCTCGCTGAGTGCTGGCCAAGCCAGCTGAATGAGCTGCTGCAAGGGATCGATGTCGACTGGTGCTATTTGCTTCGGGGTGGAGACCAGATCGACCCCCACGCATTGCTGCTGCTCGCCGAGGGTATAGCCCTGAACCCGGGTATCAGCGTGTGCTACAGCGATGAAGACACGCTTACCCCAGAGGGTTGCCAAGACCCGATATTCAAGCCGGACCTGAACCTGGACCTGTTGCGCAGTTATCCGTATGTCGGCCGAGCGTTGGCCTTCAACCGAAAGGCCGCGCTGGATGCTAATGGCTTCGATCTCACTTTTGCCGAACTGGCACCCCACGATCTGCTGTATCGGTTGATTGAAATTAATGGACTGGGCACTGTCGGACACCTCAGTGAAGTGCTGGTACATCATGCAATCAACTTCGGCCAGTGGCTGGTCGAACCCCAGGTCGTCAAGTACAGCGCTGCTATCGTCGAGGCGCACCTGCAACGTCTGGGCGTGGCTCATGAGTTGCGCCCAGGACCTTTGCCGATGGTCAACCGGGTGATTTACCAGCACACCTCACAGCCGCTGGTGTCTATAGTGATTCCTACTAAAGACCAACTGCCGATGCTGATGCGCTGCGTCGAAAGCGTCATGGAAAAAACCCGCTACACGAACTTCGAACTCATCATCGTCGACAACAACAGCGAAACGGTTGAAGCACAGAATTGGTTCGCGGGTATGGAGCGCCTGAACAGCGAAAAGGTGCGCATCCTGCGTTACCCCCACGCGTTCAACTATTCGGCGATCAATAATTTTGCCGTCAGCCACGCCCGTGGTGATTATCTTGTGTTGCTCAACAATGACACCGCCGTCATTGATGGGGACTGGCTTGGTTCGCTGCTCCATCACGCCCAGCGGCCGGAAGTTGGGATAGTCGGCGCCAAACTGCTCTTTCCCGACGGAACCATTCAGCATGCAGGTGTGGTGCTCGGCTTGCGTGGCTTGGCAGACCACGCATTCGTCGGCGCCCCGATGCAGTCCAATGGTTACCTGCACCGTCTCCAGGTTGACCAGAATTACAGCGCCGTGACGGCCGCCTGCCTGATGATCCGCACCGAGTTGTACCGCCAAGTGGGTGGCATGGACGAAACCAGCCTGGGGGTTTCTTATAATGACGTCGATCTGTGCCTGAAAGTCGGCCAGGCCGGGCAACTGATCGTCTGGACGCCTTATGCGCTTCTCATGCACGAAGCTAACGTCAGCCAGAATAAGGTCGACAAGGCGAAGTTGAACGTCAAGCAAGAGCGTTTCAAGCGCGAGCAGTCGGTGATGTACGAGAAGTGGCTGCCTCAGCTCGCTGGCGACCCCGCCTACAACCCAAACCTGACCTTGGAACGTGGCGGCTTTGGCTACGAATGCCGTAGCGAGGTCGCTTGGCAACCGCTGGCCGGTCGCTCTTTGCCTTACGCGCTGTGCTGTCCCTCCGACCCTTTCGGCATTGGACATTATCGTGTTCGCCAGCCCTTCGCAGCCCTTGAAGCCGCAGGCCTGATAGGGGGCACTGTAAGCAATTGGCTGCTTCGCCCCGTGGAGCTGCATCGCCTGGCGCCGGACACGATCATTTTCCAGCGGCAATGCAGTACGCCTCAGCTGGAAATCATGCAGAACACCCAGGCATTCTCCAAGGCATTCAAGGTTTTTGAGCTGGATGACTACATTCTTAAACTGCCCAGCAGCAACCCAAGCCGAGAACTGTTTCCCAAAGATATCGCCAAGCGCCTGAAAAAAGCTGTGGGTATGTGCGACCGGCTGGTGGTGTCGACCCAGCCACTGGCCGATGCGTTAAAGGGTTTTAACGCTGACATTCGTGTGGTGGAGAACCGCCTGCCAATTCACTGGTGGAGCGGGCTGACGAGCCATCGCCAACAAGGCCGCAAACCTCGGGTCGGTTGGGCGGGCGGGTCGAGCCACGGTGGCGACTTGCTCGTGATCGCCGATGTCGTTCGTGAACTGGCTGGCGAAGTGGAATGGGTATTTATGGGCATGTGCCCACCTGAACTTCGTCCGTATGTCCATGAGTTCCATAACGGCGTAAATATCGAGAGATATCCTGCACAGCTGGCCAACTTGAATCTGGACCTGGCGTTGGCGCCTTTGGAAGACAATTTCTTCAACGCCTGTAAAAGCAACTTGCGGCTGCTGGAATACGGCGCCTGCGGCTTCCCTGTGATCTGCTCGGACATCCTTTGTTATCGTGGTGACTTGCCAGTGACTCGGGTGCGGAACACGTCAAAAGAATGGATTGCCGCTATCCGCGAGCATCTTGCTGACCCAAGCGCCAGCGCCGCTGCCGGAGAGGCTCTACGCAGCGCTGTCGTCGATAAATGGATGCTCCGGGATGAACACCTGGTTGCCTGGCGAAATGCCTGGTTCAGGGATTGACTGCTCCGCTTGTTATTTCAATGTCTTATCAATTCTGGAAGTCTTTTTCAGAGCTTCCCTCGTAATCATTAGAAGTAAGCGGAGAGAACCATGATAACTATTCAAGCGCTCAACGAATTTACCAGTGGCCCGGAGTTGACTGACAACATCACGCAGATCTGGGAGTTTATCGGCCAGCATTTCGAGCAAGCGCAGGCCAGCTTGCCGCCTGAGCTCGCAATGGAGCGTCGCGAGTTGTCGTTCCATGATCAAGTGCGTTTATTGGGCTACCTTACGTTTCTGATTGCCGAGCTACCGGGTGATTTGGTGGAAATCGGCGTGTGGAAGGGCAAATCATTGATGCTGATGAATGAGGTATGCAACCACGAGCGTCGCGTCATTGGTATTGACCCCTTCGAATTGCCAAACCAGTTCGAAGAGTTTAGTTATTACAAGGACCTGATGCTGCCTGATGCACAGGTGGTCCGTGGCTTTTCGGAACTGAGTGCCGAACGTTTCTACAACCTCGAGCCCTCCGTTGCGCTGTTGCATATCGATGGTGGCCACACACGGCGCAACGTGGTGCTGGATTTCCTGCTGTATTCGCCAAGCGTAGTCTCGGGCGGTTTCATCGTATTAGACGACTACCGCGATTTTCAGCACTCGCCAGAGGTGGGTCCGACGGTCGACCTGCTCAGAGCCACAGGTTTCTTTGAAGGTTTCAACGTGCTGGGCAGTGTGCACGGCTTCGAGAACAGCTACGTTCTGCAACGGATATGAGCGTTCCACGTGGAACATCAACTTTTTCAGTCCGGAGTCACTGCCGATACGCTCTCCAACCGATACCCATACCCATAAATCGTCAATAACTGCCAACCCCTGTCCGCAGTCAGCCCCAGCTTATTGCGCAGCCGATAGATATGCGTATCCAGCGGTCGCGAGGAGACCATTTCTTCGTGAGTCCAAAACCGTTCATACAGGTATTCGCGCGATAGCGGCCGCGCCAAATTGGCGAATAGGCAACTGGCCAAACGGTACTCACGTTCAGTGAGATTGATAGGCTTGCCCGAGCGGGTCACAGTCAGTTCAGCGTCGTCAAAGGTCAGGTCGTTGAAGCTTTGCACTTCCTGGGTCGCCGACTTCTTTAGTCCATGGCGCCTTAGTACCGCCGTTACGCGAGCTTTCAGCTCATTAGGGCGAAAGGGCTTGCTGACGTAATCATCGGCACCACTGTTCAGCGCCGTGACGATATCGCTCTCGGCATCCCGGCTGGTCAGCATGATAACGGCGGGCGGCGATTCCATGTGTTCACGCGTCCAGCGAAGAAGCGCGATCCCGGTGATGTCCGGCAGTTGCCAGTCGAGTATCAACAGGTCGAAGGTTTCCCGGCGCAGTTGGCGTAGCAGGTCTTCGCCGCGCTCAAAGCAATGCAGGGTCCAAGGCTGTTCGACGTTACTGGGGATCTGTCGCAGTGTCTGTTCTACCCGGCGCAGTTCTGCGGGTTCGTCATCCAGTATTGCGACACGCATGGGTGGGTCCTTTCTTCTTGAAGAGTACGGCAGTCGTCGGCACGTACTGCGCAGATGCCAGTCTTGAATCTGAAGAATTGTGCTCGGATTCGTCGACCCCTTGGATCTATCGGTACGATGGGATTAAGGAGCGGTTTCACGCTTTAAAGTCCTCCGTACCGACAGGGGAAAGATACCGGCTCCCGACGGTTAGGAAAAGGATCAGCCGACGCATGCGCTGACGTAAACGGCTGTGTGCTGATCTCAGTGGCTCTCTGGAATGAACATCAGACAGGAAAAGTTTTCCTGCGCGCCGAAAAATGAGCTTCACTGGGCTCAAAGCTTCGTTCTCTGAAGTGCGCTGGTCGGCCCATGACGACAATAGCCAGCAGGGAGGAACCGCGACCCATGACAGTTCATATCACCCACCAACCAACCAGGCACATTGACCGATGACGCTCTGGAGCACGGCCGATAAACGTCAACCTACCCAGGCCCAGCGCTTGTTTCACCGTCTCGTGCGTGAGTGGTTATGGATCGGTTTGCTGTTGTTGCCCATCACCGCTTACCTGTCGCTTAGCCCGGGCCTGGCCTTGAATAACCCGTTATACGACAGCCTGCGCCGCCTCACTCCACTGCCCGTGGACTCACGCATCCTGCTGGTGACCATCGATGAGGACAGCCTGAAACAGCTGGGGCCATGGCCCTGGCCGCCTAACGTGCACGCCGATCTGATCGGGCGCCTGAGTGCGGCGCAACCAGCAGGTATTCTGTTCGATGCGATCTTCAGTGACCCCGCCGCTCCCGCGAATGACAAGCGCCTGGCCGAAGTCGTGCGCGCGGCCCAGACCGATTTACCCCATGTGTCCTACGCCAGCGTGTTACGCGGTGAAGTGCCTGCCGAGCAACTGCGCAATCGCCTGATCCTGGTGGGGGCGACGGCGTCCGGGATGGGTGACCGGTTTGTCACGCCGCTGTCTTCCATGCCCGGTGCTACAGAGGGGGTGGAGATTCAGACGAATGTGCTCGATAGTCTGTTGCAGGGGCACAGTACTGTGGATCTGCCCGGCTGGCTGGCGGCGCTGATGGCGACGTCACTGGTGGCGTTGTTGCTGGGTTTGCTGCTCTACCGTCCGCGTTATGCGTTGTGGATGACCCTGGGCTGCATGGCCGCAGCGGTGCTCGGCGCCTGGGCCCTGTTGCGTCTCGGCCATTGGTGGTCGCCTGCGGCCAGCCTGATCGGGTTGCTGCTCAGCTACTTGATCTGGAATTGGCGCCGCCTCAGCGTGATCATCGCTTACTTCGGCTGGGAACTGGCGCGCCTGGATAACGAACCCAAAGTGCTGCCTGAGCGCCGCCGTGCGCCCATCAGCCAGGGTGATGTATTGCAGGCGCGTATCTTTGCCCTGGAGCAAGCCGTAAGCCGCACACGTGATACCCGGCGGTTCATGGCCGATGGTCTCGAATGCTTACCGGTGGCCACATTGATTACCGACCCCAAGGGCAATATCTTGCTGGCCAACCGCGTTGCCCGCGAGGTATTCGGCAATGACCTTGTCGCCGAGAACCTGCTGGAGCAGTTGGCCGACCTGGGTTATCCGCCGTTGCACAATGGCGTGCGCGTTGCCCTCTCTGAGCTGGTGCTCGTGGAGTTCCGTGATATCCACCAACGCAGTCTGCGCATGGAGCTTGCGCCCTTGCTGCCGGCCGAAGGTGACACGGCCCTGGGTTGGCTGCTGAGCCTCACGGATTTAAGCAAGGAACGCGAAGCCCAACAGCATCGCGAAACCATGCTGCGCTTCCTCTCCCATGACCTGCGTGCGCCGCATTCGGCAATCCTTGCCCTGTTGGATCTGCATGAGAGTGAATCGCCCGTGTTCGGCCAGATCGAACAACAGGTCCGCCGTGCCTTGAGCCTCACCGAGTCCTTTGTGCAACTGGCGAAAGCGGAGGCTGATGGTTACCACTTCCAACCTACCCTGTTTGCCATGCTGGTGATGGACGCTTTCGATCAAGTCGCGGTTATCGCCCAGCTCAAGGGCATCCACCTGGTTCACGATCTGGATGAAGCGGACGAAGGCATGGTGAACGCCGATCAATCGCTGCTCACCCGAGCGTTATTCAATGTGCTGGAAAATGCGATCAAATATTCTCCCGCCAACACCCGTGTCAGGTTAAGCCATGGCAGCGCGCAGGGCTGGCTGGAATGCCGCATCAGCGACCAGGGGCCAGGCATTGCCCCGCAGGATCTGCCGGAACTGTTCAATCAATATCGGCGCTTCGACTCGGCCCAGGGCAGTGACGGCTTGGGGTTGGGCCTGACGATGGTAAAGGCCGTGGTAGAACGCCACGGTGGGCGTGTTACCTGCGAAAGCGAGTTGGGCACGGGCTCGACGTTCATCCTGCGACTGCCACTGTTGGACGACTGAAAAGCGACCTTTTGCGTGTGCATAAAAAAACCGGTCACCAGGACCGGTTTTTTAATGAGGAAAAAAACTTATGCACGTTTTTGGTGATTTTATAAGTTTCAGAAATATGTAGCCAGATCAGTCGGTTATGATCAAAAAACTCCAATTTGCCAACAAACCGTACACAGGTTATCCACAGACGTTCAAACAGCGGGTGTCTCCACCACTACCGGCTCCGGCGGCAATGAGCCCATGGCCCGTTGCTGCGCTTCATTCCATGCCGCAGCGCGGTCATTCAACGCGGCAATCGCGCGTGGGCCTTCGCCTTCTGCGTACATGGGTTCGCCGATCACCACGGTAATGGTGCCTGCGCGTTTGGCCCAGCCGGTCTTGGGCCAGAACTTGCCGGCGTTATGGGCAATCGGCAGCACCGGCAGGTTGGCGTTGACCGCCAATGCAGTGCCGCCGCGCGAGAACTTGCCAACGGTGCCATAGGGCACACGCGTACCCTCGGGAAAGATCAGCACCCAAACGCCATCCTTGAGCAGCTCGTCGCCCTTCTTGGCGACATGCTTGAGCGCCGCCTTGGGATTGTCACGGTCGATCGCAATCGGACGCAGCATCGCCATGGCCCAGCCAAAGAACGGCACGTACAGCAGCTCACGCTTGAGCACCTGGCTCAGCGGCGAGAAGTACGCCGAGAGGAAGAATGTTTCCCAGGTGCTCTGATGGTTCGACAGAATCACGCAGGGCTGCTCCGGGACGTTTTCCGCGCCCTTGATCTCGAAGCGGATGCCCAGGAACACCTTGGACAGCCACAGCGCACAGCGGCACCAATACACATTGATAAAGCGATAGCGCGCCTTGAACGGCAGGAAAGGTGCAATAAAAAAGCTCAGAGTGCACCAGAGAAACGAACTGGTGCCCAGCAGCAGGTAAAAGAAAAAGGTTCTGATGGCCTGCAAGATCGACATGGCGGCATTTACCGTTGCGGGACACGGCCCGCCTGTTAAAAGCGCACTCCCGAACAATCCCTGGTCAGGAAGTCGAGGGCGGCTAGTTGTTGATAAGTTCTGCGGCAACCGCCGCCAGATCGTCAAAAATCAAAGTGCCTACCGGCAGGTTTTTCGCCTGGGTCTTTTCGCCTTTCCCGGTCTTTACCAAAACTGGCTGAGAGTCGACGGCTTTGGCCGCCTCCAGGTCACCGAGACTGTCCCCGACGAACCATATCCCAGCCAAGGGCACCTTGTAATGTTCTGCAATAGTTTTCAGCATGCCAGGCTTGGGTTTGCGGCAAGCGCAGCCCTCATCCGGCCCGTGGGGACAGTAAACCACCAGCCCCACCTCACCGCCCTGCTCGGCCACCAGCTTGCGCAAGCGCGCGTGCATGGCGTCCAGGGTGGCGATGTCGTAATAACCGCGGGCGATGCCGGACTGGTTAGTGGCAATGGCCACTGTCCAGCCGGCTTTGCTCAACTGCGCGATGGCCTCGATCGAACCAGGCAGTGGAATCCATTCCGCCACCGACTTGATGTAAGCGTCGGAGTCGTAATTGATCACCCCGTCCCGATCGAGAATCAGCAGTTTCAACATGATCAGCCCAGTACGGAAATGTCAGCGATATTGATGAACAGGCCACGCAGACGCGCGAGCATGGCGTAGCGGTTTTTCCGCACGCCGGCATCGTCGGCATTGATCATCACCGCTTCGAAGAACGCATCCACCGGCTCACGCAACGACGCCAGACGCGCCAGCGCTTCAGCGTAGTTACGCTCAGCGATCAGTGGTTTGACGGCGTTCTCGGCCTTGACGATGGCCGAGTTCAGCGAGAACTCCTTGGCATCGGCAAACAGGCCTGGGTCCACTTCGGCAGTGCCCAGGTTGTCGGCCTTGCTCAGCAGGTTCGATACGCGTTTGTTCACGGCGGCCAGGGCATCGGCTTCCGGCAATTTGCGGAACGCCTGTACGGCCTGTACGCGTTGATCGAAGTCCAGCGCCGAACCCGGCTGCAGGGCACGCACCGACAAGTAGACGGAAACGTCCACGCCTTCGTCTTCGTAACGCGCACGCAGGCGGTCGAACACGAACTCCAGCACTTGCTCGGCCAGGCCGGCTTGCTTGACCTTGGCACCGAACTGGCCGACGGCAAACACCACGGCCTGGGTCAGGTCGAGGTCCAGCTTCTTGTCGATCAGGATCCGCAGCACGCCCAGGGCTGCACGGCGCAGCGCATACGGGTCCTTGCTGCCGGTGGGCAGCATGCCGATACCGAAGATGCCTACCAGCGTGTCCAGCTTGTCGGCGATGGCAACGGCCGCACCGGTCAGGGTGCTCGGCAGTTCGGCACCGGCGCCACGGGGCATGTACTGCTCGTTCAGCGCCAGCGCCACATCGTTGGGTTCGCCGTCGTTGAGGGCGTAGTAGTAACCGGCCACGCCCTGCATCTCAGGGAACTCGCCGACCATCTCGGTGGCCAGGTCGCACTTGGACAGCAGGCCGGCGCGTGCGGCCCAGGCGGCGTCGCCACCAATGCGCGGCGCGATGTAGGCCGCCAGCTTGGAAACGCGTACGGCCTTGTCGTAGACGCTGCCGAGTTTTTCCTGGAACACCACGTTTTGCAGACGCAGGTTGAAGTCTTCAAGCTTCTGCTTCTTGTCCTGCTTGAAGAAGAACTCGGCGTCGGTCAGGCGCGGGCGCACGACTTTCTCGTTACCGGCGATGATCTGTTGCGGGTCCGTGCTTTCGATGTTGGCCACGGTGATGAAGCGCGGCAGCAACTTACCGTCCGCGTCCAGCAGGCAGAAATATTTCTGGTTGTCCTGCATGGTGGTGATCAGCGCTTCCTGCGGTACGTCGAGGAAGCGTTCTTCGAACGAGCACACCAGCGGCACCGGCCATTCGACCAGGGCGGTCACTTCGTCGAGCAGGCTTGGCGGCACGATGGCGGTGCCTTCCTGCAGGCGGGCCAGCTCTTCGGTGCGCTTGCTGATCAGCTCGCGACGCTCATTGGCATCGGCCAGCACGTAGGCGGCGCGCAGGTCATTGACGTAGTTGGCCGGCGCGGTGATGCGCACGCTCTCGGGATGGTGGAAGCGGTGACCACGGGAATCACGGCCTGCCTTCTGGGCGAGAATGGTGCAATCGATGACCTGGTCACCGAGCAGCATCACCAGCCATTGGGTTGGGCGTACGAATTCTTCCTTGCGCGCACCCCAGCGCATGCGCTTGGGGATCGGCAGGTCGTTCAGGGAGTCTTCCACGATGGTCGGCAACAGGCTGGCCGTCGGCTTGCCGGTGATGACCTGGCTGAAGCGCAGCTTCGGCCCGCTCTGGTCAATCTCGCTCAGCTCGACGCCGCACTTCTTGGCGAAGCCCAGTGCCGCCTGAGTCGGATTGCCTTCGGCGTCGAACGCGGCCTGGCGCGGCGGGCCGTCGAGGTTGATGTTGCGGTCCGGCTGCTGGGTTTCCAGCGCGGTCAGCAACACCGCCAGGCGACGTGGCGCGGCGTAGACTTTTTTTGCAGCGAATTTCAGGCCGGCAGTGTGCAGGCCTTTTTCGATACCGGCCAGGAATGCATCGGCCAGGGTGTTGAGTGCCTTGGGTGGCAGCTCTTCGGTGCCCAGTTCAACCAGGAAATCTTGAGCACTCATTGTGCAGCCTCCAGCTTAGCCAACACTTCATCACGCAAATCCGGGGTTGCCATCGGGAAGCCCAGCTTGGCACGCGCCAGCAGATAGGCTTGGGCGACGGAACGCGCCAGGGTGCGCACACGCAGGATGTATTGCTGGCGCGCGGTCACCGAGATGGCACGGCGCGCGTCCAGCAGGTTGAAGGTATGGGAGGCCTTCAACACCATTTCATAGCTCGGCAACGGCAGCGGCTGGTCGAGTTCGATCAGGCGCTTGGCTTCGCTTTCATAGAAGTCGAACAGTTCGAACAGCTTGTCGACGTTGGCGTGTTCGAAGTTGTAGGTGGACTGCTCCACTTCGTTCTGATGGAACACGTCGCCGTAGGTGACTTTGCCGAACGGGCCGTCAGCCCACACCAGGTCATAGACCGAGTCCACGCCCTGCAGGTACATGGCCAGGCGCTCGAGACCGTAGGTGATTTCGCCGGTCACCGGGTAGCACTCGATGCCGCCCGCTTGCTGGAAGTAGGTGAACTGGGTCACTTCCATGCCATTGAGCCAGACTTCCCAGCCCAGGCCCCAGGCGCCCAGGGTCGGCGATTCCCAGTTGTCTTCGACGAAACGGATGTCGTGGACCAGCGGGTCCAGGCCGACATGTTTCAGCGAGCCCAGGTACAGTTCCTGGAAGTTGTCCGGGTTGGGCTTCAACACCACCTGGAACTGGTAGTAGTGCTGCAGACGGTTCGGGTTTTCGCCGTAGCGGCCGTCAGTCGGGCGACGACTGGGCTGCACATAAGCGGCGTTCCAGGTTTCCGGGCCGATGGCCCGCAGGAAGGTAGCGGTGTGGAAAGTGCCGGCGCCTACTTCCATATCGTAGGGCTGAAGTACCACACAACCTTGCTCGGCCCAGTATTGCTGGAGGGCGAGGATCAAGTCTTGGAAGGTACGCACGGCTGGCGTAGGCTGGCTCACGAAATTCACCTGTTACTTGGGCTGCGATTTAAAGAGCGGGAGTATACCCGATTCGGCCCCGCCACCACTCCCTGGAGCCTTATGCCACGCTGCTTTTGGTGTTCTGAAGATCCGCTGTACATGGCTTATCACGATCAAGAGTGGGGAACGCCGCTGCGCGATGCGCAGGGACTGTTCGAGTTGCTTTTGCTCGAAGGGTTCCAGGCGGGCCTGTCCTGGATCACCGTTTTACGCAAACGCGAGCATTACCGGAAGGTGCTGTTCGGCTTTGATGCGCAGCGTCTGGCCAGGCTGACCGACGCTGAAATCGAAGCGCTGATGCAGGACCCGGGCATCGTGCGCAATCGCCTGAAGCTTAACGCCACACGCCGCAACGCCGCGGCCTGGCTGGCGCTGGAAGACCCGGTGGGGTTGCTCTGGTCGTTTGTCGGCGGCAAGCCCAAGGTCAATCACTTCAAGGACCGCAGCGACGTCCCGGCGATTACACCCGAAGCCCAAGCTATGAGCCGCGCCTTGAAGAAAGCCGGCTTCACCTTTGTCGGGCCGACCATCTGCTACGCGTTCATGCAGGCCTCGGGCATGGTCATGGACCACACCCAGGACTGCGACCGTTACGCGGACCTGGTCAACGCCGGTTAGAATGCGCGCTTTGCGTACTACACACGATCAGGAGTGACCTGTGGAAAAGTTTAAAGGCGCCTTGCTGGTAGGCGCTCTTCGGTTGTTTGCCCTGCTGCCCTGGCGCGCCGTACAGGCCGTCGGTACGGGCATCGGCTGGATCATGTGGAAAACCCCCAACCGCTCCCGCGAGACAGTGCGGATCAACCTGTCCAAGTGTTTCCCGGACATGGACCCGGCCGAACGTGAGCGCCTGGTGGGCCGCAGCCTGATGGACATCGGCAAGTCCCTGACCGAAAGCGCCTGCGCGTGGATATGGCCGGCCCAGCGTTCCATCGACCTGGTGCGCGAAGTCGAAGGCCTGCACGTGCTGCACGATGCCCTGGCCTCGGGTAAAGGCGTGGTGGGCATCACCAGCCACCTGGGCAACTGGGAAGTGCTGAATCATTTTTATTGCAGCCAGTGCAAACCGATCATTTTCTATCGCCCGCCCAAGCTCAAGGCTGTTGACGACTTGTTGCGCAAGCAACGCGTGCAACTGGGCAACCGCGTGGCCGCCTCCACCAAGGAAGGCATCCTGAGCGTGATCAAGGAAGTGCGCAAAGGCGGCCAGGTGGGTATCCCTGCCGACCCCGAGCCGGCTGAATCCGCCGGCATCTTCGTGCCGTTCTTCGCGACCCAGGCGCTGACCAGCAAGTTCGTGCCGAACATGCTCGCCGGCCACAAGGCGGTGGGCGTGTTCCTGCACGCGCTGCGCCTGCCGGACGGCTCTGGCTACAAGGTGATCCTGGAAGCGGCCCCGGAAGAGATGTACAGCACTGACACCGCCACGTCCTGCGCGGCGATGAGCAAGGTGGTGGAGCGGTATGTCGGCGCCTACCCGAGCCAGTACATGTGGAGCATGAAACGCTTCAAGAAACGCCCGCCGGGTGAGGCGCGCTGGTACTGACTCAAGATCGCCACAGAACCCAATGTGGGAGGGGGCTTGCCCCCGATAGCGGTGGTTCAGTCAACCATGTATTGGCTGACACACTGCTATCGGGGGCAAGCCCCCTCCCACATTTGGATTCCGCTCAGGCCAGGCGGTCGAGTTTCTTAAGGAACACCATCATCTCTTTTTCGGCCTGTTTGTCCCCATGGGCCTGGGCCGCTTCGATGCCCTTCTCCCACGCCTGGCGAGCGCCCACGCTATCCCCCAGCCCTTGCTGCGCCTTGCCCAACAGCTTCCACGCCGCCGAATACTTGGGATCGAACTCGACGCAGCGCTGCAAATGCTCCGCCGCCTTGGCGTTGTCCTTCAGATCCAGATAACCCTTGCCCAAGCCAAACCGCAGCAGCGAATTATCCACACCCTTGGCGAGCATTTTCTCCAGGGATTCGAGCATGTCGTCCACTCCGTCAGATCAGAAAAAGCTCAGGCCCACGTGGAACAGCTTCTCCACATCGCGGATATGTTTCTTGTCCACCAGGAACAGGATCACATGGTCACCGGTGGCGATCACCGTATCATCGTGGGCAATGATCACTTCTTCATCGCGAATGATTGCGCCAATGGTGGTACCCGGCGGCAAGCCGATATCGCGGATGGCCCTGCCGATGACCTTGCTCGATTTGGAGTCGCCATGGGCAATCGCCTCGATAGCCTCCGCCGCGCCACGGCGCAAGGAGTGCACGCTGACGATGTCGCCACGGCGCACGTGAGCGAGCAACGTGCCGATGGTGGCCAATTGCGGACTGATGGCGATGTCGATATCGCCGCCCTGGATCAGGTCGACATAGGCCGGGTTGTTGATGATGGTCATCACTTTCTTCGCCCCCAGCCGCTTGGCCAGCAGCGAGGACATGATATTGGCCTCGTCATCGTTGGTCAGCGCCAGGAAGATATCGGCGTCGGCGATGTTTTCTTCCATCAGCAGGTCGCGGTCCGAGGCACTGCCCTGCAGCACCACGGTGCTGTCGAGCGTGTCGGACAAATGCCGGCAGCGCGTGGGGCTCATCTCGATGATCTTCACCTGGTAGCGGCTTTCGATGGCCTCCGCCAAGCGCTCACCGATCTGCCCGCCGCCGGCGATGACGATGCGTTTATAGGTCTCGTCGAGCCGGCGCATTTCGCTCATCACCGCACGAATATTCGCCTTGGCCGCGATGAAAAACACTTCGTCATCGGCTTCGATCACGGTGTCGCCCTGGGGCAGGATCGGCCGGTCACGCCGAAAAATCGCGGCGACGCGGGTTTCCACATTCGGCATGTGTTCGCGCAATTGACGCAATTGCTGACCCACCAGCGGCCCGCCGTAGTAGGCCTTTACCGCGACCAGTTGCGCCTTGCCCCCGGCGAAGTCGATCACCTGCAAGGCACCCGGAATTTCAATCAAGCGCTTGATGTAGTGCGTGACCACCTGTTCCGGACTGATCAGCACATCCACCGGAATGGCATCGTTGTCGAACAGGCCGGCGCGGGTCAGGTAGGCGGCTTCGCGCACACGGGCGATCTTGGTCGGGGTGTGGAAAAGTGTATGGGCGACCTGGCAGGCGACCATGTTGGTCTCGTCGCTGTTGGTGACCGCGACGAGCATGTCGGCATCGTCGGCGCCGGCTTGACGCAGCACGGTGGGGAACGACGCACGGCCCTGCACCGTGCGGATGTCCAGGCGGTCGCCCAGATTGCGCAGGCGCTCGGCGTCGGTGTCGACCACGGTGATGTCATTGGCTTCGCTGGCCAAATGTTCAGCCAGCGTGCCGCCCACCTGCCCTGCCCCGAGGATGATGATTTTCATCCGGTCACTCCCTTAAAACCATTCAGCCGCGCGCGGCGGCGATCTTGATCAGTTTGGCGTAGTAGAAGCCATCATGCCCGCCTTCCTGCGCGAGCAATTGGCGACCGTGCGGTTGCTTGATGCCGGCCGTGGTCGCGAGGTCCAGTTCCCGTGCGCCGCTGGTGCGGGCGAGGAAGGCTTGAATGACCTCGGTATTCTCGGTGGGCAAGGTGGAACAGGTGGCATAAAGCAGAATGCCGCCGACTTCCAGGGTGGGCCACAGTGCGTCGAGCAGTTCGCCCTGCAGCACGGCCAGGGCGGCGATGTCGTCGGGTTGGCGGGTCAGCTTGATATCCGGGTGGCGGCGGATCACGCCGGTGGCCGAACAGGGCGCATCCAGCAGGATGCGCTGGAACGGTTTGCCGTCCCACCAGGTGGCGGTGTCGCGGCCGTCGGCGGCGATCAGCTCGGCGCTCAAACCCAGGCGTGCGAGGTTTTCCCGTACGCGCACCAGGCGTTTGGCTTCCAGGTCGACCGCTACCACACCGCCCAGGTCCTTTTCGACTTCCAGGATGTGACAGGTCTTACCGCCCGGCGCGCAGCAGGCGTCCAATACGCGTTGACCGGGTGCCAGGTCGAGCAGGTCGGCGGCCAGTTGTGCGGCTTCGTCCTGCACGCTGATCCAGCCCTCGGCAAAGCCCGGCAGGCTGCGCACGTCTGTGGCAGCCTGGAGCACGATACCGTCGACGCTGTACACGCACGGCGCGGCGTCGATGCCCGCCTCGCTGAGCAACTGCAGGTAAGCGTCGCGGCTGTGATGGCGACGGTTGACCCGCAGGATCATCGGCGGATGAGCGTTGTTCGCCGCGCAAATGGCTTCCCATTGCTGCGGCCAGAACGCTTTCAGGGACTTTTGCAGCCAGCGCGGATGCGCGGTGCGCACCACCGGGTCATGTTCCAGCTCGGTCAGCAGCCCTTCGCTTTCGCGCTGGGCGCGGCGCAGCACGGCATTGAGCAAGGCCTTGGCCCAGGGTTTTTTCAGTTTGTCGGCGCAGCCCACCGTTTCACCGATGGCGGCGTGGGCCGGTACGCGGGTATAGAGCAGTTGATAGAGACCGACCAGCAGCAGCGCTTCAACATCGGCGTCGGCTGCCTTGAACGGTTTTTGCAGCAACTTGGCTGCCAACGCCGACAACCTTGGCTGCCAACGCGCCGTGCCAAATGCCAGGTCCTGGGTGAAACCGCGATCACGGTCTTCGACCTTGTCCAACTGCACGGGCAGCGAACTGTTCAGCGAAGCCTTGCCGTTGAGTACGGCGGCGAGGGCCTTGGCGGCGGCCAGACGCGGGTTCATTGGGCGACCACGCCGAGAACGGTGCCCAGGGCAAACTTCTCACGACGGCTGTTGAGCAAATCGCTGAAATTAAGCGCCTTGCCACCGGGCAATTGCAGACGGGTCAGGCACAGCGCTTGTTCGCCGCACGCCACCAACAGGCCGTCCTTGCTGGCGCCGATGATTTCACCCGGAGCGCCTGTGCCCTCGGCCAGGGTCGCGGCCAATACTTTCAAGACTTCGCCGTTGAGCGTGCTGTGGCAGACAGGCCATGGGTTGAACGCACGCACCAGGCGCTCAAGCTCCACGGCCGGGCGGCTCCAGTCAATGCGGGCTTCGTCCTTGTTCAATTTGTGGGCGTAGGTGGCGAGGCTGTCGTCCTGCACTTCGCCTTCCAGGGTGCCGGCAGCAAGACCGGCGATGGCCTGGATGACGGCCGGCGGGCCCATTTCAGCCAGGCGATCGTGCAGGCTGCCGCCGGTGTCTTGGGCAGTGATCGGCGTGGTGACTTTGAGCAGCATCGGGCCGGTGTCCAGCCCTGCTTCCATGCGCATGACCGTCACGCCGCTCTCGCTGTCGCCTGCTTGCACCGCGCGCTGGATCGGCGCCGCTCCGCGCCAGCGTGGCAGCAACGAAGCGTGGCTGTTGATGCAGCCCTGGCGTGGGATATCGAGTACGGCCTGGGGCAGGATCAAGCCGTAGGCGACGACCACCAGCAGGTCCGGCTTGAGCGCGGCCAGTTCGGCCTGGGCATCCGCATTGCGCAGGGTCGGTGGTTGCAGCACGGCGATGTTGTGCTCGAGCGCCAGCTGCTTGACCGGGCTGGGCATCAGTTTTTGCCCGCGCCCGGCCGGGCGATCCGGCTGGGTGTACACCGCGACGATGTCATAGGGGCTGGCAAGCAGCGCCTTGAGGTGTTCGGCGGCAAATTCGGGTGTACCGGCAAAAACAATGCGCAGTGGCTCGGTCATCGGAGTTCTCGTTAAAAGCAGTCACAAAAGAAAAAGGCTTGCCGCAGCAAGCCTTTGGAAGGAGGGCATCAAGCTTGCTGGCGATGCTTTTTTTCCAGCTTCTTCTTGATCCGGTCACGTTTGAGCGTGGACAGGTAATCGACAAACAGCTTGCCGTTGAGGTGGTCGCACTCGTGCTGGATGCACACCGCCAACAGGCCTTCGGCAATCAGCTCGAACGGCTTGCCGTCGCGGTCCAGGGCCTTGATCTTCACGCGCAATGGGCGTTCGACGTTCTCGTAGAACTCCGGCACCGACAGGCAACCTTCCTGGTATTCGCCCATCTCGTCGGTCAACGGTTCGAACTCGGGGTTGATGTACACCCGGGGTTCGCTGCGATCTTCGGACAGGTCCATGACCACGACGCGCAGATGCACGTTGACCTGGGTCGCGGCGAGGCCGATGCCCGGGGCTTCATACATTGTTTCAAACATGTCATCGACCAACTGACGAACCTTGTCGTCCACTACGGCCACCGGCTTGGCGATCGTGCGCAGGCGCGAGTCGGGAAATTCGAGGATGTTCAAAATAGCCATAAGCGTAATTGCTGCACATGTGAGGTAGAGGCAAATCGGCGGTGGGATGGACCCAGGCAGCCGGTGTGAAACGTTTGAAAGCCGCGAAGGCTATGGCGTTTCACGCGAACGCACATAATAAAGGAGATTGACCCCATGAGGAAATCGCTACTCGTCTTGCTGCTGTGGGCCCCGCTGGCCATGGCGCTGATTCCACAGCCCGGCCAGCGTCTGGACCCTGTCACGCAAAAGGCCATACAGGGCTTCCTGCTGCACAACCGTCTGCTCGATTCCCCCGAGGACCTGGATAACGCACCCTATATCGTCGCCGCCGAGGGTGGGCGCGTGCTGGGCGCCAACGGCGAGCGCGTCTACGCCAGGGGCACTCTGGACCCGACCCAGCCGAACTACGGGATCTTCCGCCGAGGCAAGGTCTATACCGACCCCGACACCCGCGAACTGCTTGGAATCAATGCCGACGACATCGGCACCGCACGCTTTTTACTGACCGATGATCTCACCACCCTGGCCGTGCAAAGGGTTACCCAGGAAGTGCGTCCAGGCGACCGTTTGCTGCGCGCCGAACCCGGCGTAGCCCTGGCCAATCTGAAAACCGCTGCCCATGCACCCTTCGTTGAAGGCCACATCATCGACATTCCCAAGGGCGTCACACAGATCGGCGTGCTGGATGCGGTGACCTTGAACAAGGGGCGCCGGGACGGTGTGGTCGAAGGCCAATTGCTCACGGTGATCAGGGCCGGCGCCTCGGTGCGCGACGCGCTGACAGGGGCCCCGACGCGACTCCCGGATGTGCGTGCCGGCACCCTGCTGGTGTTTCGCACCTATGAAAAACTCAGCTATGCCCTGGTTCTCAGCGCGTCCCGCCCGTTGGCGGTGATGGATCGTTTCGAGACTGACGATCAATCGCAATAAATAGCCTGCTAAATAAGTTACCAACAGAGTTATCCACAGCTTGTTCCGATCAAGGATGATCAGATGTTTCCGATAAACAGCAATCAAATTTCCCCGGCAGAGCTGGAAGCCCGGCTGCGCTTGCACCGGTTGCCGGAACTGGGTCCCAGACGTTTTCATCGGTTGATCGAGGCGTTCGGCTCTGCTTCCAAAGCCATCAGTGCCCCTGCCAGCGCCTGGCGTGCGCTCGGGTTGCCGCCCGTCAGTGCCGATGCCCGGCGCAGTGCGGATATTCGTGATGGGGCCAGTGCGGCATTGGCCTGGCTGGCCCGCCCTGGCCAGCATTTACTGATGTGGGACCAGCCCGATTACCCTGCGCTGCTCGGCCAGACAGAGGGCGCTCCGCCGCTGTTATTCGTTGCCGGCGACCCATCGCTGCTGGAAAAACCGCAGTTGGCCGTGGTCGGCAGTCGTCGTGCTTCGCGCCCCGGCATGGACACCGCCGCCGCCTTTTCGCGCAGCCTGGCAAGCGCCGGTTTTGTCATCACCAGCGGCCTTGCGTTGGGTATCGATGGCGCGGCCCATCAGGCGGCATTGGACGTGGGCGGTCATACCATCGGTGTGCTCGGCACCGGTCTGGAAAAACTTTATCCACAGCGCCACAGGAAGCTGGCCGCGACCATGATTGACCAGGGCAGCGCCGTGGTTTCCGAGTTTCCACTGGACGCGCCACCCCAGGCCGGTAACTTTCCACGGCGCAATCGGATTATCAGCGGTTTGTCCCTGGGGGTCCTGGTGGTGGAAGCCAGCATCGCCAGCGGTTCGCTGATTACCGCACGGCTGGCGGCGGAACAAGGACGCGAGGTGTACGCCATTCCGGGTTCCATCCATCATCCGGCGGCCAAGGGCTGTCATCAGTTGATCCGCGATGGCGCGGTGCTGGTGGAGACCATCGAGCATATTCTTGAAGGCTTGCGCGGTTGGCAGGCGTTGTCACGCCCGGCCCCGATGCCGGTTGTGCATCCGCTGGTGGCGCTGTTGCACGCGGCCCCGCACACCAGCGAAGCCCTGGCGCTTGCCAGTGGACGGCCGCTGGCCCAGGTGCTGGCGAGCCTTACCGAGCTGGAACTCGAAGGCCGTGTGATCTGTGAAAGTGGGCGCTGGCTTGCGCGTGGCGAACGGTTGTAGCTGGGTTTTGCAACGAAGATCGGTAAACTGCCCAGAGCTTTAGTTCGGAGAGTAAACAATGGTCAACAGGTGGCGTGTGCTGGAAGCTGCACGAGAAATTCGCGCAGGTGCGGTGATTGCCTATCCGACCGAAGCGGTCTGGGGCCTGGGCTGCGACCCGTGGAATGAAGCAGCGGTGGACCGTTTGCTGGCGATCAAGAATCGCTCAGTGGATAAGGGCCTGATCCTGGTGGCCGATAATATCCGTCAGTTCGACTTCCTGTTCGAAGACTTTCCCGACACCTGGATCGAGCGCATGGCCAGCACCTGGCCTGGGCCGAATACCTGGCTGGTGCCCCACCAGGACTTGCTGCCGGAATGGGTCACGGGGGTGCATGACACCGTGGCGCTGCGGGTCAGTGACCATCCGCTGGTACGGGATTTGTGCGCCCAGGTCGGGCCGTTGATTTCCACGTCGGCCAACCCCCAGGGCCGCCCGGCCGCGCGTACGCGGATTCGGGTGGAGCAGTATTTCCGCGGGCAGGTGGACCTTGTGCTGGGCGGCGCCTTGGGTGGGCGCAAGAACCCGAGCCTGATCCGTGACCTGGCGACGGGGGATGTGGTGCGACCTTCCTGAGACCGAGTCGCGCCTATCGGGGGCAAGCCCCCTCCCACATTTGATCGGTGTTCGTCGAGACATCTCGGTCAAGGGTGGGAGGGGGCTTGCCCCCGATGGCTTTCTTAAGGCAGCAGGATGGTTGAACCGGTCGTGCGCCGCCCGGACAACTCGGTCTGCGCCTTAGCCGCATCCGCCAGTGCATAGCGCTGGTTGATATCAATGCGCACCTTGCCGCTCTTGATCATCGAGAACAGGTCATCGGCCATCGCCTGCAAGTCCTTCGGGTTGCTCGCGTAGGTCGCCAGCGTCGGCCGCGTGACATACAGCGAGCCCTTCGCCGACAGAATCCCCAGGTTCACCCCGTCCACCGCGCCCGACGCATTCCCGAAACTCACCACCAAGCCTCGCGGTGCCACGCTGTCCAGCGACGTCAGCCAAGTGTCCTTGCCAACGCCGTCATACACCACGGGCACCTTTTTACCGTCAGTCAACTCCAGCACGCGCTGTGCGACATTTTCCTTGCTGTAATCGATGGTTTCCCAGGCGCCGAGGGATTTGGCCACGGCGGCTTTCTCCGGTGAGCTCACCGTGCCGATCAATTTCACGCCCAGGGCCTTGGCCCATTGGCAAGCCAGGGAGCCCACACCGCCTGCGGCGGCGTGGAACAGAATGGTTTCGCCGCCCTTCAGCTCATAGGTCTGGCGCAGCAGGTACTGTACGGTCAGGCCCTTGAGCATGGCACCGGCGGCCTGTTCGAAGCTGATTTCGTCCGGCAGATGCACCAGGTTGGCCGCAGGCAATACATGCAACTGGCTGTAGGCGCCGAGCGGGCCGCTGCCATAGGCCACGCGGTCGCCGACCTTGAATTGGCTGACTTCACTGCCTACGGCATCAACCACACCGGCGCCTTCTGCGCCCAGGCCCGAGGGCAAGGACGGTGGCGCGTAGAGGCCGCTGCGAAAATAAGTGTCGATGAAGTTCAGGCCGATGGCTTCGTTGCGCACCCGAACCTGTTGTGGGCCAGGCTCCGCCGGCGTGTAGTCCACATACTCAAGCACATCGGGGCCACCATGGGCGCTGAACTGGATACGTTTGGCCATCTACCTTCTCCTTGGGTCGAATAAACGAAGGCCCCTATCGGACTCCTAAGCTTGATCTTCGTCAACTGCGACGACACGGGGTGCGGTGGTATCCTGTTCGCCCGTTTGCCGCCGACGCCCAATGGCCTCGCGTAGCTTTGCCCGATTCAAGGTGATGCCATGACTACTCGCACCGAGGCTGTAAAAGCCTACCTGCTCGACCTGCAAGACCGCATTTGCAGCGCCCTGGAAACCTTCGAAACGGACACGCGCTTTATCGAAGACGCCTGGACCCGGCCTGCCGGTGGTGGCGGTCGCACCCGTGTGATTGAAAACGGGTCGGTCATCGAAAAAGGCGGCGTCAATTTTTCCCACGTGTTTGGCAGCGGCTTGCCCCCGTCCGCCAGTGCCCATCGCCCTGAACTGGCTGGTCGCGGCTTCGAGGCGCTGGGCGTGTCGCTGGTGATCCATCCCCATAACCCGCACATACCGACTTCCCACGCCAATGTGCGCTTTTTCATTGCTGAAAAGGAAGGCGAAGAGCCGGTGTGGTGGTTTGGCGGCGGCTTCGACCTGACGCCCTATTACGGCAACGACGAAGACTGCATCCACTGGCATCGCGTGGCCGAGCAGGCCTGTGCGCCGTTCGGTGCGGACGTTTACCCGCGTTATAAAGCCTGGTGCGACACCTATTTCCATATCAAGCACCGCAACGAGCCGCGTGGCATTGGCGGCCTGTTTTTCGATGACTTGAACGAATGGGGCTTCGACACCTGCTTTGCCTTCATCCGCGCCATCGGTGATGCCTACATCGACGCCTACCTGCCGATCATGCAGCGCCGCCAGGCGATGGCTTATACCGAACAGCAGCGTCAGTTCCAGGAGTTCCGCCGGGGCCGCTACGTTGAGTTCAACCTCGTCTATGACCGTGGCACCCTGTTCGGCCTGCAGTCGGGCGGGCGTACCGAGTCGATCCTGATGTCGCTGCCGCCGCAGGTGCGCTGGAGCTACGACTGGAAAGCCGAGGCCGGCAGCGAAGAAGCGCGCCTTACCGACTATTTCCTGCAGGACCGCGACTGGCTCGGCCTGACTGCGCCCAAGGCGGCAGTGTGATGGATCGCTATGTCGTCTTCGGCAACCCCATCGGCCACAGCAAGTCACCGTTGATTCACCGCCTGTTCGCCGAGCAGACCGGCGAGCAGATGGACTACAGCACACTGCTCGCGCCGCTGGAGGGCTTCATCGGCTGTGCCCGTGAGTTCTTTCAACACGGCCGTGGGGCGAATGTCACCGTGCCGTTCAAGGAAGACGCTTTCCGGCTGGCCGACACCCTCAGCGAGCGCGCCCAACGCGCCGGCGCGGTGAATACCCTGAGCAAGCTGGCCGATGGCACGTTGCTCGGTGATAACACTGACGGCGCAGGCCTGGTGCGCGACCTCAAGGTCAACGCCGGGCTGGACCTGCAAGGTAAGCGCATCCTGCTGCTGGGCGCCGGTGGCGCGGTACGCGGCGCGTTGGAACCGTTGCTGGCCGAAAAACCCGCCTCGCTGATCATTGCCAACCGCACCGTGGAGAAAGCCGAAGGGCTGGCCGAGCTGTTCAATGACCTGGGGCCGGTGTCCGCCAGTGGTTTCGACTGGCTGCGTGAGCCGGTGGACGTGATTATCAACGCCACGTCCGCCAGCTTGTCAGGCGACGTACCGCCGATTGCGGGCAGTTTGATCGAACCGGGCAAGACGTTCTGCTACGACATGATGTACGCCAAGGCGCCGACCGCCTTCTGTCGCTGGGCCGATGAGCAGGGTGCGGCGGTAGCGATGGACGGATTGGGCATGCTGGTTGAACAGGCGGCCGAAGCTTTCTTCCTGTGGCGCGGCGTACGCCCGGAGTCGGCGCCGGTACTGGCCGAGCTGCGCCGCCAATTGGCCTGACATATATCCAAATGTGGGAGGGGGCTTGCCCCCGATGGCGGTCTGTCAGCTACCCATGTGTTGGCTGAAGCACCGCTATCGGGGCAAGCCCCCTCCCACAGTTTTGACCGTGTTCAGTCTTCGAAATGGATGGGGCAGTTTTCGGCGCCTTCCAGTTTCTTCAATTCTTCAACCACCTGCGGCCGGGCCCCGCGCAAGGTCAGGCTACGCCCCAACCTCGCCAGCCGCCGCGCTTCCTGGTGCAGCATCTCTACCCCGGAGTAGTCGATAAAGTTGATCTGCTGCGCCTCGATCACCACCCGCTCGCCCTGCAAGTGTTGCAGGCGCACCTGCAGGTAGTGGCTGGCGCCAAAAAAGATCGAGCCACCCACGCGCAACACATCCTCGTCACCGTCGCGCCATTGCTGCACCCGGGGTTGGGAGGTGCGCTTGAGGTAGAAAAACAGCGACGCCAGCACCCCGGCATAGATGGCCGTTTGCAGCTCCAGCAGCAAGGTCGCGACACACGTCAGCGCCATCACCACGAATTCGGCGCGGCTCACGCGGTACAACGCACGGATGCCGCGGTGGTCCACCAGCCCCCAGCAGATCAACAGGATACTTGCCGCCATGCTCGGGATCGGAATGTGCGCGATCAACCCTGCGCCAAACAGCGCAAACAGCGCCACCCAGAGCGCGGAAAACACGCCGGCCAATGGCGAGCGGGCACCCGCCTCATAACTGAGGCCGGAACGGGTGAACGAACCTGCCGACAGATAGCCGGAGAAAAATCCGCCGACAATATTGGATAAACCTTGGGCGCGAACTTCCTGATTCGCATCGAGCAGTTGCTGCGAACGGGCCGACAGTGAACGGGCAATCGACAGGCTGGTCACCAGCCCCAGCATGCCCACCGCCACGGCGCTCGGCAGCAGGCGCAGGATCGTGTCCAAGTCCATGGGCAACGGGCGCAAGGGTGGCAGCTTGCCGATGAACGAACTGACCAACGCCACATGCCCGAACAGCGCCGGCCACAGCCATGTGGCGAGGCTGCCCAGGGCCAGGGCGATCAACAGGCTCGGCCAGCGTGGCACCAGGGATTTGAGCAGTGCGCCGACCAGCAAGGTGCCCAGGCCCAGGATGAGCGATGCGCGGTCCCACTCGCCGGCATGCTCGAGCAGCGCCAGCAGGCTGTTGATCGCGGTGGCCTGGCTCGGCAGGTCCAGCCCCAGCAGGTTGGGCAACTGCCCGAGAGCGATGACCACCGCGGCACCGAGGGTGAAACCGAGCACCACGGAATGGGAGACGAAATTCACCAGCGCGCCGAAGCGCAGCAGGCCCAGCAACCACTGGAACACACCGGCGAGGACGGTCAGCAGCAGGATCAAGGTGATGTAATCCTGGGAACCCGGCACCGCCAGCGGGCTGATACTGGCGTAGAGCACAATGGAAATTGCCGCCGTAGGACCGCAGATCAGGTGCCAGGACGAGCCCCACAGGCACGCGATCAACACCGGAATGATGGCCGCGTACAGACCGTACTCCGGTGGGAGCCCGGCGATCAGTGCGTAGGCAATCGACTGTGGCAGCGCGAGTACGGCGCCGCTGAGGCCGACGATGGCGTCCCGGACAACGCTGGCGCGGGTTTGGCACGGCAGCCAACTGAGGAAAGGGAACAGGGTGTAGCGGTTGGGCCGGGACATCGCAGGCTCGGATTCACAGGTTGGGCTCAGGGTATCAGTACACACTGATCCTTGTGGGAGGGAACAAGCCCCTAGTGCCAGTCAGCTTTGTTGTAGGAGCGAGCTTGCTCGCGAAAAACTCACAGGCACCGCGTTCATTCAGAAAGCACGCGTTATCGTTGACGTTTTTCGCGAGCAAGCTCGCTCCTACAGAGGGCATGCCCCCTCCCACATTTGGATTGTGATGTGTCTTAGAGGTTGGCTTTTACCGCTGCCAACGCATCCTTGCCATCCAGGGTTTTCACGCCCTCCAGCCACTTGTCCAATACCGCCGGATTGGCCTTGATCCACGCCTTGGCAGCTTCGGCATTACTGACCTTGTTGTTGGCCACGTCAGCCATGATGCTGTTCTCCATGTCCTGGGTGAAACTCAGGTTGGTCAGCAGTTTGCCCACATTCGGGCAGGCCTGCGCATAGCCCTTGCGGGTCAAGGTGTAGACGCTGCCGGTGCTGCCGAAATACTGCTCGCCGCCTGTGAGGTAGTGCATTTTCAGTTGCACGTTCATGGGGTGCGGCGTCCAGCCGAGGAAGGTGACGAAGCGCTGTTTCTTCACCGCTCGCGAAACTTCGGCGAGCATCGCCTGTTCACTCGACTCCACCAGCTTCCACTGGCCGAGGTCAAAGTCATTTTTCTTGATGATCTCCTGCAGCGAGATATTCGCCGGCGCGCCGGAGCCGATGCCGTAGATCTTCTTGCCGAACCGGTCGGCGAATTTATTCAGGTCGGCAAAATCATGCACACCCGCGTCCCACACGTAGTCCGGCACGGCGAGGGTGAACTCGGTGCCGTCGAGGTTCTTCGCCAGCTGTACGACATCGCCATTGGCCACGAACTTGTCATAGAAGCCTTGCTGCGCCGGCATCCAGTTGCCCATGAACACGTCAACCTGGCCATCCTTGAGCCCGCCAAAGGTAATCGGCACGGCCAGGGTGTCGACCTTGGCCGTGTAGCCCATGCCGGTCAGCAGAAAACCGGTGATGGCGTTGGTCGCCGCAATGTCGCTCCAGCCGGGATCGGCCATTTTCACCGTTTCGCAACTTAAGTCCGCAAATGCATTGGCGCTGCTCAACGCCAGGATGCCCAGCACTACCGTTAACTTTTGCATGGCCTTCCCTCTGTATTTTTTAGTGTTGGCAGGGTTGTGGATAACGTGCCTTGCGCTCCAGGTCGTCGAGGTCGATATGGTTGCGCATGTACTGCTGACTGGCGTCCACCAGTGGCTGGTGATCCCAGCTCTTGAGCTTGCCCTGGGTCAGAGCTTCGAACACCAGGCGACGGCGGCGTTGGCTGGCGAGCACCTGTTGGTGGATCGCCGGGATGTCCCACTTGGCCCGCGCCTCGTTTAAAAACGCCTCGAACAGTGGCCGGTGCTCCGGTGACTGGCTGAGGTCCTCCCGCTCGTGCGGGTCGTTGTGTACATCGAACAGTAGACAAGGGTCGTCTTCGCTGTAGATGAATTTGTAGGCGCCCCGGCGAATCATCATCAGCGGGCTGATGGTGCCTTCGGCCATGTATTCGCCAAACACTTCGTCGTGCCCGCCCTCGCCTTGCAAATGTGGCAGCAGCGAACGCCCATCCAGGGGCAGGCGCGGGTCCAGCTCGCCGCCGGCCAACTCCACCAGGGTGGGCAACAGGTCGGCGGTCGAGACGGCCTGGGTCACACGGCGCGCCGCAAATTGCCCGGGCGCACTGATCAACAACGGCACGCGGGCGGCCATTTCGAACCAATGCATTTTGTACCAAAGGCCGCGCTCGCCCAGCATGTCACCGTGGTCGCCGGAGAAGATGATGATGGTGTCATCGGCCAGGCCGGTGTCTTCCAGGGTTTGCAGCAGCTTGCCGACATTGCTGTCGATGTAGCTGCACGCGCCGAAATAGGCACGCCGTGCATCGCGGATCTTATCCACAGGCAGCGGCTTGTCCCACAGGTCGTAGACCTTGAGCAAACGTTGGGAGTGCGGGTCGAGATCGCCCTGGGGCGGCGTTGCTGGCAGGGGAATGTCGCTCTCGTCGTACAGGTCCCAGAACGGTTTGGGAATAGTGTACGGGTCATGGGGATGGGTCATCGACACGGTCAGGCAGAACGGTTGCTCGCCGTCCTCGCGGATATGATCGAACAGATATTGCCGGGCCTTGAACACCACTTCTTCGTCGAAATCCAGCTGGTTGGTGCGCACACAGGGCCCGGCTTGCAGCACCGAGGCCATGTTGTGATACCAGCTGGGGCGTACGTCCGGCTCATCCCAGTTCACCGCCCAACCGTAGTCCGCCGGGTAGATGTCGCTGGTCAGGCGCTCTTCATAGCCATGCAACTGGTCGGGACCGCAGAAATGCATCTTGCCCGACAGCGCCGTGCGGTAGCCGAGGCGACGCAGGTAGTGGGCATAGGTCGGCACATCGGCGGGGAAATCCGCCGCGTTGTCGTAAGCGCCTATCTTGCTCGGCAACTGACCGCTGACCAGCGTGAAGCGCGAAGGCGCACACAGCGGGCTGTTGCAGTAGGCGGCGTCGAAGACCACGCCCTGTTCGGCGAGGCGGCTCAGGTTGGGCAGCTTGATCGGGGAAGGTCCGTAGAACGGCAGCAGCGGCGCGGCCATTTGATCGGCCATGATGAAAAGAATGTTCTTGCGCTTCATGGTTTCTCGGCATTCCATAGGCGGTGTTTATGCCAATGAGCATGCGGCCCATGAAAAACGTGGTAAAGCCCATGAAGAACAATACCTAGGATAAGCACAGCTTATGTATGAAGCGCTGGGTGACCTCTCCCTCGACCTGCTGCGCGCGTTCGAAGCGGCTGCGCGGCAGCGCAGTTTTACCGCCGCCGCGATGGAGTTGGGCACCACCCAACCGGCCATCAGCCAGCAGATCAAACGGCTTGAAGAGCAGTTGGCGATCCGCTTGTTCGATCGCATCTACCGTGGCATCGAATTGACCGACGCCGGCGCCCTGCTGTTCGAACACGTGCAGGCCGGCCTGCAAACCATCAACCTGGGCCTGAGCACCGTCACCCGGCAGGACCAGCACGAAGTGCTGCAAGTGGCCACCGACTTCGCCTTTGCCGCCTACTGGCTGATGCCGCGCCTGCATCGGTTCCACGAGGCCAACCCGCAGGTTGACGTGAGCCTGGTGACCAGCGAGCGCAACCACGCCAGCCTGCGCAGCGACATCGACGTGGCCGTGCTGTTTGGCGATGGACGCTTCAAGCAAGGCGACAGCCTTTGGTTGTTCAACGAGGAAGTGTTCCCGGTGTGCAGCCCCCAGTGGCTTAAGAACCAGGCCACTGCGCTGACGGTGCAGACCCTGCCGGACTACCCCCTGCTGCACTTGCGTCAGGAAAACAATCGCCATTGGTTCGATTGGGCCGGTGTGTTTCGCGAGCTGGGTATCAGCGCCGCGCCCACCCCTGGCCAGTTGCGTTTCGACAATTACACGCTGCTGATTCAGGCGGCTATTGCCGGCCAGGGCGTCGCGATCGGCTGGCGCCACCTGGTGGATAACCTGCTGGAGCAGAACTGGCTGTGCAGACCGATCAGCGAGACGGTGGTCTCGCGCTTCGGCTATTACGTGGTGCAGCCCCAGCGCAAGCGTCGCGGGCAATTGGTCGAACGGTTTGTCGATTGGCTGCTGGCGGAGCAGGCCGGCAGTGCGCAGTCATTGACCGGGCTGGCCCTGCCATCGATTGCGGTCTAGGACCGGCGCTTTCCAAGCCAATGCAATGCTCATTTTCCCAGGAAGATGTATGACTTTTCGCGATTATCTCCCAATATATGGGACTGATATTTATATATTGAGATATTACAAAGCTTAGGTTTATATTCGCCCATCTGCTTTTTTCAGCACCCACTCATTTCAGGTGAAGCGATGCAGGCGCAATTGATCGCGCTCGATTGGGGAACCAGTTCCCTTCGTGCTTACAAACTAGGCCCCGCCGGCGTGGTGCTGGAACAACGCTCACTGGCGTCGGGCATCATGCATTTGCCCAGCGAACCGCGTGACATTGCAGGCGTGCGCTGCAGCAATGGTTTCGAGCTGGCCTTCGATAGCGCCTGTGGGGACTGGCTCGACGCCCAGCCCGACCTGCCGGTGATTGCCTGCGGCATGGTCGGCAGCGCACAGGGCTGGAGCGAAGCGGCTTACCGCAATACCCCGGTGGATGTGGCGAGCCTGGGCCAGGCGCTGCATAAGGTGCGCAGCGTGCGTGGGGTTGATGTGCATATCGTGCCGGGCGTGATCGAACAGGTCGGCCTGCCCAATGTGATGCGCGGCGAAGAAACCCAGGTGCTCGGTGTGCTGCACGGGCTTGCGAGCGACGTATTGATTGGCCTGCCGGGCAGCCATTCCAAATGGGTCGAGGTCGTCGAAGGCTGTATCACTCACTTCGACACCTTCATGACCGGTGAGCTGTTCGCCGTCTTGAGCCAGCACAGCATCCTGGGGCGTACCCAGCAATCATCGGAACATTTCCAGACCGAGGCGTTTGACCGCGGCGTGCATGTGGCGCTTTCGGCAGATGGCCGGCGCGGCGTGCTCTCGACGCTGTTCAGTGCCCGCACCCTCGGCCTGACTGCCCAACTGACGCCCGAGCAGCAGCCCGACTACCTGTCCGGCCTGCTGATCGGTCATGAACTGGCCGGTTTACCCGACAGCGCAAAACCCAAGCCGATCGTCCTGGTCGGTGCCGCCCCCCTCTGCGCCCGCTATCAACGTGCCCTCGCGCTGTGCGGCTTCACCGACGTCAGCCTGGCGCAGGCCGCCAGCGAGCGCGGTTTGTGGCAACTGGCCGTGGCGGCCGGGCTCACTCAACCTGTAACGGAGGCCTGACATGCTTAAAACAGCACTCGCACAAAACGGTCTGATCGCGATCCTGCGCGGTGTGCGCCCGGACGAAGCCGAAGCCGTCGGCCAGGCGCTGTACCAGGCCGGTTTTCGCGTCATCGAAGTGCCGCTTAACTCGCCGGACCCCTACACCAGCATCCGCACGCTGCGCGACAGCCTGCCCGCCGATTGCCTGATTGGTGCCGGTACGGTGCTGACGCCCGAGCAGGTCGAGCAGGTCAAGGCCGCCGGCGGCCAGGTAATCGTGATGCCCCACAGCGATGCCAGGGTATTGCGGGCGGCGAAAGCGGCGGGCCTGTATCTGTCGCCGGGCGTCGCCACACCGACCGAAGCCTTTGCCGCACTGGCCGAAGGCGCCGACGTATTGAAACTGTTCCCGGCCGAGCAAATGGCCCCGGCGGTGATCAAGGCGTGGCTTGCGGTATTGCCGGCGGGCACGTTGCTGCTGCCGGTGGGCGGTATCACGCCGGACAACATGCAAGTGTTCACCGACGCCGGCGCCAAGGGCTTCGGGCTGGGCTCCGGATTGTTCAAACCGGGTATGAGCGTAGAGCAGGTTGCGAGCCGTGCCCAGGCTTATGTCGCGGCCTGGAAAGCCCTGAGCTGATTTCAAGTTCCGCGCCTGCTGGCGCTGCATCTATAAGAGAGACAACAGATGAAAATCACCAAACTGACGACCTTCATCGTCCCGCCGCGCTGGTGCTTCCTCAAGGTCGAAACCGACCAGGGCGTCACCGGCTGGGGTGAGCCCGTGGTTGAGGGTCGCGCCCACACCGTGGCCGCTGCCGTCGAAGAATTGTCCGACTACCTGATCGGCAAAGACCCACGCAATATCGAAGACATCTGGACCGTGCTCTATCGCGGCGGTTTCTACCGCGGTGGCGCTGTGCACATGAGCGCCCTCGCCGGTATCGACCAGGCGTTGTGGGACATCAAGGGCAAGGCTCTGGGCGTGTCCGTCAGCGACCTGCTGGGCGGCCAGGTGCGTGACAAGATCCGTGTGTATTCGTGGATTGGTGGCGACCGCCCGGCCGACACGGCCCGCGCGGCCAAAGAGGCTGTGGCCCGTGGTTTCACTGCGGTGAAAATGAACGGCACCGAAGAGCTGCAGTTCGTCGACAGCTTCGAAAAAGTCGACCTGGCCCTGGCCAACGTCGCTGCCGTGCGCGATGCGGTCGGCCCTAATGTCGGCATTGGCGTCGATTTTCATGGCCGCGTGCACAAGCCCATGTCCAAGGTGCTGATGAAGGAACTGGACCCGTACAAGCTGATGTTCATCGAAGAACCGGTGCTCAGCGAAAACTACGAAGCCCTCAAGGAACTGGCCCCCCTGACCAGCACCCCGATTGCCCTGGGCGAGCGCCTGTTCTCGCGCTGGGATTTCAAGCGCGTGCTCAGTGAAGGCTATGTCGACATCATCCAGCCGGATGCGTCCCACGCCGGCGGCATCACCGAAACCCGCAAGATCGCCAACATGGCCGAAGCCTACGACGTGGCCCTGGCCCTGCACTGCCCGCTGGGCCCGATTGCCCTGGCGGCGTGTCTGCAATTGGACGCGGTGTGCTACAACGCGTTTATCCAGGAACAGAGCCTGGGCATCCACTACAACGAGAGCAACGACCTGCTCGATTATGTGCGCGACCCGGGCGTATTCGACTATGACCAAGGCTTTGTGAAGATCCCCAACGGGCCGGGCCTGGGCATCGAGATCAACGAGGAATACGTGGTCGAGCGCGCGGCCATCGGCCATCGCTGGCGCAACCCGATCTGGCGCCACGCCGACGGCAGTTTCGCCGAGTGGTGATGTCGACTGGCTAAAATGTGGTCAAAAATGTGGGAGGGGGCTTGCCCCCGATTGCGGTGTGTCATCCACCGATGTACTGGCTGTTCCACCGCCATCGGGGGCAAGCCCCCTCCCACATTTGATCCAGTTTTTTCAGTCAGCTCAGTTTTTCAGACCTCAATAAACATAAAAAGAGGCACTTCCCCATGCACCCTGAACCCCTCACCGGACAGGCTCCTGTAGTCACGCCCAGCCGAAAGCGCTTCTTTATCATGGTGCTGCTGTTCATCACCGTGGTGATCAACTACCTCGACCGCAGCAACCTGTCGATTGCCGCTCCCGCGCTGACCAGCGAGCTGGGCATTGACCCGGTCCATGTCGGGCTGATTTTCTCGGCGTTCGGCTGGACCTACGCCGCGATGCAGATCCCTGGCGGCTGGTTGGTCGACCGTGTGCCCCCGCGCATTCTCTACACCGCCGCCCTGCTGCTGTGGTCCATCGCCACCGTCATGCTCGGCTTTGCCGCCAGCTTCATTGCGTTGTTCGTGTTGCGCATGGCCGTCGGTGCCCTGGAGGCCCCGGCCTACCCGATCAACAGCCGGGTCGTGACCACCTGGTTTCCCGAGCGCGAGCGCGCCACGGCGATTGGCGTCTACACCTCCGGGCAGTTCGTCGGGCTGGCGTTTCTCACCCCCGTGCTGGCCTGGCTGCAACATGCATTCGGCTGGCACATGGTGTTCGTCGCCACCGGTGGCGTCGGCATCTTATGGGCGCTGATCTGGTACGCGGTGTACCGCGAGCCCAAGGATTTCAAGGGCGCCAACGCGGCGGAAATCCAGCTGATCCGTGACGGCGGTGGCCTGGTGGATATGCAGGAAAAATCCAGCAAGGCGCCGTTCAGCTGGGTTGACCTGGGCATTGTGCTGAGCAAGCGCAAGCTGTGGGGCATCTACCTTGGGCAGTTCTGCCTGAACTCCACCCTGTGGTTTTTCCTCACCTGGTTCCCGACCTACCTGGTCAAGTATCGCGGCATGGACTTCATCAAGTCCGGTCTGCTCGCCTCACTGCCGTTTCTGGCGGCGTTCGTCGGGGTGCTGTGCTCCGGGATTTTTTCCGACTGGCTGATTCGCCGGGGCGCGTCGGTAGGCTTTGCGCGCAAGTTGCCGATCATCGGCGGGCTGCTGATTTCCACCGCGATCATCGGCGCCAACTACGTGGACTCCAGCGCCTGGGTGATCGCATTCCTGGCACTGGCGTTCTTCGGCAACGGGCTGGCGTCGATCACCTGGTCGCTGGTGTCCACGCTGGCACCTGCCCGTTTGTTGGGGCTGACCGGTGGCGTGTTCAACTTCATCGGCAACCTGTCGGCGATTGCCACGCCGATCGTGATTGGATTTCTTGCCAGCGGTGATTCGTTTGCGCCGGCCATTACCTATATCGCGGTGCTGGCGCTGCTTGGCGCGCTTTCCTACGTGTTGCTGGTGGGCAAGGTCGAGCGGATTGAGCTGTGAAACAAGGCGACCCTGGGGTCGCCTTCCTTACCTGTTCACGGCACGGACATCTCGTTACGGAACACATTGTGCGGGTCCCAATGCCGCTTGGTGCGGCGCAGGCGGCTTTCGATCATGAGGTCGGGGACGAAAATCTTGTACCAGTAGGGGTTTTTCGGCCTGGCCGGGTTGCCGTCCTCATGAGTCATGTCCAGGTCCGGGTAGTTGATATAGCAACCCTCGAACTGGTCATTGAGGGGCACCCCCTGGTCATTGGCGAACGCTTGGAAAAACAGTCCCTGAATCCATCGGGCGTGGGCCTGGTCCGCCGCCTCGCCGGCCTCCTGCCAATAGCACTGCGGTTGCCACTTCAGGTAGGACGAGCGCTGTGAGGCCGACGACTCCTTGCGAACCGCCGGTGTGGCCTCGTTGATGCGCCCGCCAAACGACTGGATTTGTATCAGGCTCTGGGTCAGGTATCCATCGGGGTCGTCCCAGTGCAACGTGTCCCAGATCGCCCGGAGCACCTGAGGGGTGAATTCGCCCTTCTGATAGGCCGACTTGTAGCGCCCGCGCAGATTGTCCCCTGAACCATTCAAGGTTTGCTGGCACACCAGCCAATCCAGGCGTCGCGTGGCCGCCAATGCGTCGGGCAATGCTTTGATGGCGCGTCCGCTGGCGCCGCCGCTTGGCATATGCACAACGTAAAACGGCACCAGGCATTCCGTCGCGGGCAGGCCAATGGCATCGAGCATTTTTGCGACGAAATCTTCAAAGGGCGCCTGGTCCTTTACCCCCGCGTCCCGATCAACGTAGTGAATGCCCAGGGTCACATTACCCGTGTGCGGATGGCGCATCTCCAGTTTGGTCGCCAACCCCCACGTGTCGGGATTGCTTTGGTTGAGGGCGAACCAGTTCTGATAGGCGATAAGCAGGTTGTCGAGCCTGGACTTATCGGTCAGCAGGGACCAATCCCATTGCAGCACCAGCCAGAGCACTTCCTTCGGCGCCTCGGGCAATGCCTTGAAATAGTAGCTGGTGATGATGCCGAACTGACCGCCACCGGCGCCGCAGCACGCCGCGAAGAGGTCGAGCTCGTCAGGGTCTGTGCTGTCTCGCGAGACATGCACGGGGGTCAGGCCGGTGCCCTGTGCATTGGGCACCAACATATCCACACCGTGCAGCCAATCGCACACCAGGCCATGCTTGCGTGACAGCAATCCATAGCCGCCCCCGCAGATATGCCCGCCCAGGCCGACCGAATAGCACGAGCCGCCCGGCAGTGTCTTATTGGCCAGCTTGTACAACCTGACGTAGGCATCCCAATTCTGCGCACCGGCCTCCAGGCGAAAGCTGTAGCGCTCGGACCGCGCGGGGACCAGGTCGGAAGCCAGTTGCCCATCGGCGGCGTAGACCACCTGATTCAGCGGGCTGATATCCAGGATCGATAGCACCTCGTCGCTGTTGCCGGGCATTTTGTTGGAGACGAAACCTTCGTAGCAGTGGCCACCGCTGCGAACCGTTATACGTCCGTGGGTGATCGCCAGCGCTTCGGCGGCAGCGTCGATGATGTCCTGGGGGCTGTGGCAGAGGTAGATGCGACTGGCGCCATTGGGCGACGATTCGCCCTGCACATTGCCCAACGGCCAGCGCAGGTTGAAGCCTTTCTGCAAAGTGGAATGACGGTGGTCCAAACACGTGATGAGATCAAATGCCATGATGTACTCCTTAAGAGCCAGGGATGACTTCTGATGCAGCTAACTTAACAACCGGGAGGCAAGAACTGCGGGGGGCTTGCAGAGGCGGTTAGACGACAAGAGGCATGAAGTGCTGGTGGGGTGACTGCATGTCACCCCACAAGCCTAGCGCAAGAATCCGGACCGGTAGTTACCGACGTGCGTTGCGCACGCCTTCGGACAGCGCCGCGCAATGGCTCAATACGCCATCGATCGCTTGCTGGTGGCTGTCGGCGTTGGCGATGTGATCGATCAGCGCAGACCCCACCACCACACCGTCCGCCAGGCGCGCGATGGCCGCCGCTTGCTGCGGTGTACGGATACCGAAGCCGATGCTGATCGGCAGGTCGGTATGGCGACGCAAGCGGCTCACGGCTTCTTCGACGTGCTCCAGGGTGGCCGCGCCGGCACCGGTCACGCCCGCTACCGACACGTAGTACACAAAGCCGGAGCTGCCGTTGAGCACCGTCGGCAGGCGTGCGTCGTCAGTGGTCGGCGTGGTCAGGCGGATAAAGTCGATACCCGCCGCCTGGGCCGGGTCGCACAGTTCGCCATTATGTTCAGGCGGCATGTCCACCACGATCAGCCCGTCTACGCCCGCTTCCTTGGCGTCGGTGATGAATTGCGGGACACCGTACTTGTGGATCGGGTTGAAGTAGCCCATCAACACCAGGGGCGTGTCGTCGTTGTCCTTGCGGAACTCGCGAACCATCTGCAGGGTTTTCGCCAGGTTCTGCCTGGCCTCCAGCGCACGGATGTTGGCTAACTGGATGGCCGGGCCATCGGCCATCGGGTCGGTGAAGGGCATGCCCAACTCGATCACGTCGGCTCCGGCAGCGGGCAGGCCTTTGAGGATGGCCAGCGAGGCGTCATAGCCCGGGTCGCCGGCGGTGACGAAGGTCACCAGGGCGGCGCGGTTCTGCTCTTTGAGTTGCGCGAAGCGCGTCTGCAGGCGGCTCATCAATGTTTCTCCTGCTGGGACTGTTCCATATGGTGCATGACGGTCTGCATGTCTTTGTCGCCTCGGCCGGACAGGTTGATCACCATCAGGTGCTCCTTGGGCAGGGTCGGTGCGCGTTTGAATACTTCGGCCAGGGCGTGCGCGCTTTCCAGCGCCGGAATGATCCCTTCGAGGCGGCAGCATTTGTGGAAAGCATCGAGGGCTTCATCGTCCGTCACCGAGGTGTACTGGACACGGCCGATGTCGTGCAACCAGGCGTGCTCAGGGCCGATGCCAGGGTAGTCCAGGCCTGCGGAAATCGAGTGTGCGTCGATGATCTGGCCGTCATCGTCCTGCAGCAGGAAGGTGCGGTTGCCGTGCAGTACGCCGGGCACCCCGCCATTGAGGCTGGCGGCGTGCTTGCCGGTTTCGATGCCATGACCGGCCGCTTCAACGCCGATGATCTCGACGCTGGTGTCATCCAGGAACGGGTGGAACAAGCCCATGGCATTGGAGCCGCCACCGATGCACGCCACCAGGCTGTCCGGCAGGCGGCCTTCCTGGGCTTGCAATTGGTCGCGGGTTTCCTTGCCGATCACGGCCTGGAAATCGCGCACCATGGCCGGGTACGGGTGCGGGCCGGCCACGGTGCCGATCAGGTAGAAGGTGCTGTCGACATTGGTGACCCAGTCACGCAGGGCCTCGTTCATCGCGTCCTTCAGGGTGCCGGTGCCGGCGACCACCGGGATCACCTCGGCGCCCAGCAGCTTCATGCGAAACACGTTGGCCTGCTGGCGTTCGATGTCGGTGGTGCCCATGTAGATCACGCATTGCAGGCCAAAGCGCGCGGCGACGGTGGCAGTGGCCACGCCGTGCATGCCGGCGCCGGTCTCGGCGATGATGCGTTTCTTGCCCATGCGCCGCGCCAGCAGGATCTGGCCGATGCAGTTGTTGATCTTGTGCGCGCCGGTGTGGTTCAGCTCTTCGCGCTTGAGGTAGATCTTGGCGCCGCCGCAGAACTCGGTCAGGCGTTCAGCGAAGTACAGCGGGCTTGGACGCCCGACGTAATCGCGCTGGAAGTAGGCCAATTCTTCGTTGAACGCCGGATCGATCTTGGCCGCTTCGTATTCACGGGCCAGCTCGAGGATCAACGGCATCAGGGTTTCAGCGACGTAGCGGCCGCCGAACGCGCCAAACAGGCCGTTGACGTCAGGGCCGTTGCGCAGGTCGGTCTGGGACTGAGTCATGGGACGCTCCAGGAAAGAAAGGGGTGTGGGAAACAATGAGGACCACTCTACCCCTGCCGCTCTGGGCTGAAAACCGATAAGATCGCCGTAACCTGTCAGGAAAACTCACAGATGAGCCGAGACCTTCCGCCGCTCAATGCGCTGCGCGCCTTTGAAGTCACCGCCCGCCTCAGCAGCGTCAGCCAGGCTGCGGAGCACTTGCATGTCACCCATGGCGCAGTCAGTCGCCAATTGAAAGTGCTGGAAGAACACCTGGGCGTCAGCCTGTTCGTCAAGGAGGGACGCGGCCTTAAACTCACAGATTCAGGGGCAAGGTTACGCGATGCCAGCGTCGAAGCGTTCGAGCGTCTGCGCGATGTGTGTGCCGAACTCACCCAGCGCAGCGCCGACGCACCCTTTGTACTGGGATGCTCGGGCAGCTTGTTGGCCCGCTGGTTGATACCGCGTCTGGGGCGCTTGAATGCCGACTTGCCGGACTTGCGTCTGCACCTGTCGGCCGGTGACGGCGATCTCGACCCCAGGCGCCCCGGCCTTGATGCCCTGCTGGTATTCGCCGAGCCGCCTTGGCCGGCGGATATGCAGGTGTACGAGCTGGCCAGCGAGCGCATTGGCGCCGTCATGAGTCCACGCTTCGCCGGCTATGAGCGCCTGCGCCAGGCACCGGCCCAGGCCTTGCGTGGCGAACCTCTCTTACACACCACGTCGCGTCCGCAAGCCTGGCCCAGTTGGGCGCAGCAACACGGGATCGAGCCCGACGCGCTGAAACTCGGCCAGGGTTTTGAACATTTGTATTATTTGCTGGAAGCGGCGGTGGCAGGACTGGGCGTGGCGATTGCGCCACAACCGCTGGTGGCGGAGGACCTGCGTGCGGGTCGCCTGGTGGCGCCGTGGGGCTTCAGTGAAACCCCGGCGCACCTGGCGTTGTGGCTACCCAAGCGCGCCGCAGATGGGCGCGCCGGGCAATTGGCGCAGTGGCTCAAGGCTGAGCTGGCGCGCCAACCTGTTTAGTCGCCGCGTTTGCACAGCAGGTAGGCTGCCAGCAGACCCAGAGCACCGACGGCAACGCCGGCGGTGGTCCATGGGTGCTCTTGTGCGTAGTCGCGAGTGGCAACGCCGGTTTCGCGAATTTTGACTTTGCTTTCTTCGTACGCGTCGCTGATCAGGTGGCGCGAGTGCTTGAGGGCATTCTCGGCATTGCTTTTCAGGGCCTTCAGCGTTTTGCGCGACTCATCGGATGCGTCGTCCTTGAGGCTCTCGAGGGATTTGAGCAGGCTCGAAATCTCGGCTTCCATGCTTTCCAGCGACGCTTTGCGTAAAGAAGTGTTGGCCATTTGGACATCTCCTGAAGTGATTGAGTGGCGTGTGTAGATACCGACTGCGGCCGTTTCAGAAAGTGCATTAAATCTGAACTTTCGTGGCCGAGCGGTCGCCTCAAGCAGTACGAATATTCACTGCTAGTCTTGATTGACGACCTACAGGAGAAACACCATGAGCGAACATCACACCTACAAGAAAGTCGAATTGGTGGGCTCATCCACCACCACCATCGAAGATGCGATCCAGAATGCCCTGGCCGAAGCCAGCAAAAGCCTCAAGCATCTGGAATGGTTTGAAGTGACTGAAACCCGTGGGCATATCGAGGATGGCAAGGTCGCGCACTATCAGGTCACCCTGAAGGTGGGATTCCGAATTGCCAGTAGTTGATCGGGCACGCGGAACTTTGACCGCTGGCCGATTGCCATAACCTGCGCTACACCCAATGCATGCCGACGCCCTGAGCGTCGGCATGCTCTTTTCGACCAGTGCAAGGAAAGTATCGGATGAAGAAGTTTCTGTTGGCGGTAGGTTTGTTGAGCATTGCAGGTACGGCCCTGGCGGCGGGCAAGCCTTGTGAAGAGCTGAAAAGCGAACTCGCGGCAAAGCTTGATGCCAAGGGCGTTCAGCACTATTCGCTGGATGTTGTGGATAAAGGCGCTGCCGCCGATGGCCAAGTGATTGGCAGTTGCGAAGGCGACACCAAGGAAATCGTCTACAAGCGCGGTTGATCCCGTGTTGCAGACATAAAAAACCGACGCAGGCGCGTCGGTTTTTTTTCGCCTGGGGTTTAGCCCTTCATCACCTGCGCCAGCAGCTCGTAGGAATGAATCCGGTCGGCGTGCTCATACAGGTCGCAGGTAAAGATCAGTTCGTCGGCGCCGGTCTGTTCGATCAGCACCTCCAGTTTGGCGCGGATCTTCGCCGGGCTGCCCACCATCGCCAGGCCGAGGAAACTGCCCACCGCTTCTTTCTCGTGGGGCAGCCACAGGCCTTCCATGGTTTTCACCGGTGGGCGCTGCACCAGGCTCTGCCCGCGCATCAGCGCGAGGATGCGCTGGTACACCGAGGTGGCCAGGTAGTCGGCCTGTTCGTCGGTGTCCGCGGCGACCAGCGGAATGCCGAGCATCACGTAGGGCTTGTCCAGCACCGCCGAAGGCTTGAAGTGATTGCGGTACACCCGAACCGCTTCATGCATCAGGCGCGGTGCGAAATGTGAGGCGAAGGCGTAGGGCAGGCCACGTTCACCGGCCAATTGCGCACTGAACAGGCTCGAGCCCAGCAACCATACCGGCACGTTGGTGCCGGTGCCCGGGACTGCGATCACCCGCTGATCGGGCGTACGCGGGCCGAGATAGGCCATCAGTTCGGCCACGTCTTGCGGGAAATCGTCCGCGCTGCCGGAGCGTTCACGGCGCAGGGCGCGGGCGGTCATCTGATCGGAACCGGGCGCGCGGCCCAGGCCCAGGTCGATACGGCCAGGGTACAGGCTCTCCAGGGTGCCGAACTGCTCGGCGATCACCAGCGGCGCGTGATTGGGCAGCATCACCCCGCCGGAGCCGACGCGGATAGTCGAGGTCCCACCGGCCAGGTAGCCCAGCAATACCGAGGTAGCCGAGCTGGCGATACCGTCCATATTATGGTGCTCAGCCACCCAGAAACGGTTATAGCCGAGCTTTTCCACGTGCTGGGCAAGGTCCAGGGAATTGCGTAACGATTGTGCCGCACTGCCGTTGGCGCGTACGGGCACCAGGTCGAGGGTCGAGAACTTCACGTCGGACAGCGATTTCATAGCCTGCTTCTCCAATAGGGGCGCAGGCTTCTTAGACGAACCAAAACCTGCCGCTTCATGTGCATGGTCTATGCAATGAGGGCATATACCCGAGATTCAATAGCAGCCATGAAATTTCCTACTTATTTGGTAGGTCTTTCCGACAAGATGAACTTTGCGACGGCGTCTATCCTCAGAACCTTACTGACGCAAAATCACCGTTCGAGGAGAAAGCTATGAGTATCGTTAAAAAGGCATCCGCGCATTGGGAAGGCGATCTGAAGACTGGCCTGGGCTCGATTTCCACCGAGACCGGCGTGCTGCGCGAAGCGCCCTATGGCTTCAAGGCCCGCTTCGAAGGCGGCAAGGGCACCAACCCTGAAGAACTGATTGGTGCGGCCCACGCCGGCTGCTTCTCCATGGCATTTTCCATGATTCTCGGCGATGCAGGCCTCAAGGCTGACAGCATCGACACCGAAGCCCAGGTGACGCTCGACCAGGTCGAGGGCGGTTTTGCGATTACCGCTGTGCATCTGGTGCTTAAAGCCAAGATCCCAGGCGCCAGCCAGGCGCAGTTCGACGAACTGAGCAAAAAGGCCAAGGAAGGGTGCCCAGTGTCCAAAGTGCTGAATGCAACCATCACCCTGGATGCCACGCTCCTGAACTAACCCCTGGACAGTGTGGGAGGGGGCTTGCCCCCTCCTACATTTTGTTCTGCGTTAAATCAGAACTCGTGTTTCATAAATGTGGTCCTATAGCCTATGCAGCCTAGACGCACACCCGTGCGCAATGCATTCAGGGAGCTACACACATGAAACGTTTTGCTTTGGCGGTCATCTGCGGCGTATTGGCCACTTCGGCCATGGCCGCGCCAAAAGACTGCGAAGAGCTGCGCAAAGAAATCGAAGTCAACATCCAGGCCAAGGCGATCCCGTCCTACACCCTGGAAATCATCACCGCCGAAGAAGCCAAGAATCATGACAGCGCCATGATTGTCGGTTCCTGCGAAAACGGCACCAAGCGCATCATCTACCAGAAGAACAACGACTGATCAGATGCAGTTCACGCTGCGCTCTTCGGCCAGCAATTGCCGCGCCGGGTCGTACAAACGGATGTTGGGCGTGAAGGCCAATGAGCGCCCTTCCAGTATGTAGCGTTGGCCGGCCTGGAAATGGTCGTACTGCAAGGTCATGAAGCAGGTTCGATACATCATCTGGCTGAGCCCCCCCAACCCTCCTCCGGCGGGCACTTCGAAGTCGAAGCGCACCATCAGTTCGTGGGCCCCGGGCGGCATTTGGAAATAGCGCCCGTCTTCGAGGTATTTCCCGTCCAGGCGCTGAGCCATGACCAATTTGGCGCCCGGGGTTGGCGTGGTGAAATCGACCCAGGCCTGTTGCGGGTCGATGGGCGGGATCGGCGTCGATGCGCAAGCGCTGAGCAACAGGGCGGCGACGGGGTACAAAAGCTGGCGCATGGCAGGCACTCAACGCGAGAAGATATTTTGAGTATAAACACGCCATCACGTGGAACCTTCAAATTCGATTCAAGCGTACCCAGGAGCAGTCGCGGCATGATCAGGCGTTTTCTTCCTGGGTTGCTGGTGATGCTGCTCAGCGGCTGCTCCAGCGTCAGTTACTACGGCCAGTTAGCCAGTGGCCAGTGGCAACTGCTGCGGGCGCGGGAACCGGTGGCCGAGGTCATCGCCGATCCGGTTCGTCCGCAAGGGTTGCGTGAGCATCTGCTTCAATCCCAGAAGGCCCGTGCGTTCGCCAGCGAACAGCTGCACTTGCCCGACAATCAAAGCTACCGGCTGTATGCCGATATTGGTCGACCCTATGTGGTGTGGAATGTCTTCGCCACGCAGGAATTTTCTTTGTCAGCGCAAAACCACTGCTTCCCCATCGCCGGTTGTGTAGCCTATCGCGGCTACTACAGCCAGGGCGCGGCGCGTGGCGAGGCGGCATTGCTGCGCCAACAAGGCATGGACGTGTCGATTGGCGGCGTCGAAGCCTATTCCACACTGGGCTGGTTCAATGACCCGATCATCAGTTCGATGATGAACTGGGGCGATGAACGTCTGGCCACCCTGATCTTCCACGAGCTGGCGCATCAGCGCTTCTATGTGAAGGACAACACCGAGTTCAACGAGTCATTCGCCAGCTTTGTCGAGCAGGAAGGTACGCGACAATGGCGCGCCGCCCGTGGCCTGGCGCCGCTGAGCAATGCGACGCTGCAGCAGCGCGACCAGTTTACCCAGTTGATTCTCGCTACCCGCAAACGCCTGGAAAACCTTTACGCCCAGCCATTGGCGGCCGAGGTGATGCGCCAGGCCAAGGCCGCGCAGTTCGAGCGCCTGCGCCGTGAGTACCGCCACCTGCGCGATAGCCAGTGGGGCGGTGACAAGCGTTACGACGCGTGGATCAACCAGCCGATGAACAACGCGCGGCTGCTGCCGTTCGGGCTGTATGACCAGTGGGTACCGGCGTTTGCGGCGTTGTTTGCGCAGGAAGGGCGGGATTGGGTGAAGTTCTATGGGGCGGTGGAGAAGTTGGGAGGGCTGCCGGTGGAGCAGCGCAGGGCGGCGTTGAGGCAATTGGAAAAGGTTGCCCTGTAGGGCCTCATCGGGGGCAAGTCGAATCGTCGCACCGCCCCTCCCACAATTGACCTGTGTACACCGCTCAAAATGTGGGAGGGGCGGTGCGACGATTCGACTTGCCCCCGATGGCGTCCTCAAGTCCGCCGCAAAAACGCCTGATGCATTTCTGCCAACGTCTCAAAATGCCAGTTCGGCGCTTCGGCATTCAGCTCTTCAAAGCTGCCAAACCCATAACCCACTGCCACCGAGTCGAGCCCATTGCTGCGCGCGCCGATCAGGTCATGCTTGCGATCACCGATCATCAAGGTGGTGGCCGGGTCCAGCCCTTCTTCACGCACCAGGTGGGCGATCAGCTCGACCTTGTTGGTGCGTGTGCCATCCAGCTCGCTGCCGTAAATCACCTTGAAGTGCTTGGCAAAGTCGAAATGCCGTGCGATCTCACGGGCGAATTCCCACGGCTTGGATGTCGCCACATACAGTTGGCGGCCCTGGCTGTTCAGTTCTTCGAGCAGTGGCATCACGCCGTCGAATACCTGGTTTTCATACAGCCCCGTGACCTTGAAGCGCTCGCGATAGAAATTCACCGCTTCCCAGGCCCTGGCCTCGTCGAAGCCATAGAACTGCATGAACGCCTGCAGCAACGGCGGGCCGATGAAGTGTTCGAGCCGGGTCAGGTCCGGCTCGTCGATGCCCAGTTTGCCGAGGGCGTACTGGATCGAACGGGTGATGCCCTCGCGCGGGTCGGTGAGGGTGCCGTCCAGGTCGAACAGCACGGTCTGGTGGTGCAGGGTCATTGGTCGAATCCTTGCGCGATGTGCAGGTCTTTGAGCTTCACGTAGTTCGCCGCGCTGTAGGTGAAAAAGGCACGCTCCTTGTCGGTCAGCGGGCGGACCTGTTTAACCGGACTGCCGACATACAAAAAGCCGCTGTCGAGTTTCTTGCCCGGCGGCACCAGGCTGCCGGCCCCGATGATCACGTCATCCTCCACCACGGCGCCGTCCATGACGATGCTGCCCATGCCGATCAAGATGCGGCTGCCCACGGTGCAGCCATGCAGCATGACTTTATGGGCGATGGTCACGTCGTCACCGATCAACAGCGGGAAACCGTCCGGGTTGAAAGGGCCGGCGTGGGTGATGTGCAGCACACAGCCGTCCTGCACGCTGGTGCGCGCACCGATACGGATGCGGTGCATGTCGCCGCGAATCACCGTCAATGGCCAGACCGAGCTGTCGGCGCCGATTTCGACATCGCCGATCACCACCGCCGAAACATCGACAAACGCCCCGGTGCCCAGGGTTGGCGTGTGATTCTGATAGGTGCGAAGGGTCACGATAGCCTCTCTCTGTTGTACTGATAGCTGCGGTGGGTGTTGATTGTAATTAAGATGGCCCCATCTTTGTCTTATCTGTTTCTTCAGCCAAGGTGCCAACCGTGAGCGCGAACAACCCTCTTCTGCAGCCCTACGACCTGCCGCCGTTCTCGGCGATCCGTGCCGAGCATGTCCAGCCGGCCATCGAACAGATCCTGGCCGACAACCGTGCAGCGATCGCAGACATCCTGCAAAGCCAGGGCAAAAATCCGACATGGGCGGGCCTGGTCCTGGCCATGGACGAGCTCAATGATCGCCTGGGCGCGGCCTGGAGCCCGGTCAGCCACCTCAACGCCGTGTGTAACAGCGCCGAGTTGCGCGAAGCCTATGAGGCTTGCCTGCCGGCATTGAGCGCCTACTCCACCGAAATGGGGCAGAACCGTGAACTGTTCCAGGCCTTCGAAGCCCTGGCCAACAGCCCGGAAGCCGCCGGTTTCGATGTGGCGCAAAAAACCATCCTGGAACACGCCCTGCGCGACTTCCGCCTGTCGGGGATCGATTTGCCGCCCGAGCAGCAGAAGCGCTACGCCGACGTGCAAAGCAAGCTGTCGGAGCTGGGCAGCAAATTCTCCAACCAGTTGCTGGACGCCACCCAGGCCTGGACCAAACACGTCATCGACCAGGCCACCCTCGCCGGCCTGACCGATTCGGCCAAGGCGCAAATGGCCGCCGCCGCCCAGGCCAAAGGTCTCGATGGCTGGCTGATCACCCTCGAATTTCCCAGCTATTACGCGGTAATGACCTACGCCCAGGACCGTGCCCTGCGTGAAGAAGTCTACGCGGCCTACTGCACCCGCGCGTCGGACCAGGGCCCGAATGCCGGTCAGAACGATAACGGCCCGGTGATGGAACAGATCCTCGACCTGCGTCAGGAACTGGCTCAATTGCTGGGCTACGCGTCGTTCGCCGAACTGAGCCTGGCCACCAAAATGGCCGAGTCGAGCGATCAGGTGCTGAGTTTCCTGCGCGACCTGGCCCGGCGCAGCAAGCCGTTCGCCACCCAGGATTTGCAACAGCTCAAAGCCTACGCCGCTGAACAGGGTTGCCCTGATCTGCAAAGCTGGGACAGCGGTTTCTACGGCGAAAAACTGCGCGAGCAGCGCTACAGCGTGTCCCAGGAGGCCTTGCGCGCCTACTTCCCGATCGACAAGGTGCTGGGCGGCCTGTTCGCCATTGTGCAGCGCCTGTACGGCATCGAAATCGCCGAACAGAAAGGTTTCGACGCCTGGCACCCGGACGTGCGCCTGTTCGAGATCAGGGAAAACGGCCAGCACGTCGGCCGCTTCTTCTTTGATTTGTATGCCCGCGCCAACAAGCGTGGCGGTGCCTGGATGGACGGCGCCCGCGACCGCCGCCGCACCATCGATGGCGTGCTGCAAAGCCCGGTGGCCAACCTGGTGTGCAACTTCACCCCGGCCGACAGCGGCAAGCCTGCGCTGCTGACCCACGATGAAGTCACCACCCTGTTCCACGAGTTCGGCCATGGCCTGCACCACCTGCTGACCCGCGTTGAACACGCCGGCGTATCCGGTATCAATGGCGTGGCCTGGGATGCGGTGGAGTTGCCGAGCCAGTTCATGGAGAACTGGTGCTGGGAGCCTGAAGGCCTGGCGCTGATTTCCGGTCACTACGAAACCGGTGAACCGCTGCCCCAGGACCTGCTGGAAAAAATGCTCGCGGCGAAGAATTTCCAGTCCGGCCTGATGATGGTGCGCCAGCTCGAGTTCTCGCTGTTCGACTTCGAACTGCACGCCACCCACGGTGACGGTCGCAGTGTGGCGCAGGTACTCGACGGTGTGCGCGATGAAGTCTCGGTGATGCGTCCGCCGGCCTACAATCGTTTCCCCAATAGCTTTGCGCATATCTTCGCCGGCGGTTATGCGGCGGGTTACTACAGCTACAAGTGGGCCGAAGTGCTCTCGGCGGATGCCTTCTCCAAGTTCGAAGAAGACGGCGTGCTCAATGCCCAGACCGGCCGCGCCTTCCGGGAAGCGATCCTTGCAAGGGGCGGTTCCCAGGAGCCGATGGTGTTGTTCGTCGACTTCCGCGGACGGGCGCCGTCGATTGACGCACTCTTGCGCCACAGCGGCCTGGGTGAGGGCGCGGCAGCATGAGTGAAGGGCCTGTTATTACCAAAAAGCAATTTATCGCCGGGGCGGTCTGCCCGGCGTGCAGCGAGCCGGACAAGCTGAAGATGTGGACCGAGGACAACGTGCCGCACCGCGAATGTGTGGCCTGCGGGTATACCGATACGCTCAATGACCAGGGGCTGTCAGTGCCCAGGGAGTTGGGCACGCGGGTCAATACCTCGGCCTTGAAAGCGCCGGCCGATCCGAAGGTGCAGGCGGTGCAGTTTTTTCCCAATCCGAAGCTGAAAAAAGACTAGTCTTTCGTACGCGGACCAAAATGTGGGAAGGGGCTTGCCCCCGTGACGGCCTGACAGCCGACGGGGTTCTACCTGACGGTCCGAGGGCCAAATGTGGGAGGGGGCTTGCCCCCGATGGCGGCCTCGGGGCCGACCAGGATGTTGGATTGGACCGAGTACATATCCGTTTCTGCGGTAACGGCTGCTAACGGTTCCGCTTTTACAGCGGCTCACTTTTGAAAAGCGCAA